>NZ_CP071612.1:699545-1016818 GCF_017357245.1 Rhizobium bangladeshense | reverse complement strand
GTCGCCTTTCTGTGGCGACGCGCTCCCTCCGCCCGCCCCCGTCCTTCGAGGCTCCGGTTCTCCCGCGAATCCGCCCAAGGTCCGACACCAGTCCGACTGAGGTCCGACCACAGGAACAGCCGGGTAAAACGGTCGTTTGTCCAACAGTCGTCCATCCACTGCGGATGCGGCGGCAACTGACAAACAATCGGAGGAATACCCTATGATGAAGGTAACACACCTGGCATTGGCCGCGGCCCTTCTGGCCGGCACGGCGGCGTCCGGCTTCGCCCAGTCTTCGAGCACGACCGGCACCGGCGGTTCGACGGCAGGCGGCGGAACTGCGAGCAGCACGGTCGGTACTGGTGGCAGCTCTGCCGGCGGCACCTGCCCTGACGGTACGACCACCTGCAATTCAGGCACGTCCTCGACGACCGCCACCGGCGGCTCGTCGGCTGGCGGCGGCACCTCCAGCAGCACGGTCGGCACCGGCGGCTCGGCCGCGGGTTCGGGTGATGCCAATTCGGCCTCGAGCGTCGGCACCGGGGCTTCGTCTGCGGACGGAGACAAGACCGGCAGCACCGTCGGCACCGGCAGCAGCGCGGCAGGCACTTCGCAAGACAACCAGGGCAAGAAGGGCTGCGCGCCTGGCCAGGTCAAGAAGGACGCCCCCGGCACCGAGGATTGCAAATGATCCCAGGCCGGCGCCTCCAAGGCGCCGGCCAAACCCCTGGAGATAAAAACCATGACCCGGTTTTCCACAATCGCGCTGACCGCTTCGCTCGTACTGATTGGCGGCGGGACAATGGCCGAGGAGATCAAGCTTGACGATGGAACGACGTGCACCGTCGTCGAATCCCAGGCTGGCGACATGTCCACGACCGTGACCGCCGGCAACGGTCAGGTGTCCTCGTCGACCACGACCGGAGCAGGCTCAAGCGGCTCCACCTCGTCATCAGCCTCCGCCGGCTCCTCGGCAAGTTCGGGAAGCGTCGACAGCTATTCGACCGCAAGCGTCACGCGGCCGGACGGCACCGTCATCACCAAACGTTCCGATGGAACCTGTTCGGTGACGAAACCGAAGAAATAGGAGATGGCAATGAAACCTATCAACCTTATCGCAGCCGCTTCGATTGCGCTGCTCGCATCGAGCTCGGCCGTCCTTGCAGAGGAATGCAATGCGGCGGGAACCGTAGGAACGGCTGGAAGCGCTTCGGCCGGGGGCACATCCGCCAGCTCGGTCGGAACCGCGGGCGCCTGCCAGACCGACGGCGGCACGACATCCTCGATCGGATCGGGCGGCAGTGCGGCCACCACCGACGGCAAGGCGCAAAGCAAGACCCATGTCAACGACAATGGCGACAAGCTGAAGGCGCAGACCAAGGCGCAGGCGGTCGACCAGGGAACGTTCAGCAAGTCCCGCACCAAGACCAGCACCGACGGCAGCTCGCTCGACAGCACGACCCGTACAATGTCGCATGTTCCGGGCGAAAAGCCGGTGAAAAGCACCACCACTCAGAAGATCATTCTGCCGGAACAATAGTTGCCTGGGGCTCGCCGCCTTGAACCTCGACGAGCCCTGCCCCTCCAGCATCATCATCGGCAGCGAGTACGGAGCCGGTCGCCTGCCGCATCGCAGCCATGCTTCAGATCAGGTTGAGCTTTGCCCGGCCATCGTGTAAAGCCCCAGTATCCCCGGACAAGATCAGATTTCCAGCAAGGCGTGAACATATGGACGGCTTCGATCTCATCATCTTTGATTGCGACGGTGTTCTCGTCGATTCCGAAATTATCGCGGCCGAAGTCGAATCCGCGCTTCTGACGGAGGCCGGATACCCGATCGGCGTCGAGGAGATGGGCGAGCGTTTCGCCGGCATGACCTGGCACAATATCCTGCTGCAGGTCGAACGCGAGGCCAGCATCCCGCTTTCGGCCTCCCTGCTCGAAAAATCCGAGAAGCTGCTCGACACAAGGCTGGCGAACGACGTCAAGGCGATCCCGGGCGTCGAATTCGCCGTCTCCAGACTGCCGATGAAGCGCTGCATCTGCTCGAATTCGAGCACGAAGCGGCTCGACATGATGCTGGGCAAGGTCGGCCTGAAGCCGCTCTTTGCGCCCAACATCTTCTCCGCCAAGGATCTCGGCGCCGACCGCGTCAAACCGAAGCCGGATATCTTCCTCCACGGCGCAAGCCGCATGGGCGTCTCTCCCGACCAGACGGTCGTCGTCGAGGATTCCGTGCACGGCGTGCACGCCGCCCGCGCCGCCGGCATGCGCGTCATCGGCTTCACCGGCGCCTCGCACAGCTACCCCGCCCATGCCGATAAACTGACGGATGCCGGCGCCGAAACGGTGATCTCACGCATGAACGACCTGCCGGGCGTGGTTGCCGCGCTTGCGGCCTGGGAAGGCGTGCTCTAGGTCTATTGCGCGCCTGCTGAGCCCGATGGGTCTCGGCACCACCTCTCCTCCACGCCGACGGGCGTATGCCTCCCGGCACCGCCTCTCCTCCGTCATCCCAGGGCTTGACCCTGGGATCCATGCGGCTCGCGCTGCGTGAGGAGCGATGGAGTGCAGCTGCAGGAAAATTATTGAAGCCGAGTGCCGGGTCGTGGATCCCAGGGTCAAGCCCTGGGATGACGGAGTGTGTGGTTGGCTTTGTTGCCAAACGCACCGCCCAAGCAGCTTGTGAGATGTCGCTTTCGCCGAAGCTTGTGGGCGCCGGATCTGGCGTCGCTTCATCGCGGCCGCCGAGCCGATGCGTCTCGGCACCACCTCTCCTCCACGCCGACGGGCCTATGCCTCCCGGCACCGCTCTCCTCCGTCATCCCAGGGCTTGACCCTGGGATTCATGCGGCTGGCGCGCGTGAAGAGCGATGGCACCCGTAGGGACATTAGCGAAGCGGCGTGTGGGTCGTGGATCCCAGGGTCAGCCCTGGGATGACGGAGTGTGTGGTTGGCTTTGTTGCCAACACCGCCGAAGCAGCTTGTGAAACGTCGCTTTCGCCGAAGCTTGTGGGCGCCGGATCTGGCGTCGCTTCATCGCGGCCGCCGAGCAGATGCGTCTCGGAACACCTCTCCTCCACGCTGGCGGGCTTATGCATCCAGGCACCACCTCTCCTCCGTCATTCCAGGGCTTGCCCCTGGAATCCATGCGGCTGGCACGGCGTGAAGAGCGATGGCACCCGTAGGGACATTAGAGAAGCGGCGTGTGGGTCGTGGATCCCGGGGTCAAGCCCTGGGATGACGGAGTTTGGGATTTTCTTTGTTGCCAAACGCACTGCCGTCAGCATGACGCAGGAGGGAATAGGTTAGCTACTCTTCTTGCTCTTGGCCGGCTGGGTATCGAAGCCGATGTTGACGCGCACCAGGGCGCCGGCGCCGACCGGCATCTTGATGCCTTCCTTGCGGAAGATGACCTGCGTGCCCGGCGTGCCCGGCGGGATTTCGGTCGGGAACTTGGTGACCTCGGAGTAAAGCACATTCTCGCCGTCGACGACGCTGACGCGGATCGGCAGCGTCACCGGGCCGGGAGCGCCGGCCGGGCCGGTGATCAGGCGCAGCTGGGCGACGACAGTCATCGTCAGGTTCGTGTCGTTCAGCATGCACTGGCGGGTGTAATCGCCGAAGGAGGCCTGGACGACGATCTGCTGCGGATCGTCCTTCTTGCCCTTGGCGTAAGTGCGGAAGATCGCATCCTGGTCACGCATGAAGATCTGCGGGCAGGCGCCCTGGACGACCGGGGCGGTCGTGCCCTGCGCGGTCGTGGCCGTGCCGATCGACGGATTGTTGGACGAGGGGTTGGCGGGTGCGAGCGGCATGATCTGGGCGTTGCCGTTCGGCTGGGCGGGCGCAGCCTCCGGTTTGCTGTCGCCGCCTATGCCGAGCGAATTGCAGCCGGCGAGCAGGGCGACAAGAGAAGCGGAGACGATGAGACGCGAGACCTTGCCGAGCACGATATTCCACCCCTTGCACAAGCGTTTCTTGGAGGCCCCATGTCTTTTGCGTGAGGCCTTTCACGACGGTTTGCGATGGTCTATATCAGCGGCTCAAACAAAAATCGATTGGGTACGCGCCGTTTTGATGCACTTTTCGCCGCCGGATGCGGGCAACTTCAACAAGATAACGGCGATCGTATGTCAGCAGCCCCCGCGCCTTCTCGGTTTCCGGCAAAGAAAGCGGCCGGATTTCTTTCAGCGATAGATCAAGGATGACCAACGTGGACTATATCTCGACCCGCGGCGAGGCCCCTTCCCTCGGCTTTTGCGACGCCCTGCTGACGGGCCTGGCGCGCGACGGCGGGCTCTACGTTCCCCGTGAATGGCCGAGCCTTTCCAAGAAGGAAATCCGTGCGCTGCGTGGCAAAAGCTATCAGGATGTCGCCTTCACCATCCTGTCGCCCTTCACCAACGGAGAGATCCCCGCGGCGACCTTCCGGGCGATGATCGACGAGGCCTACGGCACCTTCCGCCATCCGGCGATCGCGCCGCTCGTGCAGACGGGGCCGAACAGCTTCGTCATGGAACTCTTCCACGGCACCACCCTCGCCTTCAAGGACGTGGCGATGCAGCTGCTCGCCCGGCTGATGGATTATGCGCTGGAAAAGCGCGGCGAGAGGGCGACGATCGTCGGCGCCACCTCGGGCGATACCGGCGGGGCGGCGATCGACGCCTTTGCCGGCCGCGAGCGCACCGATATCTTCATCCTCTTCCCGCATGGCAAGGTCTCGCCGGTGCAGCAACGGCAGATGACGACATCGACCTCGTCAAATGTCTATGCGCTTGCCGTCGAGGGCAATTTCGACGACTGCCAGAACCTTGTAAAGGCGATGTTCAACGACGCGGCGTTCCGCGACAAGGTGAATTTGTCGGGCGTCAATTCGATCAACTGGGCGCGCATCATGGCCCAGATCGTCTATTATTTCACGGCGGCGGTGGCGCTGGGCGCACCCGACCGGAAGATCTCGTTCACGGTGCCCACGGGCAATTTCGGCGACATCTTCGCCGGCTACTGCGCCAAGCGCATGGGCCTGCCGATTGACCGGCTTGTCATCGCCACCAATGAGAACGACATCCTGGCGCGGACGCTGAAGACCGGCCGCTATGACATGAAGGCCGTCAAGGCGACGACCTCGCCGTCTATGGACATCCAGATCTCGTCGAATTTCGAGCGGCTGCTGTTCGAAGCCTATGGGCGCGACGCCTCCAAGGTGCGCGCGGCGATGGAGAGCCTCAAGCAATCCAACGGCTTCGAGATCGCTCCCGAGGCTTTGAAGGCGATCCGCCGCGACTTCCGCGCCGGGCGCGCGAGCGAAAGGCAGGTGGCCGAGACGATCCGCCAAATCCATGCCGAGACCGGTTATCTCCTCGATCCGCATTCGGCGATCGGCGTCTTCGTCGCGGCCAGGAAAGAGAAGCCGAATACGCCGATGGTGACGCTTGCGACCGCGCATCCGGCGAAATTCCCCGCCGCCGTAAAATCCGCCTGCGGTATTGACCCGGCGCTTCCGACGTGGCTTGCTGGTCTGATGCAAAGGGAGGAGCGTTTCCAGATTATCAACCCGGAGCTGAAAGCCGTTGAGACCTTTATCGGCGATCACGCCCGCAGCGAGAAGACGGCAGGCGCAGAAAGATAGCCAATGACAGTTGAGTGCACCCGGCTGAAATCCGGGCTGACAGTAGTCACAGAAACCATGCCGCACCTGGAAAGCGTCGCGCTCGGAGTCTGGATCAAATCGGGATCGCGCAACGAGACGGAAGACGAGCACGGTATCGCCCACCTGCTCGAACACATGGCCTTCAAGGGCACGGCGCGCCGCTCGGCCCGCCAGATCGCCGAGGAAATCGAGGATGTGGGCGGCGAGGTCAATGCCGCCACCTCGACCGAGACGACCTCCTATTATGCCCGCGTGCTCAAGGACCATGTGCCGCTCGCCGTCGACATCCTCGCCGACATCCTGACGGAATCGGCCTTCGAGGAGGATGAGCTGGAGCGCGAGAAGCAGGTGATCCTGCAGGAGATCAACGCGGCCAACGACACGCCCGACGACGTGGTGTTCGACCGCTTCTCCGAAGCCGCCTATCGCGACCAGACGCTCGGACGGCCGATCCTCGGCACACCGGAGACTGTCGTCTCCTTCACGCCGCAGCAGATCCGCACCTATCTCGGCCGCAACTACACGACCGACCGCATGTTCGTGGTGGCGACCGGCGCGGTCGATCATCAGGAATTCCTGCGCATGGTCGAGGATCGTTTCGCCAGCCTGCCGACCGCGCCATCCGCCCCGCCGGTCATGGAAGCGGCGCGTTACATCGGCGGCAGCGTGCGCGAATCGCGCGACCTGATGGATGCGCAGATCCTGCTCGGCTTCGAGGGCAAGCCCTACCACGCCCGCGATTTCTATTGCTCGCAGATCCTCGCCAATATCCTCGGCGGCGGCATGTCGTCACGGCTGTTCCAGGAAGTGCGCGAATTCCGCGGCCTCTGTTATTCCGTCTATGCCTTCCACTGGGGCTTTTCCGACACCGGCATCTTCGGCATCCATGCCGCGACCGGCGGCGAGAACCTGCCGGAGCTGGTGCCCGTCATCATCGACGAGCTGCATAAATCCGCCAATGCCATCCACCAGAAGGAAATCGAACGCGCCCGCGCCCAGATCCGCGCCCAGCTGCTGATGGGCCAGGAGAGCCCGGCTGCCCGCGCCGGCCAGATAGCCAGGCAGATGATGCTCTACGGCCGGCCGATCTCCAATCCGGAGATGATGGAGCGTCTGGAAGGCATCACCATCGAGCGGCTGACCGATCTCGCAGGCCGGCTGTTCTACGACACGGTGCCGACGCTTTCGGCGATCGGCCCGCTCGAGCAGCTCGCGCCGATGGAAGACATCGTTGCCTCGCTTTCGGTCCCGGCGCCGAAGACGATGCAGGCCAGCTGAGCCGACGTCCGTCTGCCGGGAGTGATCGATGCCAAAATCGGTGTTTCGGTTCCTGTCGCGGCAGCCGGATGCGGTAGAGCTGGAGAATGACAGGTACCTCTTGCGCCTGCCGCGCTATCAGGATTTCAGCCAGTGGCACCGGCTGCGCGCCGAAAGCCGCAAATTCCTGGAACCCTGGGAGCCGACCTGGCGGCGCGACGAGCTGACGGAAGGCGCCTATCGCGCCCGCGTTATCCGCGGCAAACAGGAATATGCCTCCGGTCAGGCGATCCCGCTGTTCATCTTCCTCAAGGAAAACCGAACTCTCGTCGGCGGCATCACCATCGGCTACATCAGGAGGGGTGCGGCACAAAGCTGCATGATCGGCTACTGGATGGGCGAACGCCATGCCGGCCAGGGCCATATGTACGCCGCGCTTCAGTTGGTTATTCCTTACATCTTCTCCGGGCTTGAGTTGCACCGTATTGAAGCAGCCTGTATTCCAGATAACACGCGCAGCATGCGTCTGCTTGAAAAGGCCGGGTTTCAGCGGGAAGGCTATCTGCGCGGATACTTGAAGATCAACGGTCAGTGGCACGACCACGTGATGTTCTCACGGCTCGCCACCGATACGGATAAAGGCAGGAAAACCGACAGCCGATGACCAGAAACAGCATGCTGCCCACGTCACCGTCCGGACGAGTGATCGCGGTGATCGCAGCCCTTTTCCTGGCGGTCTTCGCCCTTTCGGCGGGCGTTACCAAGGCGGCCGAACCGGTGAAGATTTCCCGTGACGATACCGCGCTCGACCTGACGGCGACAACGGAGATCTATGCCAATCAGGGCGAGGCCTTCCAGGTGTCGACGGCGGCCGGCGCCGACGGCATCCGCCGGCGCATCGAGGTCAGGGCGAGTTCGGAAAACCATCAGGGCGACTGGGCGGTCTTTGCGCTCGCCAACGTCTCGGAGGAACAGCTGGAGCGCGTTATCGTCGCGCCGCATTTCCGTCTGGTCAATTCCAAGCTCTTCTGGCCGGATCTCGGCTCCCAGCGCATCATCGCCATCACCCCTAGCGAAGGCTTTGCGCTCGACCGGCAGCCGAGCGACGAAGCCGACGTCTTCCGCATTACGCTGAACCCGGGCGCCGTCATCACCTTCGTCGCCGAATTGTCGACGCCGGAACTGCCGCAGATCTATCTTTGGGAACCGAACGCCTACAAGGATACGATCAACGCCTTCACGCTCTATCGCGGCATCGTGCTCGGCATTGCCGGCCTTCTCGCCGTGTTCCTGACCATCCTCTTCGTCGTCAAAGGCACCTCCATGCTGCCGGCGACGGCGGCGCTCGCTTGGGCGGTGCTCGGCTATATCTGCGTCGATTTCGGCTTTCTCGGCAAGCTCATCAGCGTCGCCTCGGCCGACCAGCGAATATGGCGGGCCTGCGCTGAAGTTGCGCTCGCCTCGAGTTTCGTCATCTTCCTCTTCACCTATCTGAACCTCAACCGCTGGCACGCGCATCTCGGCTACGCCACGCTCGCCTGGGTGCTCGGCCTTGCCCTGCTCTTCGGCGTGGCGATCTACGATCCGTCTATCGCCGCCGGCATCGCCAGGCTCTCCTTCGCACTGACGGCGGCGACCGGCCTGCTTTTGATCATCTATCTCGGCTTCAACCGCTACGACCGCGCGATCCTGCTGGTGCCGGCCTGGGCCCTGACGCTCGTCTGGCTGTTCGGGGCGTGGCTGACCGTTACAGGCCGGCTCGACAACGACATCATCCAGCCGGCGCTCGGCGGCGGCCTCGTGCTGATCGTGCTCTTGATCGGCTTCACCGTCATGCAGCACGCCTTTGCCGGCGGCGCCTTCCAGCAGGGGCTGTTTTCCGATCTCGAGCGGCAATCGCTGGCACTGACCGGCTCCGGCGACATGGTGTGGGACTGGGACGTGGCGCGCGATCGCGTCGTCACCATCCCTGACGTCTCGGTCAAGCTCGGCCTCTCCCCCGGCACGATGCACGGGGCTGCACGCAACTGGCTGCCGCGGCTCCATCCTGACGACCGCGACCGCTTCCGCGCTACCCTCGACGTGCTGCTCGAGCACCGGCGCGGCCGGCTGAACCATGAATTCCGCATCAGGGCCGAGGACGGGCATTTCCACTGGCTGCTGATCCGGGCCCGGCCAGTGCTCGGCTCCAACGGCGAGATCATCCGCTGCGTCGGCACGATCGTCGACGTCACCGAGCAGAAGAATTCGGTCGAGCGGCTGCTGCATGACGCATTGCACGACAATCTGACCGGACTTCCGAACCGGCAGGTCTTCCTCGACCGGCTGCAGGCCGTGCTGGCGTTGGCGCCGGGCGGCGAGACGCTGCGCCCGACGGTGATGGTGATCGACATCGACCGCTATAAGCTGGTCAACGATTCACTCGGTGTTGCCGCCGGCGACAACATTCTGATTGCGCTGACGCGGCGCCTGCGCCGCCTGATGAAGCCGCAGGACACGCTGGCGCGTCTTGCCGGCGACCAGTTCGGCCTCATCCTGGTGTCCGAGCACAATCCGGCCAAGGTCGCCGATTTCGCCGATGCGGTCAGCAAGGCGATCATGGTGCCGATCAACTTCTCCAATCGCGAGATCATCCTGACGGCCTCGATCGGGCTTGCCTCCTGGGTGGACCAGCAGGAAAGCGCCAGCGGCCTGCTCAGTGATGCGGAGCTCGCCATGTACCGGGCGAAACGGGCCGGCGGCAACCGCGTCGAGCCGTTCCAGCCGGCCTTCCGCGACTTCGGCACCGACCGGCTGCAGCTCGAAACGGACCTGCGCCGCGCCATCGAGCGCAAGGAATTGTCGATGGTCTACCAGCCGATCGCCCGACTGGAGGATGTGGAGGTCGCCGGCTTCGAAGCGCTGATGCGCTGGGAACATCCGAAGCGCGGCAACATCCCGCCGTCGGAATTCATTCCGCTTGCCGAGGCGTCCGACATCATCGGCGCGCTCGGAATGTTCGCGCTCGAACAGGCGACCAACGACCTGATGAGCTGGCAGAACCAGACCGGCGAACTGCCGATCTTCGTGTCGATCAACCTGTCGAGCGTGCAACTGCTCAACAACGAGCTTTATGACGACGTGCGTTCGGTTCTCGCCAAGACCCATTGCACGCCCTCGCGGCTCAAGCTGGAACTGACGGAATCCATGGTGATGGAAAACCCGGAACAGGCCCGTCTCGTGCTGCAGAAGCTGAAGGAGGCCGGCATCGGCCTGGCGCTCGACGATTTTGGCACCGGCTATTCCTCGCTTGCCTACCTCACCCGCTTCCCCTTCGACACGATCAAACTCGACAAGGCGCTGGTGCGCGACAGCAGCGACAAGAAGGCGACCGTGCTCCGATCGGTGATATCGATGGCGCGCGAGCTGGAGATGAAGGTGGTGGCAGAGGGCATCGAATCCAACGAGGACGCGATCGAGCTTGCCAAAATGGGCTGCAGCTACGGGCAGAGCTATCTCTTCGGCCCGCCGATGCCCTCGGAATCGGTACTGCGGCTGCTTCGCGACCGGTTTCCACTCACGAAACGGGCGTGAGCGGTCCAGGGGAGCCCGACCGCTTGCCGGGCGCTCCGCTCACCATGAATGGTCGTTGACCAACGAAGGGCGCTATGCGCCTCTGTGTCATCACATAAGGAAAATTTGATGCTCAAGCTTCTGCTCGCTGTTTCGATCGGCGCCCTTTTCGTCTCGCCGCTCGAGGCCGGCGAAACTAAACCCGTCACCAAAGCCTGCCAGCCTGGAGCGAAGCATTGCGAGCGATGGACCGCCGAATTCGCGGCGGCGCTGCAGCAGGCGCTGAAAGGCAATCACGCCGCTCAACAGACCGTGGCCTTCTGCCTGTCTTCCGGATGCCGTGACGCGGTTGTCATTGACAAGGTCGCCGCCTGCAGCTGGCACCTCGTCATCGCCAATTCCGGCGCTGCCACCGTGCTCGATTCATCCAACCTCCGCCACACCTGCCGGCCGATGACGCCGGCACAGAAAGACGAAGCCCGTGCGAATGCCCGGGAACTCGTCCGCAAGATCTATAACCGCGACCCGGCCGCGACCGACCAGATGTAAGTCTGTCCTCATCCGGCCTGCGCAAAAATAAATCCCGTTGCCGTCCCGGCTTTCGCCGCTATGCTGCCGACACAGAAAATCGGGAGGACCATAATGATCCTGCACTGCGTGTTCCTGCGGCTGAAGACGGCGCTGACGATGGACGACAAGCAATCACTGTTTGACGCGATCGTCGCGCTGAAACAAGTCATCCCCGGCATATTGGATATCAAATACGGGCCGAATGTTTCGCCCGAAGGGCTGCATGCCGGCTTCGTCGATGGTTTTGCCGTGACCTTTGAAAGCGCCGAAGCGCGCGATGCCTATCTCGTCCATCCCGCCCATGTGGCCGTCGGCGAGCGTATCGTCTCCTCGACGGATGGCGGTCTTGCCGGCATCCTGGTCTTCGACCTCAATCTGTGAGGGCGGCCGGCAGTTGCGGAACGCAGCTGGGATCCGTATCGTAGGGACGGTCGTTTCGACCGATTTCAGGTTGGGCCATGCATCAGCAGATCCGGCTTTTTGGCGCTATCGCGGTCCGGCCCGCCGTCATTGCTCTCATTCCCCAGTTCGAAAGCGCCACGGGACTGACGGTTACGGTCAAGTGGGAAGTCAATCCGACAGTCAAGAAACAGATTGAGGCCGGGGAAGCTTTTGACCTCGTCATCATCAATCCGTCCATGGTTCAGGACCTGACTGCCACGGGAAAGGTCAAGGCGGCAAGCCAGGTCGCCTTTGGCCGAGTAGGGATGGGTGTGGCGGCAAAGGCGGGCAGCCGGCCACTCGACATGGGATCGGTTGACGCCTTCGTGCACGCATTGAAGAGTGCCGAGACGATCGCTTACGCCAGTGACGGCACCAGCGGCGGCTACTTCTCCGGTTTGCTGGATCGTCTGGGAATAGCCGAAGAAGTGCGGCCCAAGCTCGTGGCCGTACCGGGAGGGCAGACAGCGTCGGCGGTGGGCCGTGGGGAGGCCGAGCTGGCAGTTGTTCCCGTGACGTCAATTCTCGCGGCCGCTCCCGAAGTCGTGCTCGCCGGCAGGTTTCCTGCAGAACTGCAAAGTTATATTGATTTCGCCATCGGCGTCAGCGCCAATCCGCGTGACCCAGAAGCCGCCAGGCAGCTATCGGAGTTTCTGACTTCGGCCTCGGTTGACCATATCCTGGCGGCAAAGGGTGTCGAGCGCCGATAACGTAGCGGCGCACGACCCCCGACGCCTCGATCCTCAGCTCGATTTCGCCATGGCGGCGGCGAGTTGGTCGACATTGTAGCGGAACATCTTCTCATAGGTCGGCGCCGGGCCCTTGGCATCGGAAAGCGATTCGACATAGAGCTCGCCGCCGGGCGCGGCGCCAGTGGCCTTGGCCACCTGCTTGACAAGGCGCGGATCGTTGGAATTCTCAAAGAAATAGGCCTTTACGCGCTCGCTCTTGATCTGGTCGATCAGCTTGGCGACGTCGGCGGCAGAAGCTTCGCTTTCGGTGGAAAGGCCGAGCGGCGCGAGGAAGCTGACATCATATTCACGGCCGAAATAGCCGAAGGCATCGTGGCTGGTCAGCACCTTGCGGCGGTCGTCGGGGATCTTGTCGAATTTCGAATGGGCATAGGCGTTCAGACCGTCGAGCGTTTTCGTGTATCTCTCGGCATTGGCCTTGAAGGCGGCGGCATCGGCGGGATCGGCCGCCGACAGCGCCTTTTCTATATTGGCCACCCAGACCTTGACGTTGACGGGGCTGTTCCAGACATGCGGGTCAGTGATCTCGGCGCCGTCCTCTTCCATGGTGCGGGTGGCGATGCCCTCGGAGACAGTGACCGGCTTGCCCTTGTAGCCCGAGGCGGTGATCAGCCGGTCCATCCAGCCTTCCAGCCCTTCGCCGCTGACGAAGGTGACTTGCGCCGCTTTCAAATTCCTGGCGTCGGCCGGCGACGGCTCGAACTCGTGGGGATCGCCATTCGGGCCGACAAGGCTCGTCACCTTCACATGGTCGCCGCCAACCTCTCTGACGACATCGGCAAGCACGGTGAAGGACGCCACAACCTTCAGCGTTTCGGCCGAGGCGGGTGCGGCCGACAGAGCCGTCAGTGCGGACAGTGCGGCGACGGAGAGAAGCAGTCTGCGCGATATCATCGAAGTCTCCTTGAGGTCAGCCCTTCAGATGCGGGCGGGGAAAGAGGCGCCGGGCGATGCCGGAGGGTGCGAAAAGGATCGAGAAGGCGTAGATGAGGGCCGCCGTCATGATGATCGTCGGGCCGGAGGCGAGTTCGAGATGGTAGGAGGCGATCAGGCCGAGATAGCCGGAGGCGCCGGCGCTGGCGGTCGCGATCAGCATCATGACGGGCAGGCTGCGCGACCAGAGCTGGGCGACGGCGGCCGGCAGCATCATCAGGCCAACCGCCATCAGAGTGCCGAGCGCCTGGAAGCTGGCGACGAGGTTCAGCACAACGAGCAGCAGGAAGAGAACATGATAGATCGGCCCACGCCCGCCGACGGCGCGCAGGAAACCCGGATCGAAGCACTCGGCCACCAGCGGCCGGTAGATGGCGGCGAGGACGACGAGCGTCAGCGAGGTGATCGCGCCGATCTGGTAAAGGGCGGGGGCATCGATCGCCAGGATGGTGCCGAAGAGCACATGCAGCAGATCGATATTCGAGCCGCGCAGCGAGACGATCAGGACGCCGAGCGCCAGCGACGCGAGATAGAAGCTGGCAAAGCTCGCATCCTCCCGCAGCACGGTCATACGGCTGACCGCACCGGAAAGCAGCGCCACCGACAGGCCGGCGACAAGGCCGCCGAGGCCCATCGCCGTCAGCGACAGCGAGCCGGCGACGAGATAACCGATCGCCGCGCCGGGCAGCACGGCATGGCTCATGGCGTCGCCCATCAGGCTCATGCGCCTCAGCATCAGGAAAACGCCGATTGGCCCGGAACCGAGCCCGAGGCAGAGGCAGGCGACAAGGGCGCGGCGCATGAAACCGAAATCGTCAAAGGGCGCGAGGAAGAGATCGTAGGCCGTCATGCCGCCGGCGCCTCTTGCGGGGCGCAGGTCGCCGCATCCTCATCCCAGCGCTCGGCCATAGCGCGGGCCTTCATCAGATTGGCGGAGGACATGATGTCGGCGGTCGTCCCCCATCCGACAAGCTCGCGGGCTAGCAGCAAGGTCTGAGGGAAATGCGCCCGGACAAGCTCGAAATCATGCAGCACGGCGATGACGGTGCGGCCTTCGCCATGCCAGCGGGCGACGATATCGACGAGATCCCTGGTCGTGCGGGCATCGATTGCCGTGAATGGTTCGTCGAGCAGGATGACGCCGGCATCCTGCAGCAACAGCCGGGCGAAGAGCACGCGCTGGAATTGGCCGGCCGAGAGAGATCCGACATGGCGCCTGGCAAAACCGTCGAGGCCGACGGCGGCAAGCGCCTCGCCTGCTCTCTTCACGTCGGCGGGCGCGACACGGCCGAAGGCTCCCCTCGCCTTCCAGACGCCGAGCATGACCGTGTCGATGACCGAGATCGGAAAGCGCCGATCGATCTCGGCCGCCTGCGGGAGATAACCGAATTCCGCCCGGCCGAGCCGGTGTTCGACCCTGCCCTCGGCCGGACGAAGCTCACCCATGATCGCCTTCAACAGCGTCGACTTGCCGGCCCCGTTCGGCCCGGCAATCGCCGTCAGGCTGCCGGGTGCAAAAGCGCCGGTAACGTGATGAACGGCCGGATGCCTGTTATAGGCGATGGTGAGATCATCGAGACGGATCAACGGCGTCATGGCAGCAGAACCGCCCAGTGAATGGCGAGCCAGAGGACGGCAATAATCAGTGTGATGCCGACTACCCTCAATAAGGCCGATTGTCCCATGAGGCTGATGGGAAGGCGGTCGGGGTTTCGCGGCATAGCTGATCCTACGATGTAATAACATTACTGTTATGTTATAACGATTGCGGCAGGATTGAGGCGCGGATTGTCCTCCCAATGGAGTAGAGAAGACGAGCCGGTCGCAGACGTCAGATCACAGTGAGCAGGAGGTGCTTACCACTCCATCGGCACTTGCTTCAGCAGCCCAACCTCTCCTCCGTCCTGCCCGGGCTTGACCACGGCGGCGCAGCGAATGCTACGTTGGACGTTCCTAAGACAGCACCAATCTCCTCGTTGCTGTGACGAGACAGGAATGAGGGTGGGGAGGTGGCGGCTCTACAGCAGCGGCCGGCGCACGTCTTCTTCGGCCAAACGTCCCGCCCAGCAACAAAAAGGGCGACCGTATGGCCGCCCCTTCATCTCTCCGGAATAGTGCTTCAAAGCAGTTCCAACATCGCCGCCGCACCGGAAACCGTCGCCTGGCCGGGGCTTTCCTCGATGTTGAGGGCTTTCACGACGCCGTCTTCGACCAGCATCGAATAGCGCTTGGAGCGCAGGCCGAGGCCGCCGGCGGAGAGGTCGGCTTCCAGGCCGACGGCCTTGGTGAAGCCGGCATCCCAATCAGCGAGGAAGTGGATCTTGCCGAGGCCGCCTGAGGATTGCGCCCAGGCGCCCATCACATGCCAGTCGTTGACGGCGAGCACGGCGATGTCGTCGATGCCCTTGCCGAGGATGGTGTCCCGGTTTTCGAGATAACCCGGCAGGTGGTTCAGCGAGCAGGTGGGCGTAAAGGCGCCCGGCACGGCAAAGAGCACGACGCGCTTGCCGGCGAAAAGCTGCTCGGTGGTGATTTCGACCGGGCCGTCCGCGGTCTTTTCCTTGAAGGTGGCGGCCGGAAGCTTGTCGCCGATCGCGATGGTCATGGTTTTCTCCTCCGGTTCTATTGCGGGGTTCGGGCTGGACGGCAGGCGCCGTCGGGGAATGAGGGTGACTATAAGTGCCGGTCAATCAAAGGCAAGCGCGGTCTCCATTGCCCTGCCGCCATCGATGACAAGCACGCGCCAGCGCTCGCCCGAAATGTCGTAATCCTTTGGTAGTTTGCCGATCATCACGTCGGTCCTGAAGGTGGCGCCCTCGCGTTTGCCGCCGCTCTGCTTGGTGAAGGCATAGCCGCTCGGACCGGTGACGATGATATCGGGCGCGCCCTTGCCGTCGGCCGGCAGAGCGAGCGTCAGCGACAGCGTCTTCCGATCGGGCGAGATCGCATGCGCCGTCACCTTGAAATCATCCGACGGCGGCTTCGGCAGCGTCGCATCGGCCGCCGCAAGGATCGCCTCTTCTTCCGGGCGCGACTGCATGGCGCGGCCGAGCTTCAGGCTCAAATTCGCCTGGAAGGGAATGCAGATATCCTTGCAGATGCCGATGAAGACTGTCGCATCGATCGTGACCTCGCCTTTGCCGGCCGCCGTCAGCGACAGCGGCAGCGTCACCGGCGCGTCATAGGCGATATCCTCGATCCCACCTTTGAAAAAATGCTTCGGCAGGGGATAGGCGATGGCATCGAGCCTTACGCCGCCGGCCGGCGCGATGGTGACCTGAGGCGGAATGCCGCTGTTGCCGGGCTCGCGCCAGTAGGTGATCCAGCCGGGTGTCGGTTCGATCTGCAGGCCGGCGCGGATTTTGCCACTGGCATCGGGCGCCAGCGCCACGAGGCGCATGCGGCCTCCCTCGGCCTCGGCCCAGGCGCTCATTTCCGCCTTGGCGGAAAAAAAGGGGGCAAGGCTCGCGGTCAGGGAAATGGCCGCCATCAAAAGCCGTCGCGAGGCCAATGAAATAGTCATCATGGAACAAAGGTTTACCGAAAGTGCTCTCCGGCCGCCAGAAGCGGCGGCCATTTAATCTTCATTTTCGGTTGATTGATTTGTGACATTGGCCCATCTTTCTCTTGTCGGGGCCTTTGTGCGGTCTGGCAGCAGGAGGAATGATGTCCTTATCGACGCTGAAGAACAGACGGGAACGTGGCTTCTTCGATGGCCAGTTCCTCATCGCCATGCCGGGAATGGAAGACCGCAATTTCGCGCGCACGGTGATTTACATCTGCGCGCACTCGGATGCCGGGGCCATGGGCTTCGTCATCAACCGGCCGCAGAGCCTCACTTTCACCGACGTGCTGCTGCATCTCGACATGATCAAGCAGGAAGAACCGATCGTTCTGCCGCAGCGGGCGCGCGACTTCCCGATCCAGACCGGCGGCCCGGTTGAAAGCGGCCGCGGCTTCGTGCTGCATTCGGACGATTATGCCAGCGACTCCTCGATCCCGGTCAGCGACGACATCTGCCTGACGGCGACGCTCGACATCGTGCGCGCCATTTCCAAGGGCGCCGGGCCGAAACGCGCGACGATGCTGCTCGGCTATTCCTCCTGGGCGGCCGGCCAGCTCGAAAACGAGGTCGCCAACAATGGCTGGCTCACCTGCCCTGCCAATGAGGAACTGATCTTCGACCGTAACCTCGAGGACAAATACGAGCGGGCGCTCGCCGGTATGGGCATCAACGCCGCCATGCTTTCGGCCGAAGCCGGCCACGCCTGAGGGTCGCTGCTCGCCTGACGGTCGCCGCTCCCTGACGGTCGCTGCTCCATGACAGTCGCTGCTCCATGACAGTCGCGGGAACGATTAGGCGCGAGTGACGTTCCCTTCCCGCGCGGACGAGAGGTCCGACGCCGAGCACGGAGACATCACAGATGGGTAGCACCAGCGACAAGATTTCAGGCAAGGCAAACGAAATTGCCGGCAAGACCAAGCGGGCGGTCGGCCGGGCCACCGACGACCCCGACATGCAGGCCAAGGGCGACGTCCAGGAAGCCAAGGGCAAGGGACAGGTCGCAGCAGGCAAGGTCAAGGACAAGCTCAAGGGCGCCGTCGACAGGCTCTGAACCACAAGCTCGGCCCTCATCAACATGCCCGCTGCGCCCGCGCGGCGGGCATTTTCAATCCCGCTCCTGCTTTGCAGAGATTAAAACGATGAAGCTATTTGCCTGCGACAATTGCGACCAGGTCGTCCACTTCGATAACCGCCACTGCGTGCGCTGCAACCACCGTCTCGGCTTCCTGCCCGGCGACCTTGCCATGCACGCGCTGGAGCCCTGCGAAGAGGCGGTCTGGCAGCTCGTTTCCGACGCCGACCGCAAGGTCCGTTTCTGCGCCAACGCAGGCCTCGACATCTGCAACTGGCTGGTGGAGGGCGACGGCGAATTCTGCGCCGCCTGCCGCCATAACCGGCTGGTGCCGAACACCGATACTCAGGACGGCATCGACCGCTGGCGGCGCATCGGCCAGGCGCAGCGTCATCTCTTCTATTCGCTGCTGCGCTGGAAGCTGCCGCATCCCGATCGCGGCGAGGATCCGCAAGGCGGCCTCGTCTTCGATTTCCTCGAAGATTCCCTGCAGGGCAACGGCAATGTCGTGCCTGCCATGACCGGCCACGAGGAAGGCCTGATCACCATCCGCGCTGCCGAAGCCGACGACGCCACCCGCGAACAGGCGCGCAGCTCGATGAACGAGCCCTATCGCACGCTGCTCGGGCATTTCCGCCACGAGGCCGGCCATTTCATCTGGAACAAGCTGGTGCGTGACCAGAACGGCCTCGACGATTTCCGCGCCGTCTTCGGCGACGAGCGGCAGGATTATCTGGCGGCCCTCCAGAAACACTATGCGGCCGGCCCGCCCCTGGGATGGCATGATAATTTCATCAGCGCCTATGCGTCATCGCACCCCTGGGAGGATTTCGCCGAATGCTTCGCGCATTACCTCCATATCGTCGATACGCTGGAGACAGCCCGCGCCTTCGGCATAGCCATCGATCCGCGCGGCCATGAGGAAATATCCGGCGAGGTCGATTTTCTTCCCTACAGGGCCAAGAGCGCCGAGCAACTCGTCAGTGCCTGGGTGCCGCTCAGTCTCGCGATCAACGCCATCCAGCGCAGCATGGGCCAGCCCGACGCCTATCCCTTCGTGCTCTCTTCGCCCGTCGTCGCCAAGCTCGAATATCTGCATCGGCTGATCCAGGGCGCGGCGGCGCCATAGCAGTGAGATGCAAAGCCTCTCCGATCCACTCCGTGCTCGTCATCGGATGAGTCCGCCTCCGCCCATTGTCGGCTTTCGGGGACGAATTGGCTGCGACGACCCCACGTATTCCGTCATCCTCGGCCTTGAGCCGAGGATCCATGCCCCTGCTGGTAGGTGTCGGCGTGGATGCTCGGGTCAAGCCCGAGCATGACGGAGATTAGGTTGGACCGAGGGGCACATTCATGCCGCCAGCGCTTTAATAGAGAGAGGTGCCAACGGCAAAACCTCCCACCCTTCAAAACGAAACCGCCTTGCCCTTCTTGAACGGCTCCATGCCCCTACGCGCGAGTTCATCGGCGCGTTCGTTTTCCGGGTGGCCGGCGTGGCCCTTGACCCAGTGTAGCGTCACCTTGTGGCGGTTGCGGGCTTCCTCCAGCGCCTGCCAGAGCTCGGCATTCTTCACCGGCTTCTTGTCCGATGTCTTCCAGCCGTTTTTCTTCCAGCCGAAAATCCACTTGGAGATGCCGTCCTTGACATAGGCGCTATCGGTATAGAGGTCGACTTCGCAAGGGCTCTTCAGGGCCTGCAGCGCCGAGATCGCCGCCATCAGTTCCATGCGGTTGTTGGTCGTCTCCGCCTCGCCCCCGCAAAGCTCCTTTTCGATCTCGCCGTAACGCAGGACGGCGCCCCAGCCGCCGGGACCGGGATTGCCGGAGCATGCACCGTCGGTGAAGATATCGACATGTTTCATAGGCTCAACCCGTATTCGGCCGGAGAGCTGATCTGGCGATGGAAGCGCAGCTTGCGCAAATATTCGAGCGGGTCCTTCTTGGTGACCATGGCGCCCTCAGGCGTCGTCAGCCAGTCATAGAGCCGCGTCAGGAAGAAGCGAAGCGCCGACCCGCGCGAGAGCACCGGCAGGGCAACGATCTCCTCGCCGCTCAACGGCCTGACACTCTGGTAACCCTCGAGCATCGCCGTGCCCTTGGTGATGTTGTAGGCGCCGTCCTTCTCGAAGCACCAGGCATTCAGGCAGATCGAGACGTCATAGGCGAGCAGGTCGTTGCAGGCGAAATAGAAATCGATCAGGCCGGAGAGCTCATCGCCAAGGAAGAAGACGTTGTCGGGGAAGAGGTCGGCATGGATGACGCCAGAGGGCAGGTTCTTCGGCCAGGCAGCGGCGAGAAAATCGAGCTCGTTGCGGATCTCGCCCTGCAGGCCCGGCTCGACCTCGCCGGCGCGCGCCTCGGATTTCTCCCAGAGCCCCCGCCAGCCGTCGATCGACAGCGCATTCGGACGTTTCAGCTCGAAGCCCTCGCCGGCCACATGCATTTCGGCGAGCGCCCTGCCGACCTCGCGGCAGTGCTTCGCCTCCGGCTTTCTCAGCCACATGCCTTCGAGGAAGGAAATCAACGCGGCCGGGCGGCCGGAGAGCGAGCCGAGCAGCGCGCCGTCGCGCCGCGGCAGCGGCAGCGGGCAGGAGAGGCCTCGGGCCGAGAGATGCTGCATCAGGCCGAGGAAAAAAGGCAGATCGCTCTTTTCCACGCGCTTTTCATAGAGCGTCAGGATCAGCGGGGCCTTGGAGGTATGCAGCAGGAAATTGGAATTTTCTACGCCTTCGGCGATGCCTTTGTAGGAGAGCAGCGTGCCTGCATCATATTCCGTCAGGAACCATTTCAGATCGTCTTCGGCGATATCGGTGTAGACTGCCAAGGGAGGTCTCGTCTCTGTATTATGGATGGTGGATTGCTGGGCCGCGATGGCGGCCTAACCATTGACGAAGGCCATGTCGGCTGCCGTCAGCTCGATACTGCGCAATTCGCGGTTGACCAGGAAGTTTTCAGTTTCCTGCACCGTCTCGGCCAGCTCGACGCGGGCATCGAAGCGGGCGCGGAAAGCTTCGATGATCTCGTTGACGATGACTTCGGGCGCCGAGGCACCGGCGGAAAGGCCGAGCGTCGAAATCGCGCCGATCTCCTCCCAGTCGAGCTCGGCGGCGCGCTGCACGAGAATCGATTTCTTCGCCCCTGCCCTCAGCGCTACTTCGACGAGGCGCTTGGAATTGGACGAATTCGGCGCCCCGACGATGATGAAGAGATCGCAGCCGGGGGCCGCCTGCTTCACCACTTCCTGGCGGTTGGTCGTCGCATAACAGATCGAATCCGCCGCAGGCGCGGTCAGCTTGGGAAAGCGCTCCTGCAGGCGGGCAATGACGCCGGCGGTATCATCGACCGACAGCGTCGTCTGGGTGACATAGCCGAGATTGTCGGGATCGACGGGGGCGTAGGCATCGGCATCCTCGATCGTCTCGATCAGCGAAACCGTGCCTTCCGGCAACTGCCCCATCGTGCCGATCACTTCGGGATGGCCGGCATGGCCGATGAGGACGACGTGACGGCCGAGGCGATTGTGGCGCATCGCCTGCTTGTGGACCTTGGAGACCAGCGGACAAGTGGCGTCGAGATAGAAGAGATTGCGGCTCGCCGCATCCTCCGGCACCGATTTCGGCACGCCATGGGCTGAGAAGACCACCGGCTGGGCGCGATGCTCGGCCGGAATTTCGTCCAGCTCCTCGACGAAGACGGCGCCCTTGGCCTCCAGCCCCTCGACGACATAACGATTGTGGACGATCTCATGGCGCACATAGACGGGCGCGCCGTAGGATTTCAGCGCCAGCACGACGATCTGGATGGCGCGGTCGACGCCGGCGCAGAAACCGCGGGGACCGCAGAGCCTGATCGTCAAGGGAGGTTTCGCCGCAATATTCATGTCTGTTCCGGATTGAGAGGTTTAGGGACCTCTAGCCCAATATGGCAGAGAATTGAAGCGATACTATTGCCGCGGCGGCTTGGCCTCCTTGCGAAACCAGGAGATCGCCACCACGACCACGAGCACGGCGGCAAGCCCGTACCAGGTCAGGGCATATTGCAGATGGTCGTTCGGCAGGTCCACCTGGGTGACGCCGCCGATCGGCAGGCCGGCCGGGTTGGGGGTGGAATCCGCATCGACGAAGAAGGGGATGACGCGCGCCTTATCCAGCCCGACGCTCTCGGCCATCACGTCGAGATCCTTCCAATAGAAGATGTTCCTGGCGACATCGTTATCGGGCACCAGCCGTGAGGGTTTGCCGGCAAGCTTTGCGCGGGCGAGGCCCGTGACCGTCTGCTGATCAGTCAGCTGGCCCTGCATGCGCATTTCCGGCTCCTTGTTCTCGTAGGGAACGAAGCCGCGATTGACGAAGAGGATGCGCCCGTCGGAAAGCTCGAGCGGGGTGTAGACGTAAAAGCCGGTCTGGCCACGCCAGGTGGCGAAGAAGTGCCGCTCCTTGTTGTTGATGTAGCGGCCGATGGCGGTGACCTTGCGGTATTCGATGTCGCCGCCGGAGGCCGCCATCGCCTCGATGTCGGCGAGCGGCACGGGCGCCGCAGCCTGGCGGGCGGCGATATCGGCGAGCAGATCCTCTTTCCAATAGAGACGCTCCACCTGCCAGGTGCCGAGCGAAATCAGGATTGCGAGCGAGATCAGCACCAGGATACCCGTCATCACGGGCAGCCGGCGGCGCGGCGCTGCATGTGAAGTATCAGTCACTCAGGCGTCCTTCACGGGCATTGTGGCGGTACTGCATGGCAATCAGGATGCCCTTGAACCAGCGCAGCGTCAGAAGCGACAGGATGATCGTCAGCGGCCCGAAGATGAGGATATGCACCCAGATCGGCGGCCCGTAATTTACCTGCAGCCATAGCACCATGCCGATGATGATGAAGCCGACGATGAGGATGACGAAGACGGCGGGACCGTCTCCGGAATCGGCAAAGGAATAATCGAGGCCGCAGGAGGCGCAGCGCGGCTTCAGGCCGAGCAGGCCGTCGAACAGCTTGCCATTGCTGCAGCGCGGGCAGCAGCCCTTGATACCGGTTTTCACCGGATCGACGGGGGGAAATTGCGCGCTGTCCTCGCTCATGCTGTTCCTTCCAGCGGCCTCTTTCGACCGCTGCATTCAATGCTGCCTTAACTCTCCCATAAAGTATTCGCATCCCGAATGGAAATGCCGTGCGGCGTCTCCTGAGCGATTCGCGCCAAACAGAAGAAGAAGACTGATGACCAATGACAGCCACGCCGGACAGATCGTCATCCTGAACGGTGCGCCGAGAAGCGGAAAATCCAGCATCGCCCGCGCAATTCAGGACGAATTCGAGGGGCCGTGGATCAAGCTCGGCGTCGACGCCTACAATGCCATGACGCCGAAACGCTATCTGCCCGGCATCGGCCTGAGGCCCGGCGGCGAGCGGCCGGATCTCGAGGAACTCGTGCCGTTCCTCTATGCGGCACTCTATGAATCGATTGCCATTCACGCCGGATTTGGGCTCAATGTGGTCGCCGATCTCGGCCATCACGACAGCTATTCGCAGCCGCTCGGCATTCTTGCTGATTGCGCCCGGCGGCTGGAGGGATTTCCCGTGCTGTTCGTCGGTGTGCGCTGTCCAATCGAGACGATCATGCAGCGGCGGGAGATCAAGCAGGAAGGCCGCGAGACCCTATATCTTCGCGCCACCGACAACGTGCCGGTTCCCGAGCCGGTGCAGCGCTGGCAGGAGGAGGTGCACCGCCCCGGCATCTACGACATGGAAGTCGATACATCGGTGCTGACGGCGCTCGAATGCGCCGAGGCGATCCGCCACCAGCTCGACCTCGGCATATCAGAGCCCTCGGCCTTCGACCGGATCGCTGGAGGACGGTGATGGGCACTGAACTTCTGCAGGTGAAAGAAGTTGAGGATTGGCAAGCCTATCATGCCATCCGGCGGCACGTCTTGTTCGATCTGCGCGGCCTCGATGGCTACGATGACAATCACCCGGATGAGCATGAAACGAGCCATATACCACTCCTGCTGAGGAAAGACGGCGTTGCTCTCGGCACGGTGCGCCTCGATTTGTCGAATGACGCGACCGGTATCGTGCGGCTTGTCGCCATCACGCCGGAGTATCAGAGACAGGGGCTCGGGCGGATTTTGATGTCGGAAGTCGAGAGACTATCGGCCAAGCACGGCCTTGAACGTCTGGAGGTCCACGCCGCGCCAGATGCCGTCCCCTTCTATGAAAAGCTGGGCTGGCTCATGGTCGATGCCGGCCAAAGCAGCCCGCTAATGGCGAAGGACATTCAGTCGTCCGTTGATGGCGCCGGATCGGACGACGATTGACCGTTTCCCTCTATAGGGATTTTGCTTTCGACGCCGGAGGGCGGCCAGCCCCTCATCCGGCTGCCGCCACCTTCTCCCCGTAAGCGGGCCGATGGAATATGCCCCGAACTCTCCGTCCCTCGCCGATCTCTCGCTGGGCATGTCCCCTCGCCCCGCTTTTACGGGGAGAGGGTTAGGGTGGGGGCAAGCGTCCGCATGAACCTGACAGCAGTGGTCTTGAGCCGAGCATCCACGCGGGGTCTTACCCGGCACGAAGAACGTTGAGCTTATGTCGGCACTCGCTTGTATCCGCGACCTCAGCGCTCGCCGCACGAATAGCCGGGTCAAACCCGACAATGACGGTAGCGGACTCCCCAGACAAAAAAGGCGGGCACCGAGCCCGCCTTTTGCATTTATTCCGTCCCGATCAGCCTGCGGCGACCGGAGCGCCCCAGCCGCCCCAGACGTAGATGCAGAAGAACAGGAACAGCCAGACGACGTCGACGAAGTGCCAGTACCAGGCCGCCGCCTCGAAGCCGAAATGCTGCTTCGGGGTGAAGTCGCCGCGCAGGGCGCGCAGCAGGCAGACCAGAAGGAAGATCGTGCCGACGAGGACGTGGAAACCGTGGAAGCCGGTCGCCATGAAGAAGGTCGCACCGTAGATCGAGTTCTTGAAGTCGAACGGAGCGTGGGCATATTCGTAGGCCTGCACGCAGGAGAAGAAAATACCAAGCAGCACCGTCAGCGTCAGGCCCTGGACGAGGCCCTTGCGGTCATTGTGCAGCAGCGCATGGTGCGCCCAGGTGACCGTCGTGCCCGAGAGCAGCAGGATAACAGTGTTGTAGATCGGCAGGTGCCAGGGATCGAGGACCTCGACACCCTTCGGCGGCCAGACGCCGCCGGTATAGGCGAGCCGCGAGGCCTGGATCGCTTCGTTCGGATAGAGGCTGGCGTCGAAATAGGCCCAGAACCAAGCGACGAAGAACATCACTTCGGAAGCGATGAACATGATCATGCCGTAGCGCAGGTGCAGCGAGACGACGCGGGTGTGGGCGCCCTCATGGGCTTCCTTCACCGTATCGGCCCACCAGCCGTACATGACGTAAAGAACCAGCACGAGGCCGATATAAAAAAGCCAGGGATTGGCGAGTTCGGCGCCGGCGATCTTGAAGGAGCCGCCGTTCAGGTAACGCATGTAGCACACGCCGCCGAGCGCCATGATGAAGGCGCCGAGCGAGGCGAGAATCGGCCACGGGCTCGGATCGATGATGTGGTAATCGTGGTTCTTCTGATGCGCATCGGCCATGTGGTTATCCCCGGATGTCTTCCTCACTTCGCCTCCGGCATAGCCGGAAACGAGCCTTGATCAAAGTTTCTTTTCAATCTTTACCGCTCCACCCTCATTCGAAGCGACAGGCTTCGGGCCCTCTTTCGGATAGAACGTGTATGACAGCGTCACCGTGTGGATATCCTTCGATTCCACTGCCTTGACGATGTCAGGGTCGATATAGAACACGACCGGCATTTCCAGCTTCTCGCCCGGCTTCAGGTCCGTGTCGGTGAAGCAGAAACATTGCACCTTGTTGAAATAGGCACCTGCTTCGCCCGGCGTGACATTGAACACCGCCTGGCCGCGCTGGGTCTCGTTCGACCGGTTCTCGGCGACGAAATTGACCTGGATGGTTTCGCCGATCTTCGGGTTGACCTCGCGCTCGACCGGCTTGAAATTCCACTGCAGGCCGGGAGCGACATTGGCGTCGAAGGTCACGCGCATCTTGCGGTCGAGAACGACGCTCGACATCTGCTCGACGCGCTGGGTCGTGCCGTTATAGCCGGTCACCTGGCAGAAGATGCGGTAGAGCGGCACGGCGGCATAGCTCATCGCCCCCATGCCGAAGACGAAGCTCAGGCACATCATGACGACGGCGCCGTTATTGCGGCCCTGCTTCTTCGCGGCGGCCTTTTCGCTCATCCGGCCGTCCCCCCGCCAATCTTCACGATCGTGATCGCATAGAAGAGGACGACGAGGCCGGCCAGCACCAGCCCGAGAGCGATATTGCGGTTGCGGCGCGACTTCATCTGCTTTTCGGTGAGCTTGACGAGATCCATCAGAACGAGCCTCCCAATTGCGAAACCAGCATGGCAGCCAGCCGGTCGATCATCAGGGCGGAGAATACGGCGAACAGATAGAAGATCGAAAAGGCGAAGAGCTTCTTTGCCGGGATCATTTTCAGATCGCCGTCGGGCATGCGCCAGACGGCGATGGAACAGTAGATGAAGACCGCGCCGAGGGCAGCGGCGACCAGGCCGTAACCGGCGCTGGCGAAGCCTGCGAAGGACGGCAGGACCGCGCAGATGGCCGTCAGCACCGCATAGGCGAGTATCTGATGCTTGGTGACCCGCTCGCCGGCGACGTTCGGCAGCATCGGTACGCCGACGGCCTCGTAATCGCGCATCTTGAAGAGGGCGAGCGCCCAGAAATGCGCCGGCGTCCACAGGAAGATGATCAGGAAGAGAATGATGCTTTCGATCGTCACTGAATTCGTGACGCAGGCCCAGCCGATCATCGGCGGAAACGCCCCGGCAGCACCGCCGATGACGATGTTCTGCGGCGTCGAGCGCTTCAGCCACATGGTGTAGATGACGGCGTAGAAGAAGATCGTGAAGGCGAGGATGCCTGCCGACAGCCAGTTGACCGCAAGGCCAAGTATGACAACCGAGAAGCCTGACAGCACCAGGCCGAAAGCGAGCGCTTCCGACGGTGCGACACGGCCAGCCGGAATCGGGCGCTTGGCCGTGCGGCTCATGATCGCGTCGATATCGGCATCGTACCACATGTTGAGCGCACCGGAGGCGCCGGCGCCGACGGCGATGCAGAGGATGGCGATCAGGCCGAGAACGGGATTGATATGGCCCGGCGCCAGCACCAGGCCGGCAAAGGCCGTGAAGACCACGAGCGACATGACCCGTGGCTTCAGCAGTTCGAAGTAATCGCGCGCGCTCGCTTCCGACAATTCGCCGTCCTCTGCAAGCGCCTCGTGATTGTCGATGACCGTCATCATTCCGTCCTGAATGTCTCGATGTCAGGACGCCGTATTCGATGCGGCGTCCCGATATCAGCGCATTTTACTTGATGCGCGGCAGCTGTTCCCACTGGTGATAGGGCGGCGGCGAAGGCAGCTGCCATTCGAGCGTCGTTGCGCCCACGCCCCACGGATTTTCTCCGGCAACGCGCTTCTTGGCGAAAGCTTCGAAGACGCTGAAGAGGAAGACGAGCACGCCGAAGGCCGAGATGTAGGAGCCGATCGACGACACGTAGTTCCAGCCGGCAAAAGCGTCGGGGTAGTCGATGTAGCGGCGCGGCATGCCGGCGAGGCCGAGGAAATGCTGCGGGAAGAACACCAGGTTGACGCCGATGAACATGATCCAGAAGTGCAGCTTGCCGACGAACTCATTGTACATGTAGCCGGTCATCTTCGGGAACCAGTAGTACCAGCCGGCGAAGATCGCAAAGACAGCGCCGAGCGACAGAACGTAGTGGAAGTGAGCCACCACGTAATAGGTGTCATGCAGCGAACGGTCCAGACCTGCATTGGCGAGCTGGACGCCGGTGACGCCGCCGACCGTGAACAGGAAGATGAAGCCGATCGCCCAGAGCATCGGCGTGCGGAACGAGATGGAGCCGCCCCACATCGTCGCGATCCAGGAGAAGATCTTCACGCCCGTCGGAACGGCGATGACCATCGTGGCGAAGACGAAGTAGCGCTGGGCGTCGAGCGACAGGCCGACCGTGTACATGTGGTGGGCCCAGACGACGAAGCCGACGGCGCCGATCGCGACCATGGCGTAGGCCATGCCGAGGTAGCCGAAGATCGGCTTCCTCGAGAAGGTCGAGATGATGTGGCTGATCATGCCGAAGCCCGGCAGGATGAGGATGTAGACCTCGGGGTGACCGAAGAACCAGAACAGATGCTGGTAGAGGATCGGATCGCCGCCGCCTTCCGGAGAGAAGAAGGCCGTGCCGAAATTGCGGTCGGTGAGCATCATGGTGATGCCGCCCGCCAGAACCGGCAGAGACAAAAGGAGGAGGAAGGCGGTGATCAGCACCGACCAGGCGAACAGCGGCATCTTGTGCAGCGTCATGCCGGGAGCGCGCATGTTGAGGATCGTGGTGATGAAGTTGATCGCACCCAGGATCGACGAGGCGCCAGCAATGTGGAGCGCAAAGATCGCCAGGTCGACGGCCGGTCCCGGCATGCCGCTCGTCGACAGCGGCGGATACATCGTCCAACCGCCACCGGCGCCATAGGCGCCTGCGGGACCTTCAACGAACATCGAAAGCAGCAGAAGAGCAAAGGCCGGAACGATCAGCCAGAAGGAGATGTTGTTCAGGCGCGGGAAGGCCATATCGGGCGCGCCGATCATGATCGGCACCATCCAGTTGGCGAAGCCGCCGATCATCGCCGGCATGACCATGAAGAAGATCATGATCAGCGCGTGCGCCGTCGTGAACATGTTGAACATCTGCTTGGCGCCATCGACGGCGGCATCGCCCTCATAGCCGTAGACCATCGAGGCCAAGCCGTGGAAGATCTGGATGCCCGGCTCCTGCAGCTCCATGCGCATGGCCACCGACAGCGCGCCGCCGATGATGCCGGCGATGATCGCGAAGATCAAATAGAGCGTGCCGATGTCCTTGTGATTGGTCGAGAACAGCCAGCGATTAACAAAGCTTGGCTTGTGCCCGTGATCATGATCGTGATCATCATGCGCGTGGTCGTGGTGGGCGTGAGAATGATCGTCGTGAGCGGAAGGTCCAGCCATTGTCCCGATCCCTTTAATTACTGTGCTTTGGCAACGTCGACGGTCTTTGCGGGACCATCGGTTGCGGCCATGAGTGTCTTGTAGGCGCCGGGCAGGTCGCTGGCGGCCGTGGTCAGCCACTGCCTGTACTTGTCCTCGGAGACGACGCGGATGGCGATCGGCATGAACGCGTGGTCCTTGCCGCAGAGCTCGGAACACTGGCCGTAGAACAGGCCTTCGCGGTCGGCCTTGAACCAGGTTTCGTTCAGACGGCCCGGCACGGCGTCGATCTTGACGCCGAAGGACGGCATGGCGAATGCGTGAATGACGTCGGTAGGTGCCGCGGTCACGAGGACGCGAACCGTCTTGTTGACCGGCAGGACCAGCTCGTTGTCGACGGCGAGAAGACGCGGGTAGACCGACTTGTCTTCCTTGCCGGCGGCCGCGCGGTCCTGATCCTTCAGCAGGTAGGAATCGAAGGCGAGCGGTGTTTCGCCCGAGCCCTCATATTCGTAGTTCCACTGCCACTGCGTGGCGGTCGCCTTGACCGTGACGTCAGGATTTTCCGGCAGCGTCAGCTGCGCCGTCAGAAGATTGAAGGAGGGAATGGCGAGAAGGAGCAGCACCAGGACCGGCCCCACGGTCCAGATGACCTCGATCAGCGTGTTGTGGCTCGTCTTCGAAGGCACCGGATTGGCGCTGGCGCGGAACTTGAAGCAGACGACGATGAGCAGGATCAGAACGAAGAGCGTGATCGGAACGATAAACCACAGGGTATATTGTTCGAACCACTGGATTTCCCGCATGATCGGCGTCGCCGCCGGCTGCAGCGTTGCCTGCCACGGCGTCGGCTGGTCGGCATATGTACCGGAAGCAAAAAGCAGACAGACCAGCGCGGTCAGAGCTGCATAAGCCTTCTTCATCACCTTATTATCTCCCTCGAGCGCTTGACCTGCAAAAACGGATGCAGAATCCTTGCCATCTTCAGCGCTTCAAACCACAGTTTGGCATTTGCCGCAACAGGCCAGAGCAATTGTCTGTGCGGCATTTTCGCTTAAAGAGCAGGCAGGCTCGGACGGCAAAACATCCCAAGTTTTTCATCAGCATATGAAAAAACGCCTTTCCGGCCAATCCGGCCGCCGCACAATATGTTGTAAAGGTCCAATTTCTGCCGTAGTCCCCCGGTTTTCACGGGGTGGGGCTTTTCATTTCCGGTGGGCGGCTTCAACAATAGCCGCAATGATTCGATATCCAGAGGTTTCCATGGGTTTCCGTTCCCTCGCGCAGTCGCTCGTCGTGACCGCCAGCATCGCGGCCGCGGCGACGACGCCCCTCTTTGCGCAGCAACCCGCCCCTTCCCCGGCCAACCCCTCCACACCGGCACCGGCGGCCCCTGCCCCCGCCCCGCAGCAACCGAACGCCGCTAGCCCGAATGCCGGACAGGTGACGCCCGGCCAGACGCAGCCACAGGCGCCGGGCACGGTGAAATCCAATCATGGCGCCTGGTCCGTCGTCTGCGACAAGCCGGCCGGTGCGGCGGCCGAACAATGCGCGCTGATGCAGAACGTCATTGCCGAGGACCGGCCGGAAGTCGGACTGTCCGTCGTCGTGCTGAAGACGGCCGACCGCAAGTCGAAGATCCTGCGCGTGCTCGCCCCCCTCGGCGTGCTCTTGCCGAACGGCCTCGGGCTCAATGTCGACGGCAAGGATATCGGCCGCGCCTACTTCGTGCGCTGCTTCGCCGACGGCTGCTATGCCGAGGTCGTGCTCGAGGACGAACTGCTCAAGACCTTCCGCAGCGGCGCCCAGGCAACCTTCATCGTCTTCCAGACCCCGGAAGAAGGCATCGGCATCCCCGTCGACCTCAAGGGTTTCGCCGAAGGCTTTGACGCGCTGCCGTGAGGGCTGGCGGCCTGCCGTAAGCCCGCCCTTTCAGCTGCTGCGGAGTCGAGCCACGGGTCTCGCCCCCTCCTTCGTGTCCCACTCTCGCGGATGAACACATACCCGAGCGGCCGCTTTGCGCCTTCATCTCGGTCATACAGTCCACCCAAGCGGTGTCTTGAAAGCGACAATGCGGTGCACTGACGAGGTGGCGCGTGTTGCGTCAACAGCGGACCATTGCATTAAACTTGACTGCCTTTCCGCTAAGTGTCTGTCACTGGCCTGCCAACAGCAGATCACTCATGCGCCAGGACTGCCTTTCCCCACGCGAATTGGCGATTGTAGAAAATCCGCACTGACAGAACCACGCCCGCGATGAGGACAACCACTCCAGCGACTTCGATCGGGGTTGGCCAACGGGCATGGACGACAAGCCCTCCGATAACGCCAAAGGCGGTTTCCGAAACGATCAATTGCGCGGCTAATGCAACGGGCAGGCTCCGTGATGCGATGTTCCAGGCCAAGACGCCGCCTACGGTTGCCAGCAGCGCGAAAGATGCGCCCCAAAGGTACAGATTGCCGGCGGCGCTCCATCCAAATCCCAAAGTCGGAAGCTGGAAGAGGTTCATGGCGGCACCGAAGGGATAGAAGGCCAGCATCAAGACGCCGCCGCCCACCAGTATCAGCGCCGACCACACGCTCGAGTGCACATCCGGCCGGGCGGCGAGTGCGGCCTGATTTGCAAGCGCGAACCAGCACCAAAGGCCCACTGCAGCGAGCGCCAGTGGCACGCCGATCCACATTGATCTAACGGAGTCCAGTCCCTCGGCTGTGAATGACGTGCCATTGACGAGAGCAAGGCCGACCACCACCAGCGCCAACGGCATCATAAGCGACCGCCATGGCAATGATCCCTGGCGCTGGTTGCCAATGACCATCAGGACGATCGGTACCAGACCGAGAAAGGCCGGAGCGATGACCGGGCCAGCAAAGACCGCAGCTCCCGTCACCGTCAAGAAATAGCCGACATATCCAATGAAAGCGAGCCAGATGGCCTGCAAGCAATTGCCAAGCGTGAGATGGCGCACGACGCCCTTCTGCGAAAGCAGAATGTAAAGTCCGACCAGCGCTGAGACGACATGACGAATGAGGGCGAAATCAAAGTTGGAATAGTCACCGATGATGAAGGGCACGACGAAGTTGAGGGAAAAGGCAAAGGCTGCAAACAGAGCAGCAGACACGCCGACATAGAAGGTTCTGTCCATCGTGTTCACCTTTCGGAGTTTCGTCACTGAGCCAGCTATCTTCGTGAAGCCGACAGTGTCGGTTGATCGAATGGGTGAAAATTACCGGCCGCGAGCCCAGGCCGGTACCCAGTGAAAATGAGAACCACCTTCTCGATGCTCGTCAGAGGATAGTGAAGCGGTTCTGCGCCGCCGAGGTCAGGTAGAGCTGCAAAGTGGATGGCCGGGGAACAGCCAGCCGGGATATCAGTCCCGCAGGTGGTTGTGGCGCTATTCACCGAAGCAGATTTCTCATATCCTCGACATCCAGGCTTGTAATCGGCGGGATGTCATGGATCGGCTTGATGCAATGCGGGTTCTGCTTGCGGTTGTTGACGCCGGGAGCTTGTCGGCGGGCAGTCGCAAGCTGAACGCGCCGCTGCCGAGCGTCAGCCGCAAGGTCGCCGATCTGGAACGGTACCTCGGCACCAATCTCGTCATCCGAACAAGTCGCAACCTACAGCTGACCGATGCAGGGCGTGACTATGTCGACGCCGCACGCAAGATCATCGCCGATCTTGAAGAGGTCGAACGCAGGGCATCAGGTGAGTACCAGACGCCGCGGGGCCTGCTGACCATCACGATGCCGATTGAATTTGGCCACCGGTATGTGCTGCCGATTGTTCTCGACTTCATGAGCAAGCATCCGGAGGTGACATTGAATGTTCTCTCACTTGACCGGTCTGTTCATCTGGTCAACGAGCAGGTCGATATCGCCATTCGGCTGGGTGAGCTGGTCGACAGTTCGCTCTATGCCGTAAAGGCTGGCGAATTCCGTCTGTTGACCTGCGCAAGCCCCGCCTATCTGGAGCGGCATGGCATTCCTCAACATCCCACCGAACTCACCAGCCACGACGGGATCATGTTCCACAACCGGTCGTTCTTCTGGAGTTTCGAGATCGACGGGAAGTCTGTCGAGGCGATGCCGCGGACCCGGATCGAGGTCAACACGGCGGCCAACTGCGTTGCCGCCGCGCGAAACGGTGCCGGGATCGCCCGCCTCTTCGACTATCAGGTTCCGGAAGAAGTGTCCTCGGGCGCGCTTGTGCAGATTTTGAAGGACTATGGCGGCGAGCCCAAGCCGATCCACATCGTCTATTCGCGTCAGGGCCTGCTCGCCCTCAAGGTGCGTGCCTTCATTGATTGGGTCCTGCCCCGGCTTCGTGCCGCCTGCAGCAACTATGGCGATGTCCCGTCACTGGAATGATGTCCGCACTTCTTGGACCGTCCGCCCCACATCCTGGAGATGCGGATAGTGACCGATGTCGGGAAGGACCGAGAGCTTGGCCCCGATCCGTTCGGCGAATTCCTTGCCCATTTCCTTCTTGATGTAGAGGTCCTTCTCGCCCCAGACCACCTTCACCGGGGTCCTGAGCTTTTCCAGATTGGCCTCGAAATACGCCTGGTCCCTGGTGAAATGCGCGTAATAGCTCGCGAAGGCGTCCGCTGTCGTGAGCGCGCCATAGGACCAGCCCTGCGCCATGTCGTTCCTGAACCGGGCAGAGAGTTCGAACTGCGCCTCCTTGGCCAGCCCTCTCCTGAAAGCGTTCTCGAGAATGTCGGCGCGGTTCCTGTTGAGTTCCTCCCGCGCCTGATCCGCGGACGACTTCTCCTTCAGCTTCTGCAGGCTCGCATACATGTAAGTCGGGCGGTCGAAGGGCGCGAAGTCACCGACGATAATGGTTCGCGCAATGTCGGGCTTCTTCAAGGCCAAGAGAAGCGCCGGGAGGGCACCGATATCCGTGCCGTAGATCGTGAGCCTGGACCTGTCGATGTGCGCCCTCTCGAGGTAGCCGTCCAGTACATCCGCATAATCCATCGGCGCATACGAGAAGCGGTCAGTCGCCGGGCGCGAGGAAAACCCGTAGCCGGGCCAGTCGAAAGCGTGGACCTCGTAGTCGTCGCCGAGAGCCAGGGAAGCCTCCTTCCAGGCATACATGGTTTCCGGAAAGCCGTGCAGGAAGAGAACCGTTCCCTTTGGCTTCGCATTGCCCACGACCATCCTTCTCAGGGTGATGTCCTTGTCGATCTGAATGAAGCTGATGTTTGCCCTCGGTGGAGCCCCGTAGTTCTGAGCGTGCGTTGTTGTCGTAATCGCGGAAAGTACCGCGGCAGCCGCAAGCAGCTTTCCAAGCGTGGTCCTGGTCATGTCAGTAGCTCCGTGTCGGCGCGTCAGCGAACGACGCGGTCAACTTGCGCCTGAAGACGCGGGCCGATCAGCAGGATGGCCGGGATGACGATGAGATAGGCTATGCTCCACGAGCGGAGCCATGTCAGGACGAACCCTTTCGAGAAGCCGAGATTGAGCGCGAGCAGCGTGAAAGAGATCAGCCCTGTCGTTACGATACCCATCGACAAGGCGAAGGCGATCTTGCGTTTGAAATGCGTGTCCATGTTGGCCTCCTGGATAGATATGGAATCACCCTCTCACGATTGGGATCCCGGGTTAGCGCTTCAAAATCGCGCAATGCTGCTGCACACGGTAGCAAGGGAACCTGAGAGGCAGCCTCTTGAATTCGGCAAGTTTCCAACGGCACGGAAACCGATAGACCGATCGCGAAAGGACGAAAGTCATGTCGCGAACACGCCCCAAGGCTCTCATCACTCATGCATCCTGCGCGATTGGGCTGGTCTACGCCGATCGCCTGGCGCGCCGTGGCTACGACCTCGTGCTCGTAGCCGATCGCGGCCAGCGTCCGACCGCGCTTGCGCGTATCCTACAGCGCGAAACCGATGCACGTATTGAAGTCCGCGTCGCCGACCTGACAAGGGAACGTCACCTCAAAGATGTCGAGGCCGAGGTCCCAGGCCTCGACCTCCTGATCAACAATCTCGAGCTGCCAATCGATGGATCGATTGTTTATGGCAGGACGCCAAGTCTCGATCGGCTGCTTGATATCAACATCAAGGTCCACGCCTGGCTCACGGCAACGGCAGCCAGAAGCATGGTGATGCGGCGCAACGGCGCGATTGTGAATGTTGCGTCGGCGGTTGGTCTGGCCCCCGAGTTCGCCACAGGCGCCCATGGTGCCACCAAGGCCTTCGTCATCGCGCTGACCCGAACGTTGCAAGCCGAATTGGTGCCCGATAACGTCTATGTGCAACTCGTCATCGCGGCTGCCACACTGACCCATGGCTGGCCATGGGATGATTGTCGGCCCGAACCTCTGCCCGGCGTGATGACGCCACAGGACTTCGTCGATGCCGCGATGGTAGGGTTTGATCTTCGCGAGCCCGTCACCATCCCCTCACTCGCTGAGGCTGATGGCTGGATGCGATATGAAAACGCCCGAAACGCGCTGCTTTTCGACCTCGTCAACGGCGACCCCGCCTCTCGTTACCTGAAGCGGGGCTGATGGAAAACGAGAGTCTCACTCTCGCTTTCGCTCGCTACCGGGCAACTCTTCTCAGGCTCATTTTCCCGTCATCGCAGCCCACAATCGTATTGGTCCGGGCGGCGTCCACCAAAACCCGAAAGGAAATGCCATGCCTGAGACAATGGGAACGGCCGTCATTACCGGGGCTTCGAGCGGCACGATGCCCTTTATGCATTACAGCGACAGGTAGGACCGTCGCGAAGGAAACAATGTTCAACACCTGCAAGGGAGAAAAGCCATCATGAATGCACGATTCATCGGCGCAGCCTGCGCCATTCTCGCCATTGCCACACCCGCAGTTGCTCATGGGCCAGGCGATGTCGTCATGCCCCATTTCGAACACGCGATACCGAACATTCCCGGAAAGACACTGACAGCGCTGGTCGTCGACTATCCACCGGGCGGAGCCTCCGTTCCGCACACGCACGCGGACTCGGCCTTTATCTTCGCCTACGTCCTCTCCGGAGAGATCGAATCGAAGGTAAACGACGGCCGGATCCAGCGCTACGACGCCGGCGAAAGCTGGTACGAGCCGCCGGCAGCCCGCCATCTCGTCAGCCGCAATGCCAGCAAGACCAAACCGGCAAAGCTGCTCGCCGTGTTCGTCGCCAACTCCGAGGAGAAAGCGCTGACCACTGCGGCCGAAGAGAGCAATACCGCAGAAAGGAAGCAATAAGATGAGCAAGCGCCTTGATTACAACCAGATCGCACCAGCCGGCGCCAAGGCCCTTGGCGGGATCTACGGATACGTCTCGCAGAGCGGCCTTTCCCCGACGCTGGTCGAACTGGTCTATCTTCGCGTTTCCCAGATCAACAACTGCGCCTTCTGTCTGGACATGCACACACGCACCTTGCTGAAAAAGGGCGAGAAGATTGAAAAGATTGCCCTGCTGCAAGCCTGGGCGGAAGCCGGCGAACTCTTCGATGCGCGTGAACGGGCCGCTCTCGCCTGGGCGGAGACGGTGACGCGCGTGGCAGAGACCGGCGTACCGGATGAGGCCTACGGGAAAGCCAGAGCCGTGTTCGACGAACGGGAGCTTGTTGACTTAACAATCGCGATCAGCCTGATGAACAGCTACAATCGCATGGCCATCAGCTTTCGCAACACGCCGCAGGCTGCGCTTGAGCCATAGCACCGGCGCCGCCCCAATTGACCGCGGAGGCAATCTGTCGATGCCTCCGCCACCGTGCCGGCTTCGCAGTGAGATACCCATCGATCGCAATGGCGGGGTTCCGGCAAATCACCGAGGAAAGGAAAGGAAATGGCCTACGCAAAGACCGACGAGGCAATCGGAAAGCTGACGCCCGAGCAGTATCGAGTAACGCAGCAGAATGGCACCGAGCGCCCCTTCACGGGAGAGTATAACGACAACAAGCGGCCGGGGATCTATGTCGATATCGTATCCGGCGAACCGCTATTCGCCTCGTCCGACAAGTTCGATTCTGGTTGTGGATGGCCAAGTTTCACCAAACCGATCGTGCCGGCGAATGTGCGGGAGCTACGGGACGGCTCGCACGGCATGATTCGCACCGAGGTGCGCTCCGAGCATGGCGACAGCCATCTGGGCCACGTGTTTACGGACGGCCCGCGCGACCGGGGCGGCCTCAGGTATTGCATCAATTCCGCGGCATTACGTTTCATCCCCCGTGAGCACATGGCGGCGCAGGGCTACGGGGCGTTCATCGAACAAGTGGAGGATATCTGAATGATCAGCAGAGCTGTTTTGGCCGGTGGCTGTTTCTGGGGAATGCAAGACCTGATCCGCAAACTTCCCGGCGTCATCGAGACCCGTGTGGGCTACAGCGGCGGTGACGTCCCGAACGCCACCTACCGCAATCACGGGACCCACGCCGAGAGCATCGAGATCATCTTCGATCCTAAAATCATCAGCTACAGGCAGATCCTGGAGTTCTTCTTCCAGATCCACGATCCAACGACAAAAAACCGGCAGGGCAACGACATCGGCCTCTCCTATCGTTCGGCGATTTACTACGTCGACGACGAACAGAAGCGAATAGCCGAAGACACCATTGCCGACGTCAACGCTTCCGGCATCTGGCCGGGCAAAGCGGTGACCGAGGTGGAGCCAGTGGGGGACTTCTGGGAGGCCGAACCGGAGCACCAGGACTACTTGGCGCGCTACCCCAACGGCTACACCTGCCATTTTCCACGCCCCAATTGGGTGCTACCCCGTAGATCAGCGGCCCAATAGCGGGCCGTCGCCTCGACCGTAAGACACATTGCTTTCAACGCGTCCGGCGGAAGCGGCGGGCGCGCATTTTCAGCTAAAATATGCTATACACCATAGTCGCAATTGGGGCAGACTTGCGAGTAATCTCTTCATGGACTTCGCTGAAGGAGAGAGGCGATGAGCAGTGCGCTGCATCCACTGCTAGAGGAAGCCTTGACGGCGCATGGCGGACATGAGCGCTGGCGCAACTTCACCGGCATTGCCTCGACCATACTGACCGGCGGAAAGCTATGGGAACTGAAAGGCGCTCCGATAATTCCTGTGCCTCGGCGAGCAACGACCGAGTTCCGCCGCCAATGGACTCGCGTTACGCCCTTTGGCGAGCCAGATTGGGCAATGACCTGGACCCCGGCCCATACGGAGATTGCGGCTGGAGACGGTTCGCTCGTCGCGGAGCGAGACAACGGTCGTGATGCGTTTGATCGAACCTTTGATGGGCCTTGGGACCCGCTGAACCTGGCCTATTTCAATGGCTATGCGATGTGGACCTACCATGCGACGCCGTTTGTTTTCGGCGAGCCGGGATTTGAGGCGCGCGACGTTGCCCCGATCGAGGAGGCAGGTGAATTGCTTCGCGGCGTAGCCGTGCGCTTCCCCGGGAACATCGCCACCCACACGCGCGAACAGCGCTTTTACTTCGACACGAATGGGCTGCTTCGACGTCATGACTATACGGTTGATGTCTGGGCCGACACTCCGGCTGCGCACTTTGTCGCTGATTACGTCGACGTTGATGGCCTGAAGTATCCTACCCGACGCAGCGTATTCACTCTCAAACCGGACGGCACTCTCGACCGCGATTTCAATGCCGTCACCATAGAGCTATCGGAATATGCGCTGTTTTGAGACTGGCGTCATGGATTTCGTGGGCGGTTGAGCTGCCAGCCAATTCGTTCCAGGTTCTGAAGAAAGGCGGCAAACTTGTCTTCGCCGTTCCCTTCCGGACCGGGCCCTAGCTGAAGCTATGAGGTCACGGCTTGCTTCTTTCTCGTTGACGTTTCCACGGCGAGCTTGCGAAAAATATCATCGCTCGTCAGCCAAGGGATGATTCAGGTTCATATCGGGCCTAAATTGCCCTTCGAACAAGCAAGGGAGGCCCATCTCATGCTGGAGGGAAGCCTTCCTCGTCCGAAAGGCAAGATTGTCCTCGTGATGAACGTGCAATGATGCGTGCGCGGTCGTCGCGCAATGGGCAAGTGTGCCGTCGCCGGACGGCTTTCCTCGCCTGTCAATTGGCGAGCGTCGTCTTTGAGACGGTCGTGAAAGACATTCCGTTTGCGGAAGGAGTTCCTCGTGAACGTCTTGTCCTTGAGCACTGTCGCCACGGGTGCCGGGCTTTGGCTGGCAACAGCAATGATCGGGGGACTAAGTTTCGTGCTTGGCTTCGCGATGAACCATGGGTCGATTTGTACCGTCATTGCGACCACAGAGCTCATTGAACAGAAGAGGCCGGCCCGGTTTGTGGCCCTGGTCGAATGCGCGCTGTGGGCTGCGATCGGCTACACAGTTCTCGGGGCGTCGCCGACAATGCAGGATGTCTGGGCACCTGTGATCTACTTGGCTGCCGCAGCGTGCGTATTCGGGGTCGGCATCTATGTGAACGGCGCCTGCATCTTTGGCTCGGTGGGGCATTTCGGGAATGGCGATATCGACTTCGGTTTTACGTTTCTCGGGGTATTCGCGGTTCTCTGCTTCGCATTCCTGATCGGTGGCGATGTAAATCAAATGCCCGTCAGCGCAGCGCCACCGATTGGCCTGCAACTGTTGATCCTTGCGTTGGCGGCGTTGCTGGTGGTGAGATTTTCCGTCTTCAATTCCGGGAAGAACTTCCAACGGCTGACCTTGGCGATGTGCGCCATCGGCATGACATCGGCGGTAATTTCAGTCTTGGCTCCGCGCTTTTCGATTACGACGACGATTGGGTCAATTCTCTCGATCCCCGTCGCCGGCATCCTGATTTTCATCTGCATGTTCGGCGGCAGCCTAGTCTCAGCGCGCCTGCGGAATCGTCGCTTCGTCCTGAAACGTCCCACCAGGCTCGACATTATCAGGCGAATGCTCGGCGGCCTTCTCATGGGGCTAGGCGCGGTCCTGATTCCGGGAGGCAATGATACGCTGCTGCTGGTTGGCTTTCCCATGGGCGCATGGCAGGCCGTGCTGGCCTACCTCCTGATCGTCGCCACACTCGCCCTGCTGATCGCAAGATTTGGCTCTGCGGCAAGGTCGTGGTCTTAGGTTCATAAACAACCCTACTTGGCTCCCGCAAGGCCCTCAGTGTCGCGTCACGATCGACGGCGTGTCGGAGCAGTCTCAGACTTTCCCGCCAAGCTCGGACATTCAAGACCGCAAAGTTCTGAATGCTGCCCGGATTTCTTCGCTGAAGACTTCGGGCTCCTCCCAGGCTGCAAAGTGCCCGCCCCTCGACGCGCGATTGTAGTAGATCAGTTTGGGATAGGCCTCAGTCAGCCACCTCTTCGGCGGGTTGTAAACCTCTCCGGGGAACACCGTGACGGCGACCGGCACCTTGATGGGGGTCAGTTTGATGCCCGAGGAAGCATTCTCCCAGTAGATCCGACCACTCGACGAGCCGGTGTTCGTCAGCCAGTAGAGTGTGATGTTGTCGAGGATTGCATCCTTGCCCAGGGCGCGCTCCGGATCTCCCCGTTCATAAACCCAGTCGGCGATCTTGTCGTAGAGCCAGGCCGCCAGACCGACGGGAGAGTCAGCCAGGCCGCGCAGCGGCGCCCAGGCGACCTTCATCGTCTTCCAGACCCCGGAAGAAGGCATCGGCATCCCCGTCGACCTCAAAGGTTTCGCCGAAGGCTTTGACGCGCTGCCGTGAGGGTAACGGCGGCCTGACGCGGATCCGCACCCTCATCCGCTTGCCGGCACTGACCGGGGGTCGAGCCACTGGTCTCGGTCCCTCCTTCGGAGCCCGCGTGCGGGGAGAAGGTGATATGCCGCAACCTCTTCGTTCCTGGCCAACCTCTCGCAGAAAGGTCGGCCAATTATCGACTTGAGCGAATGTTGCCGCTCATTCCACTTCATTTCCGCTAGGGCCCCCCCATGCCGCTAAAAAGTTGGCTTCGTGGGAACTGGACTTTTTCAATTCACGATACGCTGTTTACCACTTGCCTGCGGACCAATGTGGGACCATTCTCGGATCGGATGCTGGCGGTACGGTAAGACGAGAGGTCAGGCCTTGCAACGCTCAATCTCGACCTCGAAGCACTTCAACGTGGCGCCTTTTCTCGACTGATCCCCGAGCAAGGAGGTTGTCCATGTCCACGCGCTATGTCGACCATCCGCTGCAACCGGGCGACCGGGTCCCGAACGTTGTGTTTGATGCGATCTCGCGCGAGGGGAAGATCGCGCTTGATGATTTTCGCGGCCGCAGTCCATTGTTGATCGGTTTGTTTCGAGGCCTGCATTGTCCGTTCTGCCGCCGCCATGTCGCGGCCATGGCATATCTCAACCCGATGCTGCGTGAGCAGGGCGTCCAATCCCTGGCGGTGGTAAACACCCCGGTCGAACGCGCGCGCCTGTATTTCCGTTACCATCCGATGCCCGATCTTCTTGCTGCTTCCGACCCGGTACGGGCTTCGCACCAAGCCTTCGGTTTACACGAGGTCGGGATCGACACGCTCATGGCGATACGGTTCACTCTTCCGGGCGAGTTGCCCGAGCCTGTGGGCGTGAGGGCAATGACCGAATTTCTCAACAAGAAGGAAGGATATCAAATTACGGAAGCCGATCAGCAGATGATGACCGCCGACCAGGGGCAGCTTGTCGGTCAGTTTCTGATCGACCGGGAGGGCATCGTACGGTGGAGCTTCACTGAAGTTCTGAAGGCTGGGCTCCAAACATTCACGGCACCGAATTCCGAGGAGTTGATGTCGGCAGCCTCGCAAGTCGCACATTAACAAGGAAAACTCGCTCGACGCCCTACCGCCGGAGTGGTTAGCGTCGCCTACTCCACGCAAGGCGATCAACCGGGTTGCATCATCTTCGAGACGCATCCCACCTCCCGAGATCATCCCTCGACAAAGAATATTCGCCTTGAGGGCTTCACTCCTTGTTATATGGAGCCCTATCTAGGGAATAAGCGCATTCCCTAACGCATGCCCATTGGAGCCCATCATGACCACCGATCTCCTGACGCTTTTCGACGCCGACGAAGCCACGATGCGCGGCCTCGTCGCCGAGGCCCTCACCGGCGCCGATGACGGCGAGCTGTTCATCGAGCATGCGCAGGCCGAAGCGCTGACTTTCGATAATGGCCGGCTGAAGGGCGGCAGCTTCAACACCGAACAGGGCTTCGGGCTTCGTGCCGTTGCCGGCGAAGCTGTGGGTTATGCCCATGCCGGCGATCTTTCGGTGGCGGCGCTGAAACGGGCGGCCGATGCGGTGGGCGCGGTGACGCGCGGCTATTCCGGCACCTATGCCGCCGCTCCCCAGGGCACCAACAAGAAATTCTACGGCGACCAGAACCCGATCGGCCAGCCGAGCTTCGAGGAGAAGGTCAAGGTCCTGCAGGACATAGACGCCTATCTCAGGGGCAAGAACGACAAGGTTCGGCAGGTGACGGCCTCGGTCGCAGCGAGCTGGCAGGTCGTCGACATCCTGCGCGCCGACGGCCATCGCGTGCGCGACATCCGGCCGATGACGCGTATCAACATCTCCGTCGTGGTCGGCGAAGGCGAGCGGCAGGAGAGCGGGTCCTACGGCAGCGGCGGGCGCATTGGCTTCGGCGATTTCATTGCCGAGGGCAGCTGGCAGTACGGCGCCGACGAAGCGCTGCGCCAGGCGCTCGTCAACCTGGAGGCGATCGACGCGCCGGCGGGCACGATGGATGTCGTTCTTGGTTCCGGCTGGCCGGGCGTGATGCTGCACGAGGCGGTTGGTCACGGGCTGGAGGGCGATTTCAACCGCAAGAAAACGTCGGCCTTTGCCGGCCTTCTCGGCCAGGTCGTCGCTGCGCCCGGCGTTACCGTCGTCGACGACGGCACGATCGACAACCGCCGCGGCTCGATCACCATCGACGATGAGGGCACGCCGTCCGGCTATAACGTGCTGATCGAGAACGGCAAGCTCGTCGGCTATATGCAGGATCGGCAGAATGCCAGGCTGATGGGCATGGCGCCCACGGGCAACGGCCGCCGTCAGGGCTATGCCCATGTGCCGATGCCGCGCATGACCAACACCTATATGCTCGGCGGCGACAAGACGCCTGATGAAATCATCGCCTCGGTGAAGAAGGGCATCTATGCCGTCTCCTTCGGCGGCGGCCAGGTCGACATCACCTCGGGCAAGTTCGTTTTCGGCTGCACCGAGGCCTATCTGATCGAGAACGGCAAGATCGGCGCGCCCATCAAGGGCGCCATGCTGATCGGCAACGGGCCGGACGCGATGAAGCGGGTGTCGATGATCGGCAACGACATGAAGCTCGACACCGGCATCGGCAATTGCGGCAAGGCCGGCCAGTGGGTGCCGGTCGGCGTCGGTCAGCCGCATCTGCGCATGGATCAGGTGACGGTCGGCGGCACGCAGACCTGAGGCGGGAGGAACTGATGGCGGAGATCGAAATCAGACCCTTTGCCGATGGCGACGCCGATGACGTGCTTTCGGTGATCCTGCCGATCCAGCGCGAGGAGTTCGGCATCGACATATCAGCCGATGCGCAGCCGGATCTCAGGGTCATTCCGGATTTCTACCAGTCCGGCAAAGGCCAGTTCTGGGTTGCCGTCAAGGACGGCGCCATCGTCGGCACGCTCGGGCTGAAGGATATCGGCAACAGGCAGGCGGCGCTGCGCAAAATGTTTGTCGCCGCCGAAGTCCGCGGCAGCGAGCATGGGGTGGCGGCACGGCTTCTCGAGCGGATGTTCGCCCATGCCAGGGCGGTCGGCCTCGCCGACATCTTTCTCGGGACGACCGACAAATTCGTCGCCGCCCATCGCTTCTACGAAAAGAACGGCTTTACCGAGATCGCCAAGAACGCCCTGCCCCGCTCCTTCCCGCTGATGGCGGTGGACAGCAAGTTCTACCGGTACAGGGTCGGCTGAGCTTCCGTATCTGCGTCTGAACCGCGCACACCCTGATCCTCTTGTCACTCAATTCAGCACCGCGCATCGGCGTGACGGCGGCTGAGGCCATGCGGCAACGTTGTCACAAATCTGTCATAAAGTTCAATCCGGCCCTATCTCTTCAAGGAGATAGGGTTTAGGAGGGCCGTGACGGACGGCGGCCGCTTTCGCTGTCCACAGCGCAGGCCAAGAAACGCGAGGTCCTCATGCTTGGTTGGTTTCGAAAGTTGATGCCGCGCGAAGACCGGTTCTTTGTACTCTTCGAACAGCATTCGAGAACGATCGTCGAAGCCGCGCAAGCCTTGGACCGGCTGTTGTCGGGCACCGAGATCGAGCATCAATGCGAGAAGATCGTGCGGTTGGAAGACCAGGCCGACGATATTACGCGCGAAGTCATGCAGGCCGTCCGGCGAAGCTTCATCACGCCTTTCGATCGTGGAGACATCAAGGATCTCATTCAATCCATGGATGATGCGATCGACATGATGCACAAGACCGTCAAGACCATCCGCCTCTTCGAGCAGACCAGCTTCGATCCGGGCATGCGCGAGATGGGCAAGATCGTCGTCGAGGCCGCCAACCTCATTGCCGAGGCCATTCCGCTGCTCAATCGCATAAATGCCAATGCTCCGCGTCTTTCGGCAATCGTCGAGCAGGTGACCCGCGTGGAGGGCCGCTCCGACGAACTGCACGAGCATGGCCTCAAGGATCTGTTTCGCCGGCATGGCTCGAATAATCCGATGGGCTATTTGATCGGCAGCGAGATCTATGGCGAGCTGGAAAAGGTGGTCGACCGATTCGAGGACGTCGCCAACGAGATCAGCGGCATCGTGATCGAGAATGTCTGATGGATGCCGCCCTCGCCTTCCCGCTCCTCATCGGCCTTATCGGCGTCGCCCTGCTCTTCGATTTTCTCAACGGCCTGCATGATGCGGCGAATTCGATCGCGACAATCGTCTCGACACGAGTTCTGAGGCCGCAATATGCGGTCTTCTGGGCGGCCTTTTTCAATTTCATTGCCTTCCTGTTCTTCGGGCTCCATGTGGCGGAGACGCTTGGAACCGGTATCATCGATCCGGCGATCGTCACGCCGCAAGTGATTTTCGCGGCCCTGATGGGCGCTATCGTCTGGAACGTCGTGACCTGGATCTTCGGCATTCCCTCCAGTTCCTCGCATGCGCTGGTCGGCGGCCTGGTCGGCGCGGGACTTGCCAAAACCGGGTTGAGCTCGATTGTCTGGAGCGGTCTTCTGAAAACCGCCGGCGCAATCGTCATGTCGCCGATGATCGGCTTCCTTTTAGCCCTGTTCCTCGTCCTGGCGGTCACCTGGACCTTCGTCCGGCAGACGCCCTTCGCCGTCGACCGATCGTTTCGCTTCCTGCAATTCGTGTCGGCGTCGCTCTATTCGCTCGGCCATGGCGGCAATGACGCCCAGAAGACCATGGGCATCATTGCGGTGCTTCTCTATTCGCAGGGCTATCTCGGCGGCAGCTTTCATGTGCCGTTCTGGGTGGTGATTTCGTGCCAGGCTGCGATGGCGCTCGGCACCTTGTTCGGCGGGTGGCGCATCGTCCATACGATGGGGTCGAAGATCACCAGGCTGAACCCAATGCAAGGCTTCTGCGCCGAAACGGGCGGCGCCTTGACCCTCTTCGGCGCCACATGGCTCGGCATCCCCGTTTCCACCACCCACACCATTACCGGGGCCATCATCGGCGTCGGCGCCGCAAGACGCCTATCCGCCGTGCGATGGGGGCTCGCCGGCAACATCGTGGTCGCGTGGATTGTCACCCTTCCGGCTGCGGCGTTGATTTCGGCGATTTCATTTTGGCTTGTGACGCTGTTGAGCCAAATTTTCTAACGCCGATCCTGCAGCGAGATGGCCGACTTCTTACCTGCTCTGCGGCTGAAACCGCCACTTCCTTTCGATCGCCGCGGCAAGGTCTAGGTCATTGTGGCGGGCAAACAGCAGAAGATGGCCGAGAACATCGGCGGTCTCATCGGCCAAATCCCGCTGCATGTCTTCAGGAGAGCGGCCCTTCGCACGGCCGCGGCCGGTCAGGCGGTTCCATGCCTGAGTCAACTCACCCATTTCTTCCTGGAGCTTCAGCAGGTACCAGTCGGCGTCGCGTTCGATGTTGTTGGCAGCGACATGGACAGAGGATGAGATTTCGAACTGTTCGGCAAGACGGCGCAACATGAACGTTCTCCTTTTGTTTAGGGAGGAGACGCTGATTCCCGCTGCTTGTCCAGAGTGGAATATGATGCTGCTGCGATCAGCCGTGATCGGGCAGCAGCATGCAGTCATAGGAACGCTGCTTCAGCGCATCGCACGCGGAGACGGCGGCGTCCCTGCTGGCGAAACCGACGAAGCGGGCGCGATAGATCCTGTTCGCCCCCTGGCCGACCGCTTCGGTATGGGGCGAAGCGGCAAGGAGCGGTGCTCCGGCCTCCGACTGCGCCTGGGCGAGAAGCGCACGCGCCGCATCGGCGCTCGGCGCGGCCGATATCTGGATCTGCCAGGTTCCGTCGGATTTCTCGGCCGGAGTCTTGACGGTCTTGCCGGCGGCGAGGATCTCGTCCATGGCGGTCGGGCGTTCCAGCGGCACGACGGCGTCGTCGGCATAAGCCAGGCTCTTCGCTGCGAGATCTTCGTCCGGTCGCGGTGCGTTCAGCGGCACCGGAACATCGGAAGCATCGGCGGCGGAAGCGACTTCGACCGGCTCCCTGGCGCCGACGCTCGCCATCAGCCTGGCGCCGCCTGATGACGAGGCACGGCCGAGATAGCGGTCGAGCAGCGCTTCCATCTTGGCGTCGCGGCTGCGGGCGGTGCGACCGCCGAGCACGACACCGACGACGCGGCGGTTGCCGTCCCTGACGGCGCTGACGAGGTTGAAGCCGGAGGCGTTGGTATATCCCGTCTTGATGCCGTCCATGCCCTGGTAGCGGTACATGAGATTGTTGTGGCCGCGCACAGTCTTGCCGCGGAAATTGAAGCTTGCCATCGAGAACAGCCGGTATTCATTGGGATAATTCCTCATCAGCGCCACGGCGAGCGTCGACATGTCACGCGCCGTCGTCACCTGACTGCTGTTCGGCAGGCCCGATGCATTGGCGAAGACGGTGCGGCTCATGCCGAGCTGGCGGGCTTTGGCGGTCATCATCCGGGCAAAGCCGCTCTCCGAACCGCCGAGCTTCTCGCCCATGGCGGCAGCGGCATCATTGGCGGATTTGACGATCATGCCATAGACCGCCTCGCGCACCGTGATGGTGCCGCCCGCCTTGACGCCGAGCTTGGTCGGCGGCCGGGCGGCCGCGTATTTCGACATTTTGATCGGCGTATCCCAGGCGATCTTGCCGCGTTTCAGCGCCTCAAAGGTGAGATAGAGCGTCATCATCTTCGTCAGCGAGGCCGGATGGTTCAGCGTGTCGGCGTTTTCGGACGCCAGGACCTTGCCGGTGCGGGCATCGAGGATCAGCGAGGCGCTGCCGGCAAGAGCCGCCAGCGGCGCCGAAACGGCGAGCGTCACGGTCAAAACAGCCGCCAAAAGCTTTCTCATGGAATTCCCCCTGATGCGCTGGCTCTCGATGGGCCGGCCATGTGTCGTAATGTAACAGAAGCCGGAAGTTTGGCGCGACTTTGCGGCAACGCCTATCATTTTTCTAGCCTTTTCATCGTCTTGGTTAACAAAAAACGAAAGAAGCTGTGCGAAATCGGGATTCAGCAAGGCTTAAGCTGCGCTTGCTAGTTTGCCGGAAGTGGCAATAGGCGACGCATGAGGGGCAATTGAAGCGACTGGTAAAACGCGCGGCGATCGTCGCCGGGCTCGAGGCGTCCTGGCTGATCGCTGCGACCGGCCTGATGCGGCAGGCGCGCGGGCGCGGGGTCATCTTCACGCTGCATCATGTCCGCCCCCAAGTAGACCAGGCCTTCGCGCCGAACGCACATCTTGAAATCACTCCGCATTTTCTCGATGCGGCGCTCAGGCGGCTGACGCGCGACGGCTATCGTTTCGTACGGCTCGACCAGCTGCCGGCGCTGTTGGCCGAGCCCGAGGGTGGCAGGCCGTTTGCGGCCTTTACGCTCGACGACGGCTACACCAACAATATCGAGTATGCGCTGCCGGTGTTCGAGCGGCATGGCGCGCCATTCACCGTGTTCGTCACCAAAGGTTTCGCTGAAGGCTCCCACAGCATCTGGTGGGAAACGCTCGCGGTCCTGTTGCGACAGGCACAGGAAATCCGTTTCGATTTCGGCCGTGGCAGCGAGCGGCTGGCGCTCGACGGCCCGCAGCAGCAATGGGTCGCCTTCGACCGCTTCGCCTGGTATATCCACCGCTTCGATGAGGCGCGGGGAATCGCCGCCCTCGACACGCTGGCGCGGGAAAACGGCATCGAGCCGACCGATATCGCGCGCGACCTGGTGATGGGGCCAGCGCAACTGCAGCGGCTCGCGCGACATCCGCTCGCAGCGCTTGGCGCTCATACGATCAGCCATCGCGCCCTTGCCCGCCTGCCGGAGGCCGAAGCGCGAATCGAAATGGAAGTTTCGGCCGACTACATCGAGGCGATGACCGGCATCCGTCCCGCCACGATCGCCTATCCCTACGGCACGCCGGAGGCTGCGAGCGCCCGCGAGGCAGCACTTGCCGGCCGGCTGGGCTTTTCGGTCGCCGTCACCACGCAGCCCGGGCTGCCGGCGGCAGGCAAGACCGGTTATCTCCCGCGCATGTCGCTGAATGGCTTCTATCAGAAGCGACGCTACGTCTCAGCGCTTGCCTCCGGCATTCCGCTGAAAATCATGGGCCGCTAGCGTCTCACGGATACATCCGCACCTTTTCCCACGCCCCGACTGGCGACGGACGGCGGAATTCGATGCGGTCATGCAGGCGGAAATTCTGATCTTTCCAGAACTCGATCGAAGTCGGCCGGATCCGGAAGCCCGACCAATAGGGAGGCCGGGGTATCTCGCCAATGGCGTAGCGGGCGGTATATTCCGCCACCGCCTTCTCCAGCGCGAATCGGCTTTCGAGCGGACGCGATTGTTTGGAAGCCCAGGCGCCGATGCGGCTGCCGCGCGCCCGCGTCTTGAAATAAGCGTCGGCTTCTGCGTCGCTCACGATCTCGACAGGCCCTCTGAGCCGCACCTGACGGCGCAGGCTTTTCCAGTGGAAACACATGGCGGCCTTTTGCTGCCCCAAGATTTCGCGACCTTTCTGGCTCTCGAAATTGGTGTAGAAGACGAAACCGCCTTCGTCGAATCCCTTCAGGAGAACCATGCGGACATTGGGAAGACCAGCCTCATCGACCGTTGCCAGCGCCACGGCATTCGGATCGTTCGGTTCGGAGGCCTCCGCTTCCTTCAGCCATTCGGCAAAGAGCTTGAAGGGCTCGCCACTTTCGGTAAAGTCACCGCTTGTTAACTCGTTTGCCGACATATTGGTTCAAATGCCCCGGATTATTCATAACTCGCCCAGCTTTTTGATAACTGGACAGGATGCAGGGTGGAAGTCATAGCAAAGTCATATCGCCATACAAAGGGTCTGCGGCAACGCGGCAGCGCCTTCCTGGTCGTCGGCGCCGCAATGCTGTCGCTTTCGGGCTGTGTCTCCGGCGGCATGGATTTCTTGAGCGAAGCCAAGGTCGACCGGTCGGTGGCCACCGGCACCGTGCCTCAGACGCCACCGAGCACCGACACGCTTTCGGATGAAATGACGGTGCGCAACGCGGTGACCTCGGCCGATGTGCACAAGCTCGAAGGCCAGCCGCTTCCCTGGGCCAATGCGTCGACCGGCAGCGCCGGCGTCATCGAGACAATCGTCGAGAACAACGAGGCAGGCCAGGTCTGCCGGCAGTTCCGCACGACGCGGCACTCCTATGTCGGGATTGCCAAATTCTACGGCAAGACCTGCCTCGTCGGCGGCGGCAACTGGCAGCTGCTGAGCTTCCACCCGGAAAGCTAGTTTCCGGCGGGAAAGCTAGTTTCCGGCGGGAAAGCTAGTTTCCGGCGGGAAAGTTGATTACCGGCGGGAAATTTGATCTGCCGGAACCGATTCGGCGAGCCGAGAAGTTAACGGCCGCCGGCTTCGTGCCGAATGCTTAGCAAAGAGCTAACCATTCGCGGCAAAACACTCCCCACCCCTCCACAGAAATAAGAAGTGATTAGCAACTCGGCCGCACGATCGGCGTTGAGTGTGGCTGCCTCCGCCTTTGCGGCCGGTGGCGCGTCACGTGTTGATATTGGACTTTCATATTGGGCGGGGATGCCGGGCAAGGACAGGTGCGCCCCGCATCGCAACACCGGCGGTTTTGACATGCGCGATCCTTACAAAATTCTTGGCGTCAAGCGCGATGCAGCGGCAGACGAGATCAAGGCGGCCTGGCGCAACATGGCCAAAGCAGCCCATCCCGACCACAATCAGGACGATCCGACGGCCACGGCCCGGTTCGCCGAGATCGGCCGCGCCTATGAGACGCTGAGAGACCCGCGCAAACGCAGCCTGTTCGACAATGCCGTGCGGATGGCGGAAGCCAAGAAGCAGGAACAGACGATCATGCAGCAGCGCCAGGCCGCGCGCGAGGCGGCGGCCCGCGCCAAGGCGGCGCAGGCCAATGCCGAGCGGGTGATGGAGGAGCTTGCCAGGGCCGCTCAGAAAACCGCGGCCGATGGGCCAAAACAGCAGAGCGGCGCCAGCGAAGGCGCCGAGGAGATGGTGGAACGCATTTTCGGCGCGCAGGCGCGCGCCGCGGCGGGCGGCCAGCCCCAGGGCCGCCCGCAGCAGGCCCATCATCAGACGCAGACAGCGCAGGGCCAGGCCCAGGCCGAAGCGGGCAAGCGCGCGGCTGGCGACGCCGCCGAAGCCGACGAGGAACCCGGCGAGACGTCAAACAATGCCGGCTCCAACCTGTCGCTGCCGCTCAGCATCCTGACTTCGCTGGTGCGTCGTTTCACCGGCGCCAAGGATACCGGCCTCGAAAAAGCGCCCGACGAGGTGACGACGGCGACGGTCACGATCGACGACGTGCTGAAGGGCGGCTGGGTCACCGCGTCGCTGCCGGAGGGCCGCGAGATCGGCTTCGCATTGCCGGCGGGCACGACGGATGGGCACGAGATCCGGCTCAAGGGACAGGGCTTCAAGCTGCCTGGCATGCAGCGCGGCGATGCCGTCGTCAATATCCGCATCGCCCCCGATTCGCGCTTCACCGTCGACGGTTTCGACCTACACGCCGTGCTGCCGCTCAGCATCGAAAATGCCGTGCTCGGCACCGAGGCAAGCATCGATGGGCCATCCGGGCCTATGAACATCACCGTTCCCCCATGGTCGGGCTCGGACAAGACGATTCGGATTGCCGCCCAGGGATTGCCGCGGGAAGACGGCAGCAGAGGCGATCTCGTCGTCGAATTGCGCATCATCCTGTGGGAAAAACCCGACGACAAAGTCACCGATCTCATGCGCAGCATGCGCGAAGGTCTGTTCTTGTGAAATTTTTATGACATTCGCACCCTTTGTTACGATCCCTAACAGTTGATGATCCAGGCCAAGCTTGAACCGATTAACGGCCTATGCCATAGGCAGGATCGATCAGAATCCTAGGGAGCGAAATATGGCTCAAGCATCCGGCCTCATGGCAGGCAAACGCGGCGTCATCATGGGTGTCGCCAACAATCGTTCGATTGCGTGGGGTATTGCCAAGGCCATTCATGCGCAGGGCGGAGAAGTTGCGCTCACCTATCAGGGCGATGCGCTGAAGAAGCGCGTCGAGCCGCTCGCCGCCGAAATCGACGCGACGCTCGTCGGCCACTGCGACGTCGCCGACGAAGCCACTATCGACGCGGTGTTCGAAAATGTCGAAAAGCTCTGGGGCAAGATCGATTTCCTCGTGCATGCTATCGGCTTCTCCGACAAGGACGAGCTGACCGGCCGCTATATCGATACCTCGCCCGACAATTTCAACAAGACGATGCAGATCTCCGTCTATTCCTTCACCTCGGTTGCACGCCGCGCCGAGAAGCTGATGACGGAAGGCGGCTCGATGCTGACGCTGACCTATTACGGTGCGGAAAAGGTGATGCCGAATTATAACGTCATGGGCGTCGCGAAGGCCGCCCTCGAAGCGAGCGTCAAATATCTCGCCGTCGACCTCGGGCCGCAGAACATCCGCGTCAACGCCGTTTCGGCCGGACCGATCAAGACGCTCGCCGCCTCCGGCATCGGCGATTTCCGCTATATCCTGAAGTGGAACGAATATAACGCCCCGTTGCGCCGTACGGTTACCATCGAGGAAGTCGGCGATGTCGGCCTCTATCTCCTGTCCGACCTGTCGCGTTCGGTCACCGGCGAAGTGCACCATGCCGACAGCGGTTATCATGTCATCGGCATGAAGGCGGTCGACGCCCCTGACATTTCGGTCGTCAAGGACTAATCAGCTCCGGAGCCGAGACCGTGCTCATCTACGTGATCAGACACGGTCAGACCGACTGGAATGCCGAGCGCCGCCTGCAGGGCCAGAAAGACGTCCCGATGAATGCCACGGGCCTGGAACAGGCCCGGCAGAACGGCATCGCGTTGGCCGAGATTCTCGGCGAGAGGGTCAGCGAATTCGATTTCGTTGCAAGCCCGCTCGGGCGCACGCGCGCAACGATGGAAATCATGCGCGCCGCCATGGGCCTGCCGCCGCTTGCCTATCGCACCGATCCGAGGCTGGTGGAGATTTCCTTCGGCGACTGGGAGGGTTCGACTCTCAAGGAGCTGAGGGCGACCCAGGCCGAGCGAGTGGCGGAACGCAATGCCTCCAAATGGGATTTCATCCCGCCGGGAGACGATGCCGAAAGTTACGAAATCCTCTCCTGGCGCACCGGCGCATGGCTGCGCTCCGTCGATCGTCCGACCGTCTGCGTCACCCATGGCGGCGTCATCCGTACGCTGTTCCAGGCAATTGCCGACCTGCCGAAGAGCACTGCCGCGGAAGGCGGGATCCCACAGGACCGGATCGTCAGGATCGATACGAGCGAGCGGACGATTGTCTGGCTGCAGGCATCATCCGCCGCTTAGTTAGCTCCGATTGGGGACGAACGATCTGTTCGGTCCGGGAGGATGAGGGGCAGCCATTGGCGGCATGCGATGACTCTCCAGTGTCCCGCCTACTTGACGATATCGAGATCGTTGATGACGCGCTTGCCGTCCACCTCGGTATAGAAGACGATGACCTTCACGCCGGCTTCGAGGCCGTCGAAATTGAATTCCTCTGGCGCCTGATAGGTCTTGCCGTCGTCGAGCGTCAGCACGAGGTTGGCCGTGTCGACCTTCTTGATCGTCGCCTCGACATCGGCGCTCTCGGCAAAACCGCTCATCGGCGACAGGAAACTTGCTGTGGCCAAAAGCGTGGCGACGACGAAACGCATGGCAACAATCCTCTTGAAACGCTGCACGAGAAAACTGGCCACAGATAAGCTCCTGAATATGGCGAAAATTGCCCGTAAGGATGGCTTTTGCCGCCCAATTGATGAATACAATTTTAAATATAATCAACGCGCCGCGTTAACCACGCGCCTCCCCGTCCGGAATCCTTCAGCATCGACAACAGGCAATCGTAAATTAACCCCTGGCTCCTAAAGTTGCCGCGAATGTGGGGGTCTCGTTTTGCTATCCAGCCTCGGCGACAGCAAGCAGTTGCGGCGCGTTTTGAAGAATACCCGCGTCTCGTTTCTGGTTTCTTCGTTTGTCGCCCTTGTCGTCATCATGGTCGGCTTCGCGCTCGATCAGACCAATACTGCCGCTCATGTGCGCGAACTTCATATCCGCACCGAGAACGAGACGAACCTGTTGCGCGCCAGGGTGAAGGCAGAGATCAACATGAGCCTCACCATGGTCCGCGATCTCGCGAACCTGACTTCCGTCAGCAATACCGCAAACCGGGAGGAGACGGAGCGCCAGATCAGGTGGCTGCTGATCCAGAACCCGGCTTTCATCCATATCGCCATCGCGCCTAGCTTCGTCGTCGCCGATGTCTATCCGCAGCCCCCGAACGGCGGGCGGATCGGCCGCGATGTGCGGGAGATCCTTTTCGCACACCAGGCGATGACGGCTGAGCCACGCGACCAGCTGGCGCGTTTCTATGGTCCGATCAGCGTCGACGGTCGGGAGGCCTTCGCCATCTTCTTTCCGGTTTTCGTCAAGGAAAACGGCCAGCGGCGTATCTGGGGCGCGGTGGAGGTCGCCGTCGACCGGAAGATCTTTTACGAGGCGACCGGGCTGATGCCGGCGCGCGACCGCGAAAACCAGGAGCGCTATCCCAATCTCGATCATCTTTCGATTGCGGTGCGGGATATCGGCCCGACGGCCGGCAAGGCCGGTCCTTCGGCGCCGTTCTTCGGTCCTGCCGGCATTGACGACAAGGATCCGATCCGCCGGGAGATCAGCTTCGCCGGCGGCAAATGGGAGCTCTCCGCCGTCCCGAAAGATGGCTGGAATGCGATACCGGAAAATCGGACGGAGCTGCGGCTGATCGTCATTGCCGCCGGGTGCATCATCATCGTCCCGATCTTCCTCGCTACGCTGCTGCTCGGCGAGCGCAACCGCAACATTGCCGAACTGGAGACGCGAGAAGCGAAGCTCCTGGAGCTGTCGCAGCGGCTCAATCTGGCGCTCGAATCCTCCAATATCGGCATCTGGGAGCTGCAGGATCATTCGAGCGGCCTCCTTTGGGACGCCCGCGCCGCCGCGCTGCACGGAAAGCCGGCGGAGGAAGGAAGCCGGCCGCTCGACGAATGGCTGGCGGCGATCCTGCCGGTGGATCGCGAGCTCGCGGAGGTGCATTTCTTCAGCTGCAGCATTGCGGGCGCCGCCTGCACGGCGCAGTACCGCATCATGCTCGCCGACGGCGGCATCCGGCATCTGCGCTCGGTCGGCGCCCTCTACCGGGATGCGGGCGGCGGCGGCAAGACGATCGGCATCGTCTGGGACGTGACCGCCGACGCGGAGGCCACCGACGCGCTGCGCAAGGCCAGGGATGTCAGCGAGGTCAAGAATGCCGAACTGGAACTGGCGCTCGAAGAGCTTTCGAGCCGTGAGGTCCAGCTCGCCGAGCTTTCGAGCCGACTGGACCTTGCGCTCAATTCCTATCAGTGCGGCATATGGGAGGCGCGGCCCGACCGCGGCGGCTCGATCTGGAACGAGCGAATGTACGAGCTCTACGGGCTTCAGCCGCGCAATGGCTTCATGACCGAGGAGACCTGGCTGTCCCGCATCCACCCCGAGGATCGCGGGCTGGCGCTCGAAAGCGCGCGTCACTTCAAACGAAACGGCGATACGCACACCCTCGTCTGCCGCGTTCTCGTTGAAGACGGTTCGGTGCGCTATGTGCGCTCGGTCGGCAAGGTCTACCAGACGGCCGCCGGCGAGATGAAGATCATGGGCATCGCCTTCGACGCCACCGAGGACATGCTGATGACGATCCGGCTGAAGGCGGCCAAGGACGAGGCCGTCGCCAAGAATATCGAACTCGAACTTGCCAAAAACAGGATCGAGCACAATTCGCTGCACGATCCGCTGACCGCTCTCGCCAACCGCCGCAAGCTCGATATCGCGCTCGAAACCCTCAGCCATGACGGGCGGCGGCAGCGGCAGAAATTCGCGATCCTGCACATCGACCTCGATCGCTTCAAGGATATCAACGACACGCTCGGTCATGCCGCCGGCGATGCGATGCTGGTGCATGCCTCGAAGGTACTTGCCAGGAATGTCCGCGGCAGCGACCTCGTGGCGCGCATTGGCGGCGACGAATTCGTCATCCTCGCCGGCGATGTCGGCGACAAGGAAATGGCGGAGCTTGCGACGCGGATCATCGAGGAGATGCGCCAGCCGATCGATTTCGAGGGCTTTTCCTGCCGCTGCGGCGTGTCGATCGGCGTGGCGCTCGCCAACGGCATTCATGTCGATGCGCGCAAGGTTCTGATCAACGCCGATATCGCGCTCTACCGCGCAAAGACCACGGGCCGCAATCGCTTCGACTTCTTCAATCACGATCTTCAGGCAGATATCATCAACACCAAGCGCACGGCCGACGAGATCCTTGCCGGCATTGACAATGGCGAATTCACCGCGTGGTATCAGCCGCAATTCTCGGCCCGGACGATGGAGCTGACCGGCGTGGAGGCGCTGGTGCGCTGGAAGCATCCTTCCAAGGGGTGGCTCGCGCCCGACAAGTTCCTGCGCATCGCCGACGAGATCAACGTCGTGCAGACGCTCGACCGGATCGTGCTGGAAACGGCGCTGCGCGACAAGATGCGCTTGACGGCGCTGGGCATTGCCGTTCCCAAGGTCTCGGTCAATGTCTCGGCCCGGCGGCTGCACGACGGCAGCCTCCTGGAATCGCTCGCCGACCTCAATATCCGTCCCGGCGAACTCTCCTTCGAACTGGTGGAATCGATCTTCCTCGACGAGAGCGAGGACGTCGTCTCGCACAATCTCGCACGCATCAAGGCGCTCGGCATCGATATCGAGATCGATGATTTCGGCACCGGCCACACCTCGATCGTCAGCCTGTTGAAGCTGAAACCGAAGCGGCTGAAGATCGACCGCCAGCTGGTGCAGCCGATCGTCGGCGCTTCGCAGGAACGCGCGCTGGTTCGCTCGATCATCGACATCGCCCGCTCACTCGGTGTCGAGACGGTGGCCGAAGGAGTGGAGACGGCTGCGCACGCCGCATTGTTGCGCGACCTCGGCTGCGACATGCTGCAGGGCTACGCCTTCTCGCCGGCGCTCTCCTTCGACGATTTCGCCGCCGAGGCGGCCGGAAGCGGGTGGCGGCTGGCTTCGTGACGGCCATCAAGTTGCAAAAGACGGAAACAGGATTTCGGCAGCTGCCGGTTTGACGCAAAGAAAGGCTTTTGCCTCGGCGGTTTTTTGGCCTATGAGTGTCGCGCCTTTTCAAGCAATGGCGCGGCCGGCGGCGACCGGCCCTGGCGCGCCACCGTGGGAACACATGTCGCACAATACATTCGGTCACCTCTTCCGCGTAACCACCTGGGGCGAAAGCCATGGTCCGGCGCTCGGCTGCGTCGTGGACGGCTGCCCTCCGGGCCTGCGCTTTACGCTTGCCGAGCTGCAGGTCTGGCTCGACAAGCGCAAGCCCGGACAATCCCGCTTCGTCACGCAGCGGCGCGAGGACGATCTGGTGAAGGTGCTGTCCGGCGTCATGCTCGATCCCGACGGCGAGACGATGACGACCACCGGCACGCCGATCTCCATGCTGATCGAGAACACCGACCAGCGTTCCAAGGATTATGGCGAGATCGCCCGGCAATACCGTCCCGGCCATGCCGACTATACCTATGACCTCAAATACGGCATTCGCGACTATCGCGGCGGCGGCCGCTCCTCGGCGCGCGAGACCGCAGCCCGGGTTGCGGCAGGCGGCATCGCCCGCCTCGTCGTGCCGGGTGTTACGGTGCGCGGCGCACTGGTGCAGATCGGCAAGCACAGGATCGACCGCAGCAACTGGGACTGGGACCAGGTCGGGCAGAACCCCTTCTTCTCGCCGGATGCGGCGATCGTGCCGGTCTGGGAGGAATATCTCGACGGCATCCGCAAGGCCGGCTCCTCGATCGGTGCTGTTATCGAAGTGATCGCCGAAGGCGTGCCCGCCGGCCTCGGCGCGCCGATCTATTCCAAGCTCGATCAGGACATCGCCTCGCTGCTGATGTCGATCAATGCCGTTAAAGGCGTGGAGATCGGCAATGGTTTTACCGCCGCCGAAACCTCAGGCGAAGACAATGCCGATGAAATGCGCATGGGCAATGAAGGCACGCCGATCTTCCTTTCCAACAATGCCGGCGGTATTCTGGGCGGGATCTCGACCGGACAGCCGATCGTCGCGCGTTTCGCGGTCAAGCCGACCTCCTCGATCCTGACCGAACGCCAGTCGATCGATGCCGATGGCAAGAATGTCGATGTGCGCACCAAGGGCCGGCATGACCCCTGCGTCGGCATTCGCGCCGTGCCGATCGGCGAGGCGATGGTCGCCTGCGCCATTGCCGATCATTATCTTCGCGACCGCGGCCAGACCGGCCGTCTGAAATAGGAGCGTCCATGTCTTACGATCAGAAACGCGTCGTCGACGCCATCAGGGCCTTCGAGGCCGGCGAAATCGTCGTCGTCATGGACGACAATGACCGCGAGAACGAGGGCGACCTGATCGTCGCCGCCGTGCACACCACGCCGGAGAAGATGGCCTTCATCGTGCGCCACACTTCAGGCATCGTCTGTGCGCCGATGCCGAAGGAGGAGGCCAAGCGCCTCAACCTCAACGCCATGGTGGCCGAGAACGATTCCGCTCATACGACGGCCTTCACCGTCTCGGTCGACTTCAAGCACGGCACGACGACCGGCATCTCGGCCGACGACCGGACGCTGACCGTGCGCAACCTCGCCAATCCGAATGTCGGAGCCGCCGATTTCGTCCGTCCCGGCCATATCTTCCCGCTGGTTTCGCGCGAAGGCGGCGTGCTGATGCGCTCGGGCCATACGGAAGCGGCCGTCGACCTCTGCCGGCTCGCCGGCCTGCCGCCGATCGGCGTCATTTCCGAACTCGTCAATGACGACGGCACCGTCACCCGCGGTCCGCAGGTGGTCGAGTTCGCCGAAAAGCACGGGCTGAAGCTCGTCTCGGTCGCCGATCTCATCGCCTACCGCCAGCGCAAGGAAACACTGATCGAACTCGGCGCGAGCTTCGACATCGACACGCCGTTCGGCAAGGCGAGAGCCCACACCTATTCGCTGCCCTGGGATCCGATGCAGCATCTCGCCGTCGTGTTCGGCGACATCCGCGACGGCATCGAAATCCCCGTGCGCCTGCATCCGGAAAATGTCGCCGAGGATCTCTTCGGCAGGAAGAGCCCGGTCGATTTCTACATGGAGAAGATCGCCGCGGAAGGGCGCGGCGTCATCGTCTATCTGCGCGAAGGCTCGGTCGGCGTCGGCCATTACGACAATGGCCGCAAGGCCCGCAACCAGGGCCGCGAAGGCCATGCGGAGGCGCAGACGCGCGAAAGCGAATGGCTGGAAATCGGCCTCGGCGCCCAGATCCTCAAGGACCTCGGGGTGAGCTCAATCAAGCTGCTCACCAGCCGCGAGCGCCACTATGTCGGCCTGGAAGGCTTCGGTATCAAGATCAGCAAGACGGAGATCTGTTGAGGGAAGACCCTCTCCCCCTCACCAGGTCAAAGTTTGGGCTGTGACCGGCGGATGGCATCGCTGACAGGGCTTTCGGGCTGTGAATGGTTTGTCCTGTCCAATCCACCTCCGTCATGCTCGGCCTTGAGCCGAGCATCCACGCCGCACCCACCAGCAGCAGACGCATGGATCCCAGGCTCAAGGCCTGGGATGACGGAGAGTGCGGTGGCGTTGTTGCCAAACTTAGCGTCGGAGTAGACGAACGCGCGCCACGATGGTTGCTTTGTTCGGTCGGTGCTTATGGCGACCTCGCTTGTGAGGGCGCAGTGACGAGCAGAGGATAATTCGATTACCCCTTCCACCCGTCGAGCAACACCACCTTCTCCACACCCGCAAACCGCGCCACCCGCTCCAACTCCGCTTCCAGCCGCTCCAGCCGTCCGGCCGAAGCCTTCACGCCCGGTTCCAGCCAGAGCCGCCTGACATCGAGGGTCGATTTCTTCCGGTCGGCCTTCATGTCGATGCGGCCGATCAGGCGGTCGCCCTCGAGCAGCGGGAAGACGTAATAACCATATTCGCGTTTGGCTTCCGGCACGAAGACCTCGATGCGGTAGAAAAAGCCGAACAGGCGTTCAGTGCGATTGCGGTCGCGGATCATCGGGTCGAAGGGGCTGAGCACGCGGATGCGCGGCGGAGCGTCCGGATAGCTGTCGAGCGTCGAAGGGAAACCGGCAAAGGCCCAGGACGGGCGAGGCTTGCCGCCAGGCGCCGCTTCGATCAGCACTTCGGTCAGCTCGTCGCGGTGAGCCGATACCCAGGCCTTGGCCTCGTCGGGCGAGACCAGATTCCAAAAGGCTGCGATCTCGCCGTGGGTGGCAAAGCCAAGGCGGGTGAGCGCGCCGCGGCAGGCCCAGTCGACGAAGTCTTCGCGGCTCACCTCCGGCTCGCGGAATTCGGCCGGAATGACACGCTCGGTGAGATCATAGATCTTCTGGAAATTCGAGCGGCCGGCGATCGCGAGTTTGCCGGTGTGCCAGAAATATTCGAGCGCCGTCTTGTTCGGATGCCAGTTCCACCAGCCGCCGGACACATGGCCATCGGCCTTGACGTCGCGCGCCAGCATCGCGCCGTCGCGACGCACTCGCTCATAGGTCTCCTCGAAGGCGGCCTCGAAACCCTCGCCGCGCCACTTGCGCCAGCGCTCGACCAGGACCTTCTCCTGATGGCGGAACTTGTGCTTCCAATAGACGAAGAAAGCGCTCGGCAGGATGGAGGCATCGTGCGTCCAGTGCTCGAACAGCGCGCGTTCCTTCTCCAGCAGCGCCTTCAGATGCTCGCGCCGATAGGTTTGATTGCGGGAAAACAGGATCTGATGATGCGCCCGCTCGACCGTCTGGATGCTGTCCACCTGGACGAAGCCGAGATCCTGGATGAGCTGCAGCAGGCCGGCCTTGGTCAAGGCTCGGTTCGGTGGGGCGCTGAGGCCCTGCTTGGCAAGAAAGACGCGGCGGGCATCGGAATTGGAAAGCAGATTCGTCATGACCGCATCATAATCCGGAAAATCTTCCTAGCCACCCGATATCGACAGCGAGATTTGCTCTTTCACCGGGGAGGGTCAACCGTATAGAAGGAGCGCTGTCAGGTTGGCGCCGATTTCCGCCCCTCACCCTAGCCCCTCCCCGCTCTGACGGTGAGAGGGGACGTGCCCTATGAGAGGCAACTGGGGACGGAGGTCGTGGCATATCCCCCTCGCCCCGCTTACGGGGAGAAGGTGGCGGCAGCCGGATGAGGGGCTGTTTCGCAAATCTCCCTCTATAAAAGGCGCTCAATCGCCGCATGATGTGGACCTCCTGTGTCACGTCGCCGAATGCGAGGGACTGGTTTGGATATTGAATTCGAAAGTGCGGGTGTCAGTTTCGGGGCGCGGGTGGCACTGGAGCCGCTGACGCTCGGCATCAGCGGCAAACGCATCGGCGTCATCGGGCTGAACGGTTCGGGCAAGACCACCTTCGCGCGGCTGATCAATGGGCTGACCAAGCCAACCATCGGCCGCGTCATGGTCAATGGCCGCGACACGGCGGACGAGAAGGCTGTTGTCGCCGATGTCGGATTCATCTTCCAGTCGCCGCAGAACCAGATCATCCTGCCGATCGTCAAGGACGACATCGCCTTCGGGCTGAAGCGGCGTGGCTTCAGCAAAGCCGAGATCGAAGCAAGGGTCGAGGGCGTGCTTGCCCGCTTCGGCGCCGAGGCACTGGCCGATCGCCGCGCGCACGAGCTTTCCGGCGGCGAACTGCAGCTGGCGGCACTCTGCTCGGTGCTGGCGACCGGCCCCGGCATTCTCATCCTCGACGAACCTACCAACCAGCTCGACCTTAAAAACCGGGCGCTGGTCGAGAGGATCATCGCCGGGCTGCCGGAAAGCGCCATCGTCATCACCCACGACCTCGAGCTGATCGCCGGATTCGAGCGGGTGCTGCTGTTTCATCAAGGGCGACTTGCCGCCGACGCGCCGGCGGCCGAAGCCATCGCCCGCTACAGGGAGATCGCCGCCTGATGCAATCGCTCTACGTGGAAGGCAACAGCCGGATGCATCGGCTCTCGCCGCGGGCAAAGCTCCTGTCGCTTGCGGCCTTCGCAATCCTGCTGTTCATGAGCCACAATCTGCTTCTGCTCTCGGGCGCCGTGCTGGTGACGGCGGCCCTCTACGGCAAGATCGGCCTGCCGCTCGGCGAGGCGTTGCGACGGCTGCGGCCGATCCTCCTGGCGATTACCGTCGTCGGCCTCTTCAATCTCATCTTTAACCCATGGCAGGCGGCGCTCGTCCCCGTGCTGCGGCTGACGGCGCTGATGCTTCTTGCCGCCAGCGTGACGGGGACGACGAGCATTACCGAGTTCATCGACGAGGTGACGGCGCTTGCCCGCCCGCTCGAACGCACCGGCCGGGTTCGGGCCGACGATATCGGTCTGGCTCTCGGCCTGGTGCTGCGCTTCGTGCCCGAAATCGTCAACCGTTACCAGGCGATCCGCGAGGCGCACACGGCGCGGGGGCTGAAGGTCGGGCCGACGAGTCTGCTTGCGCCGCTGATCATTCTGACGCTGAAGGACGCGGATAATGTCGCGGCGGCGATTGACGCGCGCCGCATTCGGCGGCATGGGAGTTAACGATTTCTTAATACGGAGTTCATGATGAGCACCCGCGACCTCGTCCTTACCGCCCTCTTTGCCGCGATCATCGTGGCGCTCGGCCTGCTGCCGCCGATTTCGCTCGGCTTCATTCCGGTGCCGATCACCGCCCAGTCGCTCGGCGTCATGATGGCGGGCGTCGTTCTCGGCGCCCGGCGCGGCGCGATCGCAGTGCTGATCGTACTGCTCCTGGTCGCGATCGGCCTGCCGGTGCTTTCGGGCGGCCGCGGCGGCCTGGCGATCTTCGCCTCGCCGACAGCAGGCTTCCTCGTCGGCTGGATCTTTGGCGCCTTCGTCACCGGCTACCTCAGCGAGCGTCTGGTCGACGACAAGCAGTCCGGCCTCGTACAGACGGTGAGCTTCTTCCTCGCGGCCATGATCGGCGGGATCGTCGTGCTCTACGCCTTCGGGATCACCTATCTGGCAGCGGTCGCAGGCCTCGGCTTCACGAAAGCCTTCGTTGGCTCGATGGCCTTCATCCCGGGGGACGTGATCAAGGCTGTCGTCGCCGCCCTCCTCGGCCGCGCCGTCATGGCCGGTTATCCCCTGCTGCCGGCGCGCGCTTGAGCGCCTGAAGGCCTGAACCTGCAAAGCCGCAATGGCCGCCTTCTGCCTGAAGGCGGCCATTATGCATCAGCGGCAGTGCAACGATGCCCGGTCGATCCCGAAAAGAACGGATGGTGTGCACTGAGTCAAAGGCCGAGTCGGGAACATATCCCGGCACGATCGCCAACCGGCTCTCTCCCATCAACTGCACCTAAGCCTGGGACTCCTTCGCCCGAAAACCGGCCGCGCGTTGCCAAGTCGGTCGAGGAGCCGTCGCAAGACGCTGCGGACCGGCGGCTCTCCCCATTTGCACACGGCGAGCGACATTGCGCAGACGATCGCGACGGCGAGAGCCTCTGACATTCCGGCCTGTTTGCCGGCATGGTAAGGAGTGGAATTCGGACAACAAAAAACCGCCTTGAGGCGGTCGGGCATTCCATCGATTTCCGTTTGAACTAGTCTCCTCCTCCACCGTCCCCGCCACCTCCATCACCGCCGTCGCACCCTCCGCCATCAGAGGCCTCGAACTCAACTCCGCCATCGCCTGAGCTGCGCCGGGTGTTTGCGGTGGTCTGAGCGGTTGCTCTTCCCGCGGTCAAGGCAAAGGCCATGAAGCCTGCCACGAGTATGATCGTCAGAAGAAATAATCCAATCAGTTTCCTTTCGTTTGCTTCAGGAAATCTTGTTTCCTGATAAAAATAGTCGATTACTTTGCCGAAACTCGCAATAGGTGCGACATGAAATTTTTATGACAGCGTGGGCCACGTCAACCTGGAAGGACTAAATGTCGAGGTCAACGTCCTGGCGGAGCCACATCTCAGAGGCGAATGCGCGCAATACGGGTCCCGTTCCAACCGGCCGATTCCATTCAGCGCATCAGCAGCGACACCAGCCCGACCCGCGAATTGACCCCGAGCTTCGAATAGATGTTCCTGAGGTGCGTTCTAACCGTTTCGTAGCTGATGTCGTCGGCTATGGCCACTTCCCTTGCGGATTGGCCCGATGCAATGCTCGAGGCGATGCGGATTTCCGTTGCTGTCAGTTTATAAAGCTGCATCAGCAAATCTCGCCGCTCATAGAGCGGGCTGGCCACGGTCGGCTCGACGATCACCGCCACGGTCGGCCCCTCCACGAACTCCGTGAATGCATCGGACCGAAGCCGGACGAGGGTGATGCGATAATTGTCCTGGTTGCTGCCCTTGACGATCGCGGTGTGCGGTGTTGTCTGCACCCCATTTCTGGATGTCAGGAATTCGAGAACCGCCAACGACTTCTCGCATTGGAGCCGGAATTTGCCGTCCGCGGCGATCTGCACAGGCAGGCCGGCCGCCATCAAGGCCTCTGCGCTTTTATTCCAGCGGCGGGCTTTCCCCTGCTCCGAGACGTAGATCAATCCGACCCCGATGCTATCGAGCAGGGTCTGCGTTTCATGTTGGTGCGGCGCGAACAGATCGCGCTTGCGGATGAAGTCGAAGGCCCTCTTCAGATGCGGCGCGAGCTGCGTGTAAAGCTTGGCCGCTTCCTTGTTCAGATCGGCGTCCGCCGACGATGTGGACGTCGACAGGATGAAGGTTCGGCTTTCCTCGCGAATGATGGAAACGCCAATGCTCGTCTCGCATCCGGTCTGCCGCTTCAGCCAGTCGTTGTAAAACTCCGATCTGATGAGCTGCTCGCGCGGAAAGATCTCGTCACCACATAAGCCTTGGCCGACGGGCACGAGGCCCAGTCGTGGGATCCAGGGATTGACCGAGGCAAAGTGGCTGCGGAACTGATCGATCTCGGACTGAGAGAAGCCCGACATGAAAGGAACATGGGCAACGGACGAGGCCAGATCGTGGTAGTGGAGTGCAGCCTTGCCGCCGGGCGAGGTATGCGCAAGACGGTCGAGAAAATCCTGCCAGCTACACTCTCCGAAGAGGCTTCCGTAAATCAAATCCGTCAAAAGCGATGCGACGTCGGCCGATTCAACCATGATCGATTTTCAACATACGAGATGAAACGTCTTCGGATAATGAATAGTGTTAAGTTCACAAATGCAACGGGATTCGCACATTCATATCCCAAGACTGGTGATCACCTCCAATTGCATGCCGATATCAGTGTTCTCGAGCGCCCGTGCCAACCATTACTTCAACCTTAGCGTGTTTAATCTTCGGCGAACGTTGAATAACCGCTCGACTCCTTCGGGTACTGGCGTTGAACTTGGAATGCCCTCGCCCGCACCTTGACCGCCGCAGGCGATGGACTGCGGCAGAAAGCGATGGGTCCGGCGGCCCGTCGTCAAACCAGTCCCGGCACGACGAACACCAGCCAGGCGACGATCGGGCCGATGATGGCAATCAACGCGCTGTAGATCAGCAACTGCCGCAGAACCTGCTCGCGCCTGTCATCCGGCGCGTTGGCGACGACAAGCGCGCCATTCGTGGAGAATGGGCTGGTATCGACGATTGTTGTCGATATGGCGATGGCCGCGACCACGCCGACGGCGCTGACATGTCCTTGCAGCAGGAACGGAACGGCAAGGGGGATGATTGCGCCGAGCAGCGCGGTCGAGGATGCAAAGGCCGAGACAATGGCGCCGGTGAAGCAAAGCAGAAGCGCTACCAGCAGCGGCATGCCGAGACTGGATATGCCGTGCGCGACGTAGTCGACCGTGCCGGCCTTCTCCATGACGCCGACATAGGTGATAATGCCGGCGATCAAAAGCACGGTCGACCAGCTGACCTTGTCGATTGCCGCTTTCTGCGTTTTCGGCGACAGCAGCGCCAGCGCAACGGCGACGGTCATGGCGACAAGGCCGACATTGAACTTGAAAACCAGGGCGCCGATGCCGAGCGCCGTCAGCCCGATCAGGGTGGTGATTCTCTCATTGTTCAGACGCAGCGTCGCAGCGGTATCTGCCGCCGTACCGTAGGCATGCTCCCTGATCGGCTTTGCCGGCGTGCCGCCGTGACCTCTGATCGAAGCCGATACGCCTTCGGGATGCAATTCGGGCAAGGGGCCGAGCGATGTTGCGGGAACGTGCTTCATGACCTTTGCGCCGCCGAAGGCGAAGAAGACCAGCACTGCGATCGCCAGGTTGAAGAAAAAGCTCGAGAGAAACAACGACGTCGGTGCGAAAGGCAGACCGGCCTTCGCAACGATCTGATTGGTGATGCCGCCATAGATGCTGATCGGCGAAAAGCCGCCTGCCTGCGCGCCGTGGATCACCATCAGGCCCATCATGACCGGGTGAATGCGGTACTGGATGGCAAAACTTAGCGCGACAGGCGCGAGAATGGCGACGGCGGCAGGCCCAAGCGCACCGAAACCGGTAATGACGGCGGCGACGAGGAACATCACCCAGGGGATCAAGCCTATTCGTCCACGCACAATGCGAACCGCGCATTCGACCAGCCAGTCGATAGTGCCGTTGATCTGCGCGATGGCGAAGAGGTAGGTGACGGCGACGAGCGTCAGGAACAGATCGCTCGGGAAGCCGGCGAAAATATCGCCGGTCTTCATCCCGATGGTCATGGAGCCGAGCACGAAGGCGCCAGCAAAAGCGAGCGCTCCCATGTTGATCGGCTGGATCGTCGCAACGACGAACATGGCGACCAGCATGCCTATGGCCAGTATTTCAATACCCATGATTCCCCTCCCTCCGACGCCTCCAGCGCCGTAGTTGCTGTTTGCAAGATTATGCGAATGCCGACGCACCCTCCTCCCAGAGGCGATCGCCTTACGTCCTGGTGTAAAGATCGGCGTATTGCTGCCGCAGGATGTTCTTCTGAACCTTGCCCATCGTGTTGCGCGGCAAGTCCTCGGCGAAGATGATGCGTTTGGGTTGCTTGTAGCGCGCGAGACGGTCTTGGAGCGCGCCGACGATGCTTTTTTCATCCAGGACGGCGCCAGGTTTGCGCACGACGACGGCGGTTACGCCTTCTCCGAAATCGGGATGAGGCAGGCCGATGACAGCGCTCTCAACCACGCCCTCGATCTGGTCGATCTCGCTCTCGACCTCCTTCGGATAGATGTTGTATCCGCCTGAAATCACGAGATCCTTGCCGCGGCCGACGATATGGACATAGCCGTCCCGGTCGATCTTGCCGAGATCGCCGCTGATGAAGAACCCGTCGGCGGTGAATTCGGCCGCGGTCTTCTCCGGCATGCGCCAATAGCCCTTGAAGACGTTCGGCCCCTTGATCTCGATCATGCCGGTTTCTTCAGGCGGCAGCACCTGTCCGGTGGCCGGGTCTGTGACGCGCACCGTCACATCAGGCAGCGGGAAGCCGACCGTTCCGGCAAGCCGTTTCCCCTCATAGGGGTTCGATGTGTTCATATTGGTTTCCGTCATGCCGTAGCGCTCAAGAATCGCATGGCCGGTCCGCGCCTGGAAGGCGTTATGCGTCTCTGCCAGCAGCGGCGCCGAGCCGGAGATGAAGAGGCGGATGTTGGCCGCCGCCTGCCTGTCGAAGCCGGGGCTTTGCAGGAGGCGCACATAGAAGGTCGGCACGCCCATCAGCATCGTTGCCTGCGGCATCAGCGAAACGACTTCGTCAGCGTCGAATTTCGACAGCAGGAACATCGAGGCGCCGGCGAGCAGCGTGACGTTGGTGGCGACGAAGAGCCCGTGTGTGTGGAAGATCGGCAGCGCATGGATCAGCCGGTCGTCTGACGTGACGCGCCAGTAGTCCCGCAAGGTTAGCGCGTTCGAAAGCAGATTGCCATGGGTGAGCATCGCCCCCTTGGAACGTCCCGTCGTTCCCGAGGTATAGAGGATCGCAGCCAGATCATCGGCGGAGCGCGAGGCATCGACAAAGTCGGCCGGCTCGTCGCGCGCAAGATCGAGCAGCGAGCCGCTGCCGTCGGCATCGAGCGTTTCGACGATCGCGCGGTGGCGCTTGACGATCGTTTCCACGCCTTCGCGAGCGGCCGAGGCGACGACCACCAGACGCGGCTCCGCATCGCCGATGAAATAATCGAGCTCAGCCAGCGTATAGGCGGTGTTGAGCGGCAGATAGACCGCACCGCTTCGAAGGCAGGCGAGATAGAGGATCAATGCCTCGGCGCTCTTCTCGACCTGCACGGCAACCCGGTCGCCGGGGCGAATGCCGAGCGCATCCATCGCGCTGGCAATGCGGCCGGAAAGGGCGAAGGCATCCTCATAAGTCCATGTGCGCCCGCTGCCGAGCCGAATGAACGCTGCGTCCCCAGGCGCGGCAGCCCGCATGGCATCGAAAAGATGGTTGCTCACTTTCGCCCTCCTCCGAGCGTGGAATTCATCAGTTGCACGAATGCTCGAGAACCTTGCTGGCCATTGCCGCCACGGCGGCTTTCGTCCTTCTGGCTGAGCAGGCTTTTGACGGCCGGCGAGGCAATCACTTCGCCCCGCTGCGCCAGCGCTTCGTGATTGGCCACGATGTCATCGAGCTTGTAGAGGTAGTTGACCATCAGGCCGTGCGCCTGCTGGATTGCCTTGGGCGAGCGGTCGCCGAGAAAATTCACGCGTTCAAGCCGAGCGCCGTTGCCGAGATGGAAGCGGGCGACGGGATCGACAGGACGGCCCTCCGGCGTCCGTTCGGTCAGGAAGTAGCGCGCCGCAAGCGGCAGCAACAAGCGCTCCACTTCGGCCGCGCCCTTCTCGCTGTCGGGCCAGTTCGGATCGTCGAGCAAGGCCAGTGTTTTGCGGGCGGCTTCAGACAGGACGCTGTCGGCACCCACGGCGCGTGCCTTGGCAAGCCAGCGGGCAAAGCCGGGGGCGGGCGACAGCGTGACGAAATTCTTCAGGCCGGGCAGGTCCTTGCGCAGATCTTCCACGACCTGCTTGATCAGGAAGTTGCCGAACGAGATGCCACGCAAGCCATCCTGGCAATTGGAGATCGAATAGAAGACGGCCGTCGTCGCCTCGTCGGCATTGATCTGCTCCCTCTCCTCGTCGAGTACATCGGCAATCGCCTTCGGCACGGATCGGGTGAGCGCCACCTCGACGAACACCAGCGGCTCGTCGGCCAGTCGGGGATGGAAGAAGGCAAAGCATCGACGGTCGGCCGGCGCCAAGCGACGGCGCAACTCCTCCCAGCTGGCGATCTCGTGCACGGCCTCGTATTGGATGATCTTTTCGAGGATGTTTGCCGGCGTTGACCAGTCGATGGGCCGCAGCGTCAGAAAGCCGCGATTGAACCAGGAGCCGAACAGATGCGTGAAATCGGCATCCAGCGCGCGGTAGGCTTCGGATCGGTCTTGGGAAGCGAGCAGCTGTTGACGCATGCGGACGAGCTTGGCCGTCCCGTTTGGCGCGTGGTTCAATCGGCGCAGGAGTTCCTGTCGCCGGGGCTCGGCTGCCTGGTGGAGCGCAATGACGGCGGTCGAACTCTTGTCGGTGCGGTAGCGTTCAATCGCCTGGTCGAGCTTGCTCACATCAGGCCCGAACCCTTCGTGAAGCATCTGGAGGAATGCCTGGGCGCCGACGCTGTCGAGCGCTTCCCAGCGATCGAGAATCTCGGCCGCAAGCGCCATGCCGGATGCTTCACCGCGGCTCGAAAGCAGCATTTCACAGAGAGTGTGGAGATCGGCCTTGGCGGCGGCCTGGGTGTTACGGGAGCCGGAAAACAGCAGCTGCCTTCCGTGATCGGTAATGCTTTGCAGCATGTCGGTGAAGAAAGAAGCTTCGGGCATGCCATTCTCCTCCCTTTCGAAGACACCGCATTCTGCAGCCGCTGGACATCGCTTCCCATAGCCGAGCTTCGCCGGTAGTATGTAGATTGTCATCTTTCGTACACGACGTCAACATTCGTGTATACAAGAATGGCGTTTATGTATGAAGGATGCGAGATAGATGTCCGAGAATGTCGGCCGGTGGCTTCGGGATGAGATTGAAAATGCGATACTTTCGTACGAGTTCGCCCCCGGCGAACGGCTTGATGAAACGGTGCTTGCCAATCGGTTCGGCGTATCGCGAACGCCGGTGCGCGAGGCGCTGATGCAGCTTGACGCGATCGGACTGATTGAAATCCGTCCGCGCCGGGGTGCGATCGTGATCGATCCGGGGCCGCACCGCATCTACGAGATGTTCGAGGTTATGGCGGAACTCGAGGGCCTGGCGGGGTCGCTTGCAGCACGCAGGCTGGACAAGGCGTCCCGGGAAGCGATCACCGCCACCCACGGCCACTGCGAACAATCCGCCGGCGCCGGCGACAGCGATGCCTATTATTACGACAATGAGGAATTCCATAAGGCGATCTACGCCGCAAGCCGCAGCGATTTCCTCGAGGAGCAGTGCGTGCAACTGCATCGACGCCTGCGCCCCTATCGCCGCCTCCAGCTGCGCGTGCGCAACCGCCTCTCGACCTCCTTCTCGGAACATTGCGCCATCGTCGATGCGATCTTTGCCGGAAACGGAGACGAAGCCCGCCGCCTGCTGCGAACACATGTCGGCATTCAAGGCGAGAGGTTCAGCGATCTGGTCGCAAGTATGGCGGCCAGGTGACTGGACGCCCGACGAATTTCAAGCGGCTGAAAGCCGAGCCGCATCGCGGAGATCAAGGAGACCATCTGCGTAAAAACCGCAAGTAACGGCTCTTACTCTTGAGGTTCATCTCCATCACTCGGAGATACGGGAGGCTTTTGCTTGTCGGGCCACGCAGAACAAAGTGCTTTCCAGAAATCCCGCAGCGCCAGAAGCAGCGCGGCTCTCTGTGTTCCATACATGAACTTCGCGACGTCGTCGGCGTCCCACCGACCGGTCTCTTGCTCGTCCTTCATCGCTACCTGCCGCAACGCCCCTAATCCAAAAACCGATAGAGCCAGTCGCGGGTTTCCTCCGGCAGGGGGGCTGGCAGGTCGTCCTCTCTGCTGCGGGCCTGCCAGATGATCTCGACCTCGGCGGCGCGCTCCTCCCCGGTGTCGATCGAAACCAGAAAGCCGATGGAACGCACGCCAATCTTGTCGATGGCGGCAGTGAAGATCACCGGCTCGTCATGGTGCAGCGGGCGGTGAAGCATGCAGGAAATCTTGCTGGCGCTATAGACGGGTTCGTCATCTACATCGGGCCTTGCCGACCAGAAACTCGCAATGACGGATTCAGCGTAAGAAATATAGGAGGCCAGAAACATCTTGCCGTTCATATCGACATCTCGAAACGGTACGCGTATTTCCGTCACCCCAGGACGCTTTGACTCACTCATCAACAATACTGCCTTACAACACTCCCCCAAACAGACAATACTGCATAATTCGTTGGATCGAAACAGATTTCGCAAACGAATAGTCAATGGTTCAAAGTGTTAGTACCTGGTTTGCAAGTCCGACGGCGCGCGCCGGTGGGACGATGCGGTCGGAGCAATATTGCGAACAACGGTCCGCGTCCCCAAGCGTGCCAAAGCGCCGCCGGAGCTTGTTGAAATCGGCGGGCAATGCCCCATCTGCTGTGGATCATGACAGAAGCGGCCGATAGAGTGTCTCCATGAGCACCCGTCTTTATGAACACCCGATCTTCCTGCAACATGTGACGCCCGCCGGCCATCCGGAGCGATCCGACAGGATCCGCGCCATCAACGTCGCGCTGGAGCATCCGAATTTCGACCGGCTGGAGCGCCGGCAGGCGCCTGAGGCGAGCGAGGATGCGGTGCTGCTCGCCCATCCGGAAGAGCATCTGACCGCGGTGATGCGGGAGATCCCCGATGAAGAGGACCGGATCAACCAGCTCGAAGCCGATACCTACGCCAGCGTCAAAAGCCTGCAGGCGGCGCTGACCGGGATCGGCGGGGCGATGGCGGCGGTGGACGACGTCTTTTCCGGCCAGGCTGACAATGTCTTCGTTGCCGCCCGTCCGCCCGGGCATCATGCCGAGAAGATGACAGCAATGGGCTTCTGTTTCTTCAACAATGCGGCGATCGCCGCCCGCCATGCGCAGAAGAAGCATGGCGCCGAGCGCGTCGCCATCGTCGATTGGGACGTGCACCACGGCAACGGCACCCAGGACATCTTCTGGGACGACCCATCGGTGCTGTTCTGTTCGACGCATCAGATGCCGCTCTATCCCGGCACCGGCGCCAAGGAGGAGAAAGGCAAGCACAATAGCATCGTCAATGCGCCGCTTTCGCCGAATGTCGGCAGCGACCATTTCCGCGAGGCGTTCAAATCGCGCGTGCTGCCGGCGCTGGACGACTTCCGGCCGGATCTCATCATCATCTCCGCCGGGTTCGACGCACACCACCGCGATCCGCTGGCGCAGATCAACCTGACGGGCGAGGATTTCGACTGGGCGACGGGCAGAGTCCTGGAACTCGCCGACCGGCACGCGAAGAACCGGGTCGTCAGCCTGCTCGAAGGCGGCTATGATCTCGAAGGCCTCGCCGAATCGGCGGGCATGCATATTCTGAGAATGATGAAGGGTTAAGAATGACTGACAGCGCCAAGCCTGAAGTATCGGGCCTTTCCTTCGAAAAGGCGGTCGCCGAACTCGAAAGCATCGTTGCCCGGCTGGAACGCGGCGACGTGGCGCTGGATGAATCGATCGAGATCTATGAGCGCGGCGAGGCGCTGAAGAAACATTGCGAGACGCTGCTTTCGGCCGCCGAGAACCGCATCGAGAAAATCCGGCTCGACCGCGCCGGCAAGCCGCAAGGCGTCGAGCCGCTGGACGGCGCCTGAGGCGTACCAAAGCGCGCTTTCGAAGACGCTTGGCGACTGGCTTTCGGCGTTCTATGATCCCCTTCCGGAAGCATCAGGGGACAGACAATGACGGACAGATTGAAGGGCAAGGTCGCCATCATTTCGGGCGGCGCGACCGGCATGGGGGGTGCTGCCTCGAAGCTGTTTGCGGCCGAAGGCGCGCGTGTGGCGATCATCGACCGCAATGGCCAGGCGGCCGCCGAGACCGTCAAGCAGATCCGTGATGCCGGAGGCGAGGCCGACTGCTGGACGGCGGATGTTTCGGAGGAAGACGCCGTCAATGCCGCCGTCGCGGGCGTCGAGGAGCGCTACGGCGCGGTGACCGTGCTCTTCAACCATGCCGGCACCATCGTCATCAAGCCTTTCCTCGAAACGACGCTTCAGGAATGGGACTGGCTGCATGCCGTCAATGTGCGCTCGATGTTCCTGATGACCAAGGCCGTGCTGCCGAAGATGATCGCCGCCGGCGGCGGATCGATCGTCTGCACCTCGTCGATCTCGGCCGTCGCCGCGACCCCGATGGAAGTGCTGTACGACACGACCAAGGGCGCGGTGCATATGTTTGCCCGCGCCATCGCGGTCGAATTCCGCGACCGCAACATCCGTTGCAACGCCGTCTGCCCCGGCTTCATCCGCACGCCGCACGGCCTGCGCGAGGTCGCCGACCTGCAGGCGCTCGGGGTCGATGTTTCGGATGCCGCCATCGCCGCGCAGCAGGGGCGGATCGGCGAACCGGAAGACGTGGCGAGGGCCGCCCTTTATCTGGCAAGCGAGGAATCCAGCTTCGTCAATGGCGCTCATCTTTTCGTCGATAACGGCTTCACCGCGATCTGACAACATGGAGCCTCTTCGGCACATCCTGTTGGACGCGCGACGCTACAGGCACTGTCAGTGGTCGATGTCACTGCAAGCGGAGATCCGTCATGTCCTTCTTTCCCGGTAAAGATCCCCTGGCCGGCGATGCCTTCGCCTGCGATGCGATCGAGAACCTGATCATCCCGCGTACGAGCGACATCGGCGGGTTCCAGGTGCGGCGCGCGCTGCCGACGCGGCAGCGGCGGCTCGTCGGGCCCTTCATCTTCTTCGACCGCATGGGACCGGCGATCCTGAAGCCCAACGAGGCGCTCGACGTCAAGCCGCATCCGCATATCGGCCTGTCGACGGTCACCTATCTCTTCGACGGCGAGATCCGCCATCGCGACAGCCTCGGCACCGAAAAGGTCATCCGTCCCGGCGATATCAACCTGATGACATCAGGCCGCGGCATCGTTCATTCGGAACGCACGCCCGACAATCTGCGCGGCCATCCGCTGCTGATGTCGGGGCTGCAGACCTGGCTGGCGCTGCCCGACGACAAGGAGGAGATCGATCCCTCCTTCGCTCATACGGAAAAGTCGGAAATGCCGCTGATCGAAACATCAGGCGTGCGCGGGCGCGTCGTCATCGGCTCGTTCGAAGGCATGACATCGCCGGTCGGCACGTTCTCCGACACGCTCTATGTCGATCTCAACCTGCAGCCGGGCGTCCGCTTCCCCTTCGGCGCGAACCATGAGGAGCGCGCTGTCTATGTGCTCTCCGGCGAGGTGGTAATCTCGGGAGATCGCTTCGCCGCCGATCAGCTGCTGGTTTTCCGGCCGGGCGATCCGATTACGCTTGAAGCCGGCGGCGACGGCTGCCACCTGATGCTCTTCGGCGGGGCGGCGTTGAATTCCAGACGCTATATCTGGTGGAACTTCGTCTCCTCATCGAAGGAGCGGATCGAAAAGGCCAAGGAGGAATGGCGCACCGGCCGCTTCGATATCGTACCTGGCGACGAAGAGGAATTCGTGCCTTTGCCGGAGGGGTGACGGCGGCGGCGCTCCGGCGGCAACCCTTTCCGGAATTCAACGCGTTGCGAAATAGCGCGTCAGCGCACCCTTCGTGCCAGCGACGTAGCGGTCCTGCCAGCTGTCATCGACGTTGAGAAAGCCCGACCAGCCCTTCTTGCCCTGACGCTTCAGCTCCGCCTCGACCGCACGGAAGCGGTAGTGATCGTAGACATCGAGGATGTGGACGGCATAGGCCTCGGCAAGCGCCCGGTCGCCTTTGACGATCAGCATGTTTTCGTCATTGGCGTAAGAGGCCTTGAAGCCGAGATTGTGGCTGCCGAGGACGACGACGCAGTCGTCCGACAAGGGATCGATCACCAGCACCTTGTCGTGAATGATGGCGCCGACCTTCTTGGCCGTCAGTTCCTCCGCGCCGAAATCCGCCAGGAGCTGGCGATCATCGATGCGCGAGGCCCGGACGATCGAGACATTCGCTTCATCGAACGTATGCGGCGAGACGGACGCTGTATCGTCGTCCTCATCGTCGGGATCATTCTTCTTGCCGGCGACGTAATTGGGCATGGCCTGGGGGCTGGAAACGGCGCCGGTGACGATCAGCTTCTGATCCTTCAGGCCGATATCGATCGCCTCGCCGACGATGCAATCCCTGCCGGATTGGCCGGGATAGAAGGCCAGAAACAGCACCGCGTGCTCGGCGCGTCGCATCAGCCGGTAGACCTCGCGAAGGTCGGGCGGCGTCTCCTTGCCCTTTCTTCGGCTTTGCATATTCGGCGAGAACCAGGCTTCGACCGAGGCGCCATTACCGGCAGGCACAATGAACGGCGTCTCGTTCGAGCGGCGAAACGCCTTGCTCTGCTGGTTGTCGGGCATGCCGTCGTCGAATTCGACGGGCGCTTCCAGCGTCGCATTATCTTCCAGCATTCGCTCCCAATAAGCGATGTAGGCCGCGGCAACCGCATCGTTCCTGACGATCAACGCATTGTTGGACTGGCCGGCAAGGCCCGTCGCCGTCCAGTTGGTGCTGCCGGTGAACACGCTTCGTTCAGCGCCATCGGGCGGGATGTGGACGACGAACTTGTTGTGGCCGATCTGGCTGGAATTGTTGAACATGCGGTGGTGAATCTCGACGCCGGCATCGATCAGCGCCTTGCGTGCGTGCGCATTGCGCACATCCCAATCATCTCCTACCTTTCCCGTATTGGCGAGGATGATGCGCAGCTTGTCCTTGTTGGCAAGCAGCAGGTCGAGCAGTTCCTTATCCTCAAGCTCGTAGAGGGCGACAAGGAAGCGGCCGGGCGCATTCATGAAATCTCTGAGCATGGGAATGACATCGCCGGCAAGATATTTGCGGATGCCGTTCGACGGCGTGGAAATCATGTCGATCAGCTCGTTCGGCTGTTTCACACCGTCCTCCAAGAGCACATTTCTCAGCCACTGGGCGGCGAGGATGCCGTTGGTGAAGGTGGACTCAAACTGGCCGCGCTTGCGCGTCACATGGACCGGATTGGAGGCGACAGCCGGCCCGAGATAACCGAGCGGCCGCGGAGGCCCATCATAGGCCTTGACCGCGATTTTCTCGAAGGTTCCGTCAGCCTTCTCGATCGGCCGGCCATTTTCGTCCCGCTTGTTGATCTCGACGATCCGAGGCGTCGGATCCGGCGCGGCCTGCATGCCCGGCTTCAGATCACCGAGCGGACGGATCTCGTAACGCACGCGGACCTCGTCCGGTCGCCGTCTCATTTCGTTGCGCCGCTTGCGCAGCGTCAGATCGCGCCAGGAGAGCTTCTGCACGGGCCAGAGCGACGTCGTCTGCGGCAGCCAATGCGGATTGCGCTGTCCCTTGAAGGCGACCCAGGCGGCGCAGGTCACCCGGTCCTCGCTGCCATCGGCTCTTGTCGCTACGTTTCCCTGCTCGTCGAGATAGACCCGGACGACCTCGAAGCCGAGGCACCCGTCGATCTTGTTGTCTATGTTCCAGGCCACATAGGCGACCTCGTTATTGACATAGGCATGCGCTGCAACAATCGTTCCCATGATCGGTCCCCCAGCCAGCGCGGCAACAGTGCTACCATTCCGTGTCATATTCAAGCTGCTCGCCGGCCTCTGCGCGTTCGATCGCCGAGGCAAAATCAGGCGAGTGCAACGCACAGAAATAGAAAGTGATATCTTCCGAAACCGCTCACACTTTTTTCCGCCATGCTCTAAGGTGAAAACCTTCGGTTCCTGAAATGCACTTGTTTTGCCCCGATCTAATCGAATAAAGCGAAACGAGGAAAAGCAAGAAAGAGCGCCCGCCCGTGACACAACTGCCGAAGACCCCCCTGCTCGACCAGGTCATCTACCCCGCCGACCTGCGCAAGCTCGAGGATCGCGACCTGCCGCAGCTTGCCCGTGAGGTCCGGGATGAAATGATCGATGCGGTGTCGCGCACCGGCGGCCATCTCGGCGCCGGCCTCGGCGTGGTCGAGCTGACGATCGCCATTCACAGCGTCTTCGATACGCCGAACGACCGGCTGATCTTCGATGTCGGCCACCAGTGCTATCCGCACAAGATCCTCACTGGCCGGCGCGACCGCATCCGCACGCTGCGCCAGGAAAACGGCCTTTCCGGCTTCACCCGCCGGGCCGAAAGCGAATATGATCCGTTCGGGGCGGCGCATTCCTCGACGTCGATCTCGGCCGGCCTCGGCATGGCGATCGCCGCCGATCTCGAGAAGACCGACCGCCGCGTCATCGCCGTCATCGGCGACGGGGCGATGTCGGCCGGCATGGCCTATGAGGCGCTGAACAATGCAGGTGCCCTCGATGCGCGCCTCATCGTCATTCTCAACGACAACGACATGTCGATCGCGCCGCCGACGGGGGCCATGAGCGCCTATCTCGCCCGCCTCGCCTCGGGGCGCACCTATATGGGCTTCCGCGATTTCGGCAAGAAACTGACGGCTTATCTCGGGAAGAACATCGACCGGGCGATCACCCGCGCCGTCGAGCACGCGCGCGGCTACGTCACCGGCGGCACGATGTTCGAGGAGATGGGCTTCTATCATATCGGGCCGATCGACGGGCACTCCTTCGATCACCTGCTGCCGGTGCTGCGCAATGTGCGCGACAATGCCCGCGGACCGGTGTTGATCCATGTCGTCACTCAAAAGGGCAAGGGCTATCCGCCGGCGGAAGCGGCGGCCGACAAATATCACGGCGTCAATAAGTTCGACGTCATCACCGGCGCGCAGGCGCGGGTCAAGCCGAATGCGCCGAGCTATACGAGTGTCTTTGCCGAAGCGCTGGTGCAGGAAGCCGCCCTCGACGAGAAGATCGTCGGCATCACCGCCGCCATGCCTAATGGTACCGGCCTCGACAAGTTCGCCGAAGCCTTTCCGTCGCGCTGTTTCGATGTCGGCATCGCCGAACAGCATGCCGTGACTTTCGCCGCCGGCCTTGCGGCCGAAGGCTACAAGCCGTTCGCCGCGCTCTATTCCACCTTCCTGCAGCGCGCCTATGACCAAGTCGTGCACGACGTGGCGATCCAGGGCCTGCCGGTGCGTTTCCCGATCGACCGCGCCGGCTTCGTCGGCGCCGACGGGCCGACCCATGCCGGCTCCTTCGACACTGCCTTCCTCGCCACCCTGCCCGGCTTCGTGGTGATGGCGGCGGCCGACGAGGCGGAACTGAAACATATGGTGCGCACGGCCGCTGCCTATGACGCCGGGCCGATTTCCTTCCGCTATCCCCGCGGCGAAGGTGTCGGCGTCGACATGCCGGCCCGCGGCGAAATCCTGCAGATCGGCAAGGGCCGCATCGTCAAGGAAGGCACCAAGGTGGCGCTGCTCTCCTTCGGCACCCGGCTTGCCGACTGTCTGCTCGCCAGCGAGGATCTCGAAGCCGCCGGCCTTTCGACGACGGTCGCCGATGCGCGTTTCGCCAAGCCGCTCGACCACGACCTGATCCGCCAGCTTGCCCGCCACCACGAGATGGTGATCACCGTCGAGGAAGGCTCGGTCGGCGGCTTCGGCAGCCAGGTGATGCAGTATCTTTCAAGCGAAGGCCTGCTCGACAACGGGCTGAAGATCCGCTCGCTCGTCATGCCCGATATCTGGATGGAGCAGGCCAAGCCCGAAGCGATGAACGCTCATGCCGGGCTCGATCGCGCAGGCATCGTCTCGACGGTGTTCCGGGCGCTCGGGCGCGGGGTTGCCGTTGGGGTTGCGGGGTAGGTGAATTGTGAGGGTGTGCCGTGTGGCCCCCTCATCCGACGGCCGGCACAGACAGGGACGAGTGCTGAAGGTGATTGAGCCATCAACCGCCAAGGGCGCAACCCTTCTTATTTGCCGCCTATTTGCTGTCTCCCATCACTGTACTTGCTCCAGCAGCCACCCCACCCTCCGTCATGCTCGGCCTTGAGCCGAGCATGACGGAGGGTGAGGAGATGCCGCAGCCAAACACGCCGGCTAAACAGCGGATAACCTTATTTTTTCGTGTCAATCATAGTGGTCCCAAACGAAAAGGGCGGCACCACCGCGCCGCCCTCTGTATTTCAGCTCCATCCGAAAAGCGGCGCTCTCAGAACTCCGTCCAATCTTCCTGAACCGCAAACGCCGCACTCGCCTGTCTGCCGCCGAAGGCTTTGCTGACCTTGCTGGCGAGCGCGCGGGCCGGTGAGGCGACCGGCCGCGAAGCCGGCGTTGCGGCGGCCGTCTTCTGGGCCGGAGCGGCAAGCTGGGTTCCGAGCTTGAACTGGCGCAGCAGTTCGTCCAGGGCGCTTGCTTCCTGGGCGAGCGCATGGCTTGCGGCGGTCTGCTGCTCGACCATGGCCGCATTCTGCTGCGTGCCCTGATCCATGTTGTTGACGGCGGTGTTGATCTCCTGCAGCCCGATCGACTGCTCGCGCGTGGCGGTGACGATCGCGTTGACGTTGCGGTTGATCTCCTGCACCTCGGCAACGATGGCTTCCAGCGCCTTGCCGGTTTCGCCGACCAGCGACACACCGGTCTGGACATGCGTACCGGAATTGGTGATCAGGTCCTTGATTTCCTTTGCAGCCTTGGCGGAACGCTGCGCCAGTTCGCGCACTTCCTGAGCGACGACGGCAAAGCCTTTACCTGCCTCACCGGCACGTGCTGCCTCGACGCCCGCGTTCAACGCCAAGAGGTTGGTCTGGAAGGCGATGTCGTCGATGACGCCGATGATGTTGGAGATTTCGCCCGAGGACTTTTCGATCTGCTGCATGGCCGAGACCGCCTTGCGGACAACCTCCCCGGATTTTTCGGCCCCGAGGCGCGTGCGCTCGACGAGGTTGCCGACATCCTCGGCGCGCTTGGCGCTGTCGCGCACCGTGGTCGTCACCTGCTCGAGCGCAGCGGCGGTTTCTTCGACCGCGGCGGCCTGCTGCTCGGTGCGATGGGCAAGATCGTCGGCGGCCGAGCGGATTTCACCGGCGCCGGCATTGATCGCCGAGGCGTTGCGGCCGACCGACTGGAGGGCTGCCTGCAGCTTTTCGACGGCATTGTTGAAGTCGTTGCGCAGACTGTCATATTGCGGCGCGAACGGCGTCTGGATGCGGGCGGCGACATCGCCGACGGCAAGGCCGGCAAGGCCACCAGCCAAGGCGTCGACGGCGTGGCGAAGCTCGCCTTCCTCGCGCGCCTTCTGCTCATCGCTTGCCTGGCGCTGGCGCTCGGCGTCATCACGCATACGGTCGGTCTCACCGGCAAGGCGCAGCTTCTCGATCGCCGCCTGCTTGAAGACCAGCACCGACTGGGCCATGCGGCCGATTTCGTCACCTCGCTCGACAGCCGGAACCTCGATATCGTTCTGACCGCCGGCGAGGCGATCCATGGCCGCGGTCATGCCGACGACCGGGCGGACGATGGTGCGCGACATCAGCCAGGCGAGAACGGCGGCGGCCAGCGAGGCGATGACGCCACCGGCAAGCAGCGTTACCTTCAGATCGCTGTTGGCATCGGCCCGGACCGCTGCAAGCGCATTCGACTTTTCGCGGGCGGTGGCCTTGATCTTGGCGGACGCCTGGCGGAAACCGTCGAGCTGGCCCTTGGTGGCGTTGACGCCGATCTTGACGACCTCCTCGATCGGCATGTCGGTTTCCTTGCGCGCCTTGGTCTGCGGTTCGGCAAGTTCGTGGAAATAAAGGTCGGCCGCCTTCTGCATGCCGTCGATCATCTCGACCAGCTGCGGCTCGCCGGATGCCGTCTGCTTGGCGGCGGCGATCGCCTTCAGCATGCGCTCGCGATTGGCGAAGACATCAGCATAGGTGCTGTCGCTGCGGAAGAGAATGAAGCCGCGCAGGTTGACCGCCTGCTCGAGCATTGCCTGCAGCGCATCGTCGATTTGGTTGACGAGCAGCTCCGACTTCTCCTGCTCGGCGGAAGCGGCCCCCGACGCCGTCGCCTTGGAATAGACGAAAGCCGAAACGGACATGAAGATCAGAATGAGGGCTGCGAACGTGGCCGCAAGCTTCCCGTTCAAGGATATGTTTTTAGCAGACATCGGTGAATTTCTCCTGGCGACAGTCGACGCGGCGAGAGACGGTCGCGCGCAAGACGCAACCGCAAAGACTTGGAATCGGAAACATGATCGGCGGAAGACGCCTGCGCCTTCATGGCACCAAGCAGTTCGGACGAACCACTGCAATCGAGACGACCCTATGCGGGCAGGCTTTAAATTTGTTTAAATCGCGCGTGACAGGAATTGCCTGCAGTTGTCGGGAATAAAAGACTTGCAAGCGGCGGCTTTGCCGGTCATTCACAGCCGATGTCCGATCAGAACAGCCAACGCCTCGACCAGCTTCTCGTTTCCCGCGGCCTCTTTGCCAGCCGCTCGCGGGCCCGCGACGCCGTGCAGCGCGGCACCGTGCGCATCGCCGGACAGGTGGTGACGAAGGCGGGCGCGCTCTTCGGCGCGGACGCGGTGATCGAGATCGACGATCCGGCGCAGGATTACGTCTCGCGCGCCGCACTGAAGCTCGCTGCCGCTCTCGACCATTTCCGGCTCGACCCGGCCGGCCACCACTGTCTTGATATCGGCGCTTCCACGGGCGGCTTCACCGAAGTGCTGCTGCAGCGCGGTGCCGCGCATGTCACCGCCATTGATGTCGGCCATGGGCAGATGCATCCGCGCATTTCGGCCGATGCCCGGGTGACGAACCGGGAGGGTCTCAACGCCCGCCATCTGACCGCCAGCGATATCGGCGATCCCGCCACCTTCATCGTCTCCGACGTCTCCTTCATTTCGCTGAAGCTGGCGCTGGCGCCGGCGCTCGATCTTGCCGCGCCGGGCGCCGTCGCCGTGCTCCTGGTCAAGCCGCAATTCGAGGCCGGGCGCGAGGCGATCGGCAAGGGCGGGCTTTTGAAGGACCCTTCCTCCGCTCCCGCGGTAGCCTCCGAGCTGGAGCGCTGGTTCACCGAGGACATGGGCTGGAAAAGCCTCGGCCTCATCCCCGCGCCGATATCAGGCGGCGACGGCAATCAGGAATACCTTCTGGCAGGATTGAAACCGTGAGCACCGAAACCGTCACAATCGAGAAACTCGGCGCCCAGGGCGACGGCATCGCAAGCCATGCCGACGGGCCTGTCTACGTGCCCTTTTCCCTGCCCGGGGAAACAGTGGCGATCGCCCGCGTCAAAAGCCAGGGCACGATCATGTCGATCGCAGCGCCCTCACCCGACCGGCAGGAACCGCCTTGCCGGCATTTCGGCCCCGACGGTGTCAACGGCACCTGCGGCGGCTGCACGCTGCAGCATCTGGCAGACGGCCCCTACCGTGACTTCAAGCGTCAGCTGGTCATCGATGCGCTGAAATCCAAAGGATTGACGCCTGATGTCGGCGAGATCGTCCCGGCCCGCCCGGGCGAGCGCCGGCGCCTGGTGTTTGCGGCGCGCAGGACCGAAAGGGATATGCTGATTGGCTTCAACCAGGCCGAAAGCCATCATATCGTCGCCATCGAGGAATGTCCGATCTCCTCGGCGGGCATCGTCGCCCGGCTGCCGGCGATCAAGGCGATCGCCGCGTCGCTTGCAACCAGTGCCGAGCCCTTCCGGGTCGCGGTGCTGGAAACGCTCTCCGGCCTCGACATTGCGGCCGACGAGATCAAGAAACTCTCCGACCCGCAGCGGCGCAAGGCGATCGAGACCGTGCTCGGCCTACGCGGCATCGCCCGCGTGACGGTAAACGGGGAAATCCTGGTCGAGCCGTCGAAGCCGCTCATCGATTTCGGCGGCGTTTCGGTTTCGCCGCCGCCGGGCGGTTTTGCCCAGGCGACCAAGCCTGCGGAAGAGGCGATGGCCGAGCTGGTGCTTGCCCATGCCGGCAAAGCGAAACGGATCGCCGATCTCTTTGCCGGCGCCGGTACGTTTTCACTCAGGCTGGCGCGGATCGGCCGCGTCCATGCCGTCGAAGCCGAGGCAAAGGCGCTTGCAGCCCTTGACCAGGCCGCCCGCAAAACCCAGGGCCTGAAACCCGTAACGATCGAAAAGCGCGATCTCTTCCGCCGTCCGCTGATGACGCAGGAATTCAAGCCCTATGACGCCGTCGTCTTCGATCCGCCGCGGGCCGGCGCGGAGTTCCAGTGCAAGGAGCTGGCCCGCTCGGCGGTTAAGAAGATCGCCGCCGTCAGCTGCAATCCGCTGACGCTGGCGCGCGATCTGGCGATCCTTGTCGAGGGCGGCTACCGCATCACCGGGGTGACGCCGATCGACCAGTTTCTCTGGGCCTCGCATGTCGAGGTCGTGGCGACACTGGAGAAGTAGAGCCTCAGCGACGCATGAAGGCTTCGAAAGCGGCCCGCGCCTCTGCACTTTTCAGCCGGGCGGAGAAATGGCGGGCCTCTTCGTCGATACGGGCGATGATCTCCTCGCGCGGGCCGCGGACGAGCTCGCGGGCGATGCGCAGCGCCTCGGGCGGCTTGGCAGCCAGCCGAGCGGCGATGTCGAGCGTCAGGGCGTCGACGTCGCCGGGATCGGCCACCTTCCAGACAAGACCGGCCTCACGAGCTTCTTCAGCGCTGAAGGCTTCTCCGGCGGCGAGCATGGCAAAAGCCCGCTGGTGGCCCATGATGCGCGGGCCGATGAGGCTGGAAGCCGCCTCCGGCACCAGCGCCAGATCGACGAAGGGTGTTCGGAATTGGCTGCGGTTCGAGGCGATGGTCAGGTCGCAATGGAGATGGATCGTTGTGCCGATGCCGATTGCCAGGCCGTCGACGCCCGAGACGACGGGTTTTTCGGCGTTAACAAGCGCATAAAGGAAGTCGAGGATCTCCTGGCCGAGGCCGCCGCCGCCAATTGCGGCAGAGAGAAAATCATTGAGGTCATTGCCGGCCGAAAAGCAGCCTTCCGTGCCGAGAAAGGCCGTCGCCCTGATATTCGCGTCCGCATTGGCGGCGTTCAGCGCATCGGCCATGGTGCGATACATCGCGCGCGTGATCGCGTTCTTCTTTTCCGGTCGGTTGAAGCGGATGAACTGGACGCCGGGATGGGCGGAAGGCTGATCGACGATGATGTGATCGGTCATGGAATCTCCTCAGGCAAGCAGAATACGGGCTGCGGCAAGACTTGCCGCGCCGTTGACGACGCGGTCGCGAAGGGCTGCGGTCTCGGCAAGCAGGTTTTCGGCGGCGAAGCGGCAGAGCGCAATGCGACCCTCGCCTTTGCCGTCGCCGCTCTCGGCCAGGCCACCCTTGGCGAGATAACAGCCGGTGAGCACCAGGCCGGACAGGCGCTGATAGGGTGTGGCGCCGGCGAGCGCTTCAGCGGTCCTGTCATCTGCCAGCGCCTTCAGGAGCCAGGCCGTGGCCTGCTCAAGGTCGGCGATGGCTGCATCGAGCCGCGCGGCCGTCTCGCCGAAACCGTCGAGATTCGAGCGGCGGACGCCGTCGGCGATCTCCTTCAATTCGGCGATGAAGCCCTTCACCTGATCGCCGTCGGAAAGCGGCAGCTTGCGAGTGACGAGGTCGATCGCCTGGATGCCGTTGGTGCCCTCGTAAATCGGCGCGATACGGGCGTCGCGGAGATAACGGGCCGCACCCGTCTCCTCGATGAAACCCATGCCGCCATGCACCTGGATGCCGAGCGAGGCGACCTCGACGCCGGCATCGGTTGAAAAGGACTTGGCGATCGGCGTCAAAAGCGCGGCGCGCTCCTGCCAATGGCGGCTGTCGCCTGCCCGGCGAGACATGTCGATCGCGTGGGCGCAGGCATAGGAGATGGCGCGCGAGCCTTGGGTCAGCGCCTTCATTGTCAGAAGCATGCGGGCGACGTCGGGATGCTCTGCGATCGGGCTCATGCCGGTCCCCGCCCAACCCGGAGCCTTGCCTTGCGTGCGCTCGCGGGCATAGGCGAGAGCCTTCTGGGTGGCGGCCTCGGCGATCGCCACACCCTGCATGCCGACCGCCAGGCGCGCATTGTTCATCATCGTGAACATGCAGGCGAGCCCCTTGTTCTCCTCGCCGACCAGCCAGCCGATCGCCCCCTTTTCCTCGCCGAACCGGCCGTCACCATAGATCATGGTACAGGTGGGCGAACCATGGATGCCGAGCTTGTGCTCCAGCGAATGGCAGAAGAGGTCGTTGCGGGGGCCTAGCGAGCCGTCGTCGTTCACCAGGAATTTCGGCACCAGGAAGAGCGAGATGCCGCGCGTGCCGGCCGGCGCATCCGCAAGCCGCGCCAGCACCAGATGGATGATATTGTCGGCCGCGTCGTGTTCGCCCCAGGTGATGAAGATCTTCTGACCGAAAATGCGATAGCTGCCGTCGGGCATTCGCTCGGCCCGCGCCTTAAGGACCCCGAGATCGGACCCGGCATGCGGCTCGGTCAGGTTCATGGTGCCGGTCCATTCGCCCGACACCATCTTTTCCAGATATTTCTCCTTGAGCGCCGCACTGCCATGGGTGCTGACCGCCTCGATGGCGCCCATGGTCAGCGTTGGCGCCAGCGCAAAGGCCATGGAGCCGGAATTCCACATTTCGAGCGCCGCTACATTCAGCATATGAGGCAGCGCCTGGCCACCGAAAGCCTCCGGCGCCGTCAGGCCGTTCCAGCCGCCCGCGATCCAGTCGCGGTAGAGATCACGCCAGCCATCCGGCAGCCGGACCTCGCCATCAACAAGGCGGGCGCCCTGGCGGTCGCCGATTTCGGCGAGAGGCGCCACTTCCTCTGTAGCAAAACGTCCTGCCTCGGCGAGGATGGCGTCGACGAGGTCGTCGCCGAGATCTCCGAAAAGACCATTCGACATCGCCTCGCCCATGCCGGCTACATGTTTCAATGTGAACGCGATTTCCTCGACGGGCGCCTTGTACATGCTTCCTCCTCCGTGGGGTGCCTGCACCTCATGCAAAGCCCTCCTCGGCAAGGGCTAGTTGATTTTTACGTAAACGTCAATTTTGATTCACGCGCCGCCATGCGATATATCGCCGTCATGGCGCTTTGCTCTTGCACAGTTGCACACATGGACGGCATTGAGAAACTCAAGACAATTCTATCGCCCTCGCAAAGGATCGGCGACCAATGGATACTTTGCCCGTCAACATACCTGGTTTCGTCTGGGCCTATCGTTTCTCGCCGGAGGAAAAGACGGCCGTGCGGCTGACCAACAGCGCGACTGTGGCGGATCTGACCGCGGAGAACTGTTTTTACTGGCTGCACCTCAACCTCGTCGACGCCCGTGTGCCGGCCTTGCTCGAGACGCTCGACGGTCTGACCGAGGAGGCGAAATCGGCGTTGACGACGCATGACACGCATGCGGCGCTGACCGTTGACGAGCAGATGCTCTACGGCACGCTCGTCGACTGCCAGCGCGATTTCGCCCAGGACACCAATAATCTCGGCTGGCTGCATTTCGCCATGTCCGACCGCTTCATCATCACCACGAGGCTGCAGCCGCTGCGCAGCGTCGAGCGGGCGCGCACGCTGATCGAGAAGAATCCAGGCAAATTCTCGCGGCCGGTCGACCTCTTCGAACTGCTGGTGATCGAATTCCAGCGCACGCTGATCGCGATCGTCATCGAGCTCACCGAGGAGCTGAACCAGATCGAGGATATCGTCTACGACAACGCCCCGCGCGACGAGCGCCGGCGGCTGGCCCCGGTCCGGCGAACCGTTGTGCGGCTGCACCGGCATCTGCGCACGGTGCTGGCGCTGATGCGCCGTGCGGCGGCGGCCGACGAAGACGAGATGCCCTTCGGCTTCGACGATGTGGCGCGGCGGCTGACGAGCCGGCTCGAAACGGTCGACCACGATGTCTACGCTCTGCAGGATCGGGCCCGCCTGCTGCACGAAGAAATCGATTCGAAACAATCCTCCGAGACTAACCGTCACCTCTATCTTCTGTCGATCATGACCGCCTTCCTGCTGCCGCCGACGCTGGTGACCGGTTTCTTCGGCATGAACACCGCCAACCTGCCCTTCGCCGTTGGCGACTACGGCACGGAATATGCCTTCATCCTGATCATCGCCTCGATCGCCTTCGCCTGGTGGCTGCTGCGGCGGGTGAACATTCTTTGAGGGTGAGAGTTCGACGTGACTGTCGGGAGGCGCAGTCGCTTCTATACCATCAAACGTCGCGGTACTTGCCACAGAGATCACCCAACGCTCCGTCATCCTCGGGCTTGACCCGAGGATCCACGTAGGTCTCCTCCATCAGCACCGGGGGGCATGGACCCTTCGCTCAAGGCCTGGGATGACGGAGGGTGGGTTAACGTTCTTGCCAAATCCGCTCCCGACGCAGCGGATGGCGCGGGGTTGCGCCTATCGCATCATGCGGGACGCGGCCACCGTCAGCATTGCGACGCTTCGGCCATCTAATCTCTGGCCTCGGTGATGGCGGGCAATCTCAGCGATCGATGCGCGGGTGATGAACTGGTTCATGCCACCACCCCGCCCGGAACGGTTCTTGCAAGGTTACTAATATGTTCACCGTGGGGAGGCCTAATGTCATGAAGTGGCACATACCTGGAGAATTCAGCCCTCTGATGCTCGTTGTGGACGGGCCGGAAAAATACAAACTTGTCGCGAGCCTTTGGGATGCGGCCCAGCTGCTGACGGCTTGCTGGCCGCTCGACGACGGGGAAGAATATCTTACAGCGGTGAAGGCATGCCGAGATGCCATCCACGGGGACCTTCCGGCTGAGGACGCGCGAGAAGCGCTGATCAGTGCGGCCAGGGAAGCAGGCATTCCGGTGATTACCGTCGTTCACTGAGTTCGCAGCCGACTTACGAAATGCGTTCACGGGCTCCTTCATGCCACCGCCCTATCGCTCCGCTGCCCACGTTTGGCCCGTCCCCTCTCCCGTTTACCGGGAGAGGGTGAGGGGCAGCATTCGGGACCTATCGATACGGCGAATAGCACTGCTGGCGTGGGCCGTTATAGGGCTGGAACGTATTGTCGTAAGCGCGATAGGAACGGTAGCGGTTCGCACACCAGGCGACGTGAGACGAGCCCATGCGCGGTGCAGGCGCAACGTAGCGCGGCTGGGCAATGGCGCCGCCGATCACCGCGCCGGCGCCGAAAGCGGCGAGCGGATACCAGTAGCCATTATAGCGGCGATAGCCGGGGCGGTAGTAGGAATAGCCGCGATAGCCGCCATACCAGCCCGGCCGGTAGTAGGCGCCGGGGCGATAGCCGGGTCGATAATAATCGCGACGGTAGGGCCGATAGTAATCGCGGCGGTAATAATATTGGACATTTTCGACAGCCGAGGATTTTTCAACCTTCGGCGCGGCCGGCATCTGTATTGCCTGTGACGGCACGAAGCTCGTCAGAACGACGGCAACGGCCAGAACCGCGGTCGCCATCTTGTTTCTCAGCCCGATCATTTCTCTCTCCCATTCAACGGCGATCACCGCCTGCCCTGCAACGCCTGCGGGCGAAAATGGTTCCAAAAGCGGCCGGGACCGGCTGCTTTTGGATGAGCGGAGCTGAACCGCGGCTAAACGGCAGCGTCAGGCGACGGCGGAGATTTTCGCCTTGTCGCCCTGCAGGCGGTTCACCATGAAGCTCGAATACCATTCGAGGAACTGCATGACGCCACCCTCGTGCAGGCCGGAATAGGGGCCGGGCTCATAGGCGGGCGAGTGGATGCCGAAGGCATTTTCCTCGACGATACGGCGGTCCTGGTCGTTGGTCTCGGTCCAGACGTGGGTCAGTTCCTCGAGATTGTAATCCACGCCCTCGACAGCGTCCTTGTGGACGAGCCACTTGGTCGTCACCGCCGTCTCGTTGGCGCTGAGCGGCAGCACCCGGAAGGAGATGGCATGGTCGCCGAGCAGATGGTTCCATGTCGTCGGGTAGTGGAAGAGCAGCATGGTGCCGATATGGCTGATCGAGATATCGTCGGAGATCCGGCGCTGCACGGCGGGCTTGCCCGACATTGTGTAGCTTTCGGCGTCCTCGATCAGCGGCATGCGGGCGGTGCGGAACTGCCCGTCCGGCGAAATCTGGAACTTGCTCGGCAGGCCTGCGGACTCGCAGCGCGCCCAATGGCCGGCGATCTCCGGGTCGTCGGCGCCGCCGTCCGTGCCGGTGACGCTCGGGGCTTCGGGATAGGTGCGGCAGAGTTCCGGATGATTGGCGGCGCAGTGGTAGCACTCGCGGTTGTTTTCCCAGACGAGCTTCCAATTGCCCTTTTCGATGATCGTGCTTTGGAAAGCGACCTTGGTCTCGCCGATCCGATGCGGCGCCATATAGGGCTCGATCTTGTCGCGCACCGGCTTGAAATCAGGGGCGATATCGGCGAGGCAGATGAAAATGTAGCCTGCGACGCTTTCGCAATGGACGGGCTTCAGGTTAAAGCCCGATTTGTCGAAATCGTCGCCCATATGACGGGCAAAGGCGAGTTTGCCGTCGAGATCGTAAGTCCACTGATGATAAGGGCAGACGAGGCGCACGGAAGAGCCATGCTCCTTCGTGCAGACGCGCGAGCCGCGATGACGACAGCTGTTGTGGAAGGCGCGGATGACATTGTCGCGGCCGCGGACGATGACGACCGGATAGCTGCCGATCTGGACGGTGAAATAGGCGCCAGGCTTTGGCAGTTCGCAATCATGGCCCATAAACAGCCAGTCGCGATAGTAGATCATCTCCATGTCGAGCTTGAAATAATCCTCGTCGATATAGAACGGCTGTTCGAGGCTGAAGCCCTCACGGCGGTTCTTGAGCTGACGTAAAACGTTGCTGCGAATATCCATCTTCATGTCCTCGTGCACCCGGCTGCCTTCAAGCGGAAAGCTATGGAAGCGCGCCTGCTTCCTTCTCCGGCGGGAGAATTGCTCATGGCGTCATTTAATCACCTGGCATTCCTGCCGCTTGGTTGTAATGCGACATCGGCTTCGAAATTGACGACAGGCTGCGGCGAGGCGCCAGGCGCCCCTCTCGGTCGACCCGATCATTCGGCTCTGCCCGCAATTATCGTCAATTGCGACATTGGGTAAAGACCGTATCAGCAAAGAGGCCCGCTCTCCGATATCGACGATTGTCGCGTTTGCGACATCACCGGCTCCCGTCCGATGCGCCAATCGCTTCTTAAGATCGCGTTAAGCATACGGTCTTATCCTGCTGCCGATCCGAGACCGACGAAGCACGTAAACCATGGCCAGACTCCGTTATTTCGACGCCAAAGAAGTAATCCGGCCGCAGGAGCGGCAACTGGTCGCCGCGCATTCCGAATTCCTGCGGACCGGCCGCATCCCGCGCGAGCGGCGGCACTGGCTGGCAGAGGAAAAACGCTATCTCACCCATGACGAGGTCGCCGCAAAGACCGGGCGCAAGCTGCAGGTGGCCGGCGAGAAGACGCATCAGCACATCAACGGCTTCCACCACTCGATCCAGTTTCCGAAAATAATCTTCCACCGGACGCTGCAGGACAGTCCGCATCTCGGTTATTGCCACGTTACCGCGGCGCGCACGAAATTCGCCCGTTACGAGGAGGTCAGCTGGGCCTTCTACATCGCCAACTTCTATTCCGACATTGGTGACAACGACAATTTCTTCGAACGGATCGACGTCGGCTATTCCCGGATGTATTTCGCCGTCGCAATCAAGCCGGGCGAGGATTCTTCCGAGAAGATGACGATCGACAGGTCGGTGCGCGGCAATGGGCTGCTCTTTCGCACCCACGATCCGCAGGCGGCGATCCGCAATATCCTGCTGCTCGGCGCCCGCAACGAACAGCTGCGTGAAATCATCCGCCAACTGTGAGCAAACAAGGCGATTGATCGCGGGCGACGGAAAGCCTAATGACTGCCGAAAACAGAGACGGGCAGCATATGGCACGCATCATCGACATCAGGGCAGACAGGCAGGCGGCGCTCGAAGCGGCCTGTGCCGCTCTGTCCGACGGCTTTGCCATCGCCATGCCGACGGAGACCGTCTACGGACTTGCGGCCGACGCCACCAATCCGGCAGCCATCGCCCGCATCTACGAGACAAAGGGCCGGCCGCGCTTCAACCCGCTGATCTGCCACATGGCCGATCTTGAGATGGCCGAACAACATGCCGAGTTCGACCCCGTGTCGCGGGCGCTCGCCGAAGCCTTCTGGCCCGGCCCACTGACGCTCGTGCTGCCGCTGAAGGCTGAAAGCCCCATCCACGCGCTGGCGACCGCCGGTCTCGACAGCGTCGGCGTGCGCGTGCCCAAGGGCTTCGCCGGCACCCTGATAGGCGCCTTCGGGCGGCCGCTCGCAGCTCCGAGCGCCAATACGTCAGGCGCCATCAGCGCGACGAGTGCGGCCCATGTGGAAGCCGATCTCGGGGCGAGAATCCCGTTGATACTCGACGCGGGGCCGAGCGTCGTCGGCGTCGAGTCGACCATCGTCAAGGCCGAAGACGGCCGGCTGCGACTGCTTCGGCCCGGCGGCCTGGCGGCGCGCGAGATCGAGCGCGTGGCGGGCAAGCCGCTGTTGCGCGCGAAAAAGGCCTCGGCGGCAATCGAGGCGCCAGGCATGCTCGCCTCGCATTATGCGCCGGGCGCCAGCGTGCGCCTCAATGTTACGGCGGTGGAACCCGGCGAAGCACTGATCGCCTTCGGCGGTGCCGCGATCGACGGCGCGCGCGAGGCACGCATCGTCCTCGACCTCAGCCCACGCGGCGACCTGGCGGAAGCGGCCGCCAATCTTTTCGACTATATGAAGCGGGCCGATGCCAGCGGGGTCTCGAGCATCGCCTTTTCGCCCATTCCGGACGATGGACTTGGCGAAGCAATCAACGACCGGCTGCAAAGAGCCGCCGCCCCGCGCGACTGACAGACCCGATAAAAGCGATAGAGGATCGACCTGATGAGCAGCGCCGGCATTTCCCCCGATCTTCTCGACCGCTTCGCTGCAATTGTCGGCGAGAAATACGCACTGCGGAGCGAGGCCGACCTGGCACCGCACCTGATCGAGAACCGCGGGCTCTATCATGGCTCCTCCCCTCTCCTGCTGAAGCCCGGCTCGGTCGAGGAAGTCTCCGATATCATGAAGCTTGCGACCGAGACCGGAACGGCGATCGTGCCGCAGACGGGCAATACCGGCCTCGTCGGCGGCCAGACGCCTCGCACGGATCAGGCCGACATCATCCTGTCGCTCGAACGCATGACGAGGATCCGCGACGTCGACCCGGTGGCGAACGTGCTGGTTGCGGATGGCGGCGCGGTCCTTGCCGATGTGCAGAAGGCGGCCGAGGCGCATGGACGGCTCTTTCCGCTGTCGCTCGGCTCGGAGGGCTCCTGCCGCATCGGCGGCAATCTCTCCACCAATGCCGGCGGCACGGCCGTGCTTGCCTATGGCAATATGCGCCAGCTCTGCCTCGGCCTCGAAGTGGTGCTGCCGACCGGCGAGATCTGGGATGGCCTGCGCCGCCTGAAGAAGGACAATACCGGCTATGACCTGCGCGATCTCTTCATCGGCGCGGAAGGCACGCTCGGCATCATCACCGGCGCGGTGCTGAAGCTGTTTCCACAGCCGCTCGGCCATCAGGTGGCGTTTGCCGGACTGCATTCGGTCGAGGATGCGCTCGCCCTCTTCAACCTTGCCGCCAGCCTCTGCGGCACCTCGCTCACCGGTTTCGAGCTGATGCCGCGATTCGGCGTCGAGATCACCACGCGCCATATCGAAGGCGTGCGCGATCCGCTGGAAGCAGCTTACCCCTGGTACGTACTGATCGACATCTCGACGTCGGATTCGGCCGAAACGGCGGAGCGGATGATGAATAGCGTGCTGGAGCAGGGTTTCGAGGCCGGGCTGGTGCAGGACGCCGCCATCGCCGCCTCGGTCGCCCAGCAAAAGGCGATATGGCACATGCGCGAGAGCATGTCGGATGCGCAGAAGCCGGAAGGCGGTTCGATCAAGCACGACGTGTCCGTGCCGGTGTCGAAGATCCCGCATTTCATGGCCGAGGCGGAGAAGGCGGTGATGGCGGCCATGCCGGGCGCGCGCATCTGCGCCTTCGGTCACATGGGCGACGGCAATATTCATTATAATATCTCCCAGCCGATCGGCGCCGACAAGGCCGCCTTCATCGCCCGCTGGCGCGAAATGAACCACATCGTGCATGGGCTGGTGCTCGCGCATGGCGGCTCGATCTCGGCCGAACATGGTATTGGCCAGCTGAAGCGCGACGAACTGGCGGCGATTCGCCCGACCATCGAAATCGAGCTGATGCGCCGCATCAAGCGCGCCTTCGACCCGGCCAATATCATGAACCCGGGAAAAGTCGTCAGCTTCGACTCGTGAGGTCGGCGGTCAGGTTTCGCCCCTCATCCGGCTGCCGGCACCGACCGGGCAGATGAGGGGTTGTGGAACGCTAGCGACGGACACCTTGAGCGCAAGCGAGAGGCAGAGCGGCACCCGCCCAGCTTGTTCAACCATTGTCTAGCATTGCTTGGTTTTGCTAACGGATGGCATTGACATGAGTTTCTGCACCCCCGTTGGTTCTTCCGTCATCCCAGGCTCAAGGCCTGGGATGACGGAGTGTGGGGTTTGCCCTCGCAGCAACCTAGGCGGCCCGCCGGCGTCACCACGGGGGAGACAAGTGGCTCGACCCCCGTGAGAGACGCCATGCGTGCCAAACGCTGCGCGCTTTGCTGGAATTGCTTAAACCTGCCGTTAGCCGCCGCCGGTCAGGATCTGCAGGGCCGGCGACTGCTGCGTGCTGTTCTGGACGTCGTACATCGCAGTGAAGCGCCGCAGCAGCTTGTCGACCTTTTTCGGATCCTGGAGATCCTCGAGCTTGACGAAGCGATTGATAAGATCGGCCTGTTTGGCGACGTCCATGCCCGATATCTGTGACGGCAGGCTGTAGGCGGTAGTAATGACCTGGTACAGCGCCCTGTCGCCGAGAATCGAATAGATCGAGGTGATGCTTGAAGCCTTGCGGCTGAAATAGAGCGCCAGACGCACACCGTCGTTACTTTCGCCCTCCTGCGTTTCCAGTGTCTGCTGCAGGAAGAGCTGCTGGGTGCGATCCTCGGCCGCCTTGTTCTGGATGGCGCCGATCTTGGCGCGGGTCAGATTGCCGTCCTTGTCGAAGTTGAAGGCGGCGACAATATCCTTGAAGCGCGCATCTGCCGTAGCGTTGAGATAGCTCTTCTTGTCGTCGGGATCGGAGGTGAAGATCTTCTTCAGCGTGGCCCTGTCGTAGTCCTTCGGGTCGAGATTGTTCGCCTTCAGCACCAGATCGGTCAGGCGGCTGTCATCAAGGAAATCGTCGAGCGATTTCACCTTCGCCATGGTCTTGGCGAAGTAATCCACCTCAGCCGTCGCGTCTTTCGCAGCCTTCTCCTTCACCGGGCCGTCCTTCAGCAGCATGGTGACATGCGCCTTGTAGTCGGTGGCGTATTTGGCCATGGTCGCATCGGGAAGCGCCTGGAAGGGTGCCGCGGCCTTGCCGTCGGGACCGAAGTTGAAGGCGCGCGCAAGGTTGGTGATGCGCTCGTCCTTGAGCGAGGCGATATAACCATTCGGGTCGTAGGCATCGCTCGTCAGGATTTTGCGCATCATCGAGCGCGGCACGTCCTGCTCGGTCAAGCCGTAGGCCTGCAGCGCCACGTGATAGAGATCCGGCAGATTGTCGTTGCTCTTGGAGAAATCCGCCGTCCTGTTGGTGCGCAGGAAGTCGTTGACGCTGTCGATCTCGGAAAAATCAAGCAGGCTCGTGCTGTCGGCCATCATTCGCGTATAGTTGTCGGCAACCTCTTCGATCGCCTCCTCGCGCTCGTCGTCATAACGCGCCATGTAATTGTCATTGGTGGTCTGCGCCTGTTCGGCGGTCTGGACCGAACTGACGACGGGCAGCGATCCATCGGCGGCGAAGTTGAAATCGGCATTGAGGTCGGCATAGCCGGCGGCCGTGGCGGCGGCCGCATCGGTCAAGATGCTCCTCAGATCGGCATTCGAGATATCGAACGGCAGATTATAGGTGCTCTTCAGGAAATTGGTGATGGCGGGATCGGCGATGAGATCATCGACATTGGCGATCTTCGCCATGCGGGCGGAATAGTCATCGGTACGCGCCGAGGCAGTGATTTTCGTGTTGGTGATCTGGCTGCTCGTCTGGGCCGCCATGCCGTCCTCGAGCGAACCGTCCGCCTTGAAGTTGAAGGCGGCGGCGACGTCGGCATAGGTGCCGGTGCCGCTCTGATCGGTCAGGATGGCGCGGAGATCGACGTCGCTGACGGTCGGCGGGATGCCATAGGCGTTGCGTATGAAATTGTTCAGCCTGCGGTCTGCCAGCAGCTGGTCGACATTGGAGATGCCGGCGATGGTTGCCTGGTAATAGACAGCCGCATCGTCGGCCTTGCCGGCCGTGCTTGCGCTCTGCGCTGCGCTCTGCGACGCATAGAGCGTCGCGACCGAACCGTCCGTCTTGAAATTGAAGAGAGCGTTGACGTCGCTGTAGCCCTGGGCGCTGGCAGCAGCAGGGTCGACGAGGAACGTCCTCAAGGTCGCATCCGAGACGCTGTCTGCGATCTGCATGCTGGTTCTGATATAGCTGACCGCGACGGGATCAGGCATGATGTCGTCGACATTGGTGACATTGCCGATCATGCTGCTGAAATGGGCTGCGTTCGCCGCCGACTTGTCGGTGGTCGACTTGCGCTGCGCGTCTGTCTGAATCACCGAACCGTTGATCGAGCCATCCGCATTGAAGTTAAAGTCGGCATTGAGGCCGGCCTTACCCTGGGCGGCGGCATAGTCCGGATCGGTCAGAATGCTCTTCAGCTCGGCATTGCTGAAATTCACGCCGAGGCCATAAGCGTCCTTGATGTAGCGCGCCAGCACGCCGTCGGCGAGCAGATCGTCGACATTGGTGATGCCGCTCGACTGCGAGGTAACGGTGTAATAGTTGCCGGTGCTCGCCGCGGCGTCCTTCAGCTTATTCGACTGGGCGATCGTCTGGGCGCGCGCCGTGGTCGAGGTCGTCCCGTCGGGCTTGAAGTTGAAGGCATTGTAGACATTGGTAAAACCCATCAGCTGGGCATAGCCGGGGTCGGTCAGCACCATGCGCAGTGCTGGCGCGGTGAAGTCGGCGCCCATGCTGTAGGCCGTTTTGATATAGGAAGTCAGGCGGCTGTCGGCGACGAGATCGTCGACATTGGTGATCGTGCCGATCTTGGCGGTGTAATAGGCCCTGTTGTAATCGGCGGCCGTCTTGCTGACATAGTAGACGTCCGAACCGACGGAATTGTCGATGATGACCGACTGGGAATTCAGCGTATAGGTCTCGATGACCGACGCCTTCTGCGTTGCGGTCTGGGCCGTGCCGTTGACCGTGCCGTCGGCATTGAAGCTGAACTGGGCGGCAAGCGCCTTGTATTTGTCGCCACCCTGTGTGTTGACGACGCTCGTCGGATCGCTGAGATCGCTCGTCAGCACCTGGCGCAGAAAGTCTTTCGAGGCGTAGGTGGGATCGATCTTGAAGGTCTTCAGCACATAGGTGCGAAGCCTGGTGTTGTTGATCAGATCGTCGACGGTCTTCACGGCGTCGATGTTGTTGCTGTAATAGGTGCTCTCGGCGTTCGCCGCCTTGTCGGCGTCGATGAAGGACTGCTTGTAGAGGCCGATGAGCTCGTCCTCCTGCGCGTCCGTCTGCACGTCTTTCTCGGGCGCGTTGAAATTGAAGGCGGCGGCGAATTCGCGGTAGCGCGTATCGGAGAGCTTGTTGGCGTAGCTGTTCGGGTCGGTCAGATCGCTCTCGAGCACCTTCTTCATGAAGGCCTTGGCATAGGTCATATCCTCCAGACCATATGCCTTCATCGCGTAGCTGTAGAGCCGGTAGTCGCCGAGGAAGTCGTCGACGTCTTTGACCTGGTTGATATTGTCGGCGTAGTACTGGGCGTCCTTCTTGACCGTCGCCTGCGACGCAACCTTGTTAAGGCTCGACGTCATGTCCTTCGACAGGATCGTGTAAGCGAGGGAGGCCGTGATCATCAAAAAGCGCCCTTTTCAGCAAAATCTCTAAAGAACGACGAACTGCTGGTGAGCACATTTTGCCACGCAAAACTTACCCGAGACTTACCCTTGGACTGCGCCATATCAGGACAGCGCGCCATTCACCTTCCGGAAACCCTGCCGAATTCGGTTTTGATAACCATCAGGGGAGGCAAAGTTTTCTTAACCGCAATTTTTAAGCTGTACGGAAGGGCCGCCGCCTATTGTCGGACATAGAGGACGAAAAGTCCCGAGGAGAAGACCGCAAACCGGCTCTCAGGTAAGACAAGGGTAGAATGAAATGAACAATCCCGTTTTGAAGCCCGCTTGGGCTGACACGACGCTACGTCTCGATCCGTCCCGCTTCCCGCAGCAGGTCAGCTACGCCATCCATGATTGTTCGGATGACGTCAGCATCACGATAGACGAACGCGGCGCCGTTCTGCGCAAAGTCCTTCCCTCCAGCGGCCTGCCGCTCTCAATTGCCCTGCCGAAGCGTGTCTTCAAGGGTGTCGCCGCACGCGCCATAGATCATGGCGATGGCGAAGTAACCGTCACGCTCGAGCTTCACCACGCCGATCCCGAGCTCTGCATCCCCCTGCTCGTCGCCCATGATCTCTGCGACATTGCAGCCGACTGGCGCAGCTGGTCCGAGGCTTTCCGCATTCCGATGCTGATGGTCGAGGCAGACGGCGTAGCGCGGCCGCTCGAAGACCATATCGGCGCGCTGCGCACCGGCGATCTTAAGCCGCGCCGCCGCCATTCCTACTTCGCCAATCGTCGTCCCCGCTTCCTCGTGCGGCGCACCACCGGGCGGCTGGGAGTCGCCATGAAGATCGAAGGCAAGGAGATCATCGCCCGCAACTGACCGAAATCGCGACAGCGCCATTTCGGTGGGACAATCCTTCAGCTTGCAAAACCCGGCGCCTGCGCCGGGTTGATCATTTCATGCGTCGTCTCATTCAGGGAATGGCGAAGAGCAGCGAAAAGAACAGGCCGCAGAAGATGGTCAGGCCGACGCGGTTGTTCAACTTGAAGAGCGCCAGGCATTGGGAGGCATCGTTGATATCGAGCCGAACGATCTGCCAGGCGAACATGCCGGCCGCACCGAACAAGGCGATAAAGGCGATGAGATTGGCGCCGGCAAGAACGAAGGCCGCAAACATCAGCACCAGCGTCAGCCCATAAAGGCCGATCAGCCATGCCCTCGTCTTATCACCGAAGAGGCGCGCGGTGGAGCGGACACCGATCAGTTCGTCATCCTCCTTGTCCTGATGGGCGTAGATCGTGTCGTAACCGATCGTCCAGGCGACGGAGGCGGCGTAAAGCAGGATGGCGGCGAAGGAAAGGCCGCCCAAAATGCCGGCCCAGCCCATCAGCGCGCCCCAGGAGAAGGCAAGGCCGAGATAGAATTGCGGCCAGTCCGTGAAGCGTTTGGCGTAGGGGTAAAGCGCCACGATGCCGAGCGAGAGCAGGCCGAGAAAGACGGTGAACCAGTTGAACTGCAGCAGCACGAAGAGGCCGACCAGAGCCTGCAGGCCGATGAATATCTTCGCGCGGTCGCGCGTGACGCGGCCGGAGGGGAGCGGGCGCGAGCGGGTGCGCGCCACCTGCATGTCGATCTCGTGGTCGACAAGATCATTATAGGTGCAGCCGGCGCCGCGCATTGCGACGGCGCCGACGAAATAGAGGATAAGGTGGAATACCAGCAGGCTGCCGGAATAAAGCCCCTGATAGATCGCCGCATTGGCGGCAAGCGTGGCCGACCAGAAACAGGGCCACATCAACAGCTGCCAACCGATGGGCCGATCCCAGCGCGCGAGCTGCGCATATGGCCAGACCCATGGCGGCAGGATCCGGTAGACCCAGTTGTCGGACGGCGCGTCGGAGACGCGATCGTTGAAATTGTCGGTATCTTCCATGCCGTTCATCTAGCGACGGGCTGGCGATCCGGTCAAGAAGCGATCGCGGCGGCGGCGTGCTTTGCCTGCGACGACCAGGCTCACTGCAGCGAAAAATTGAACTTGTAGGTGGCCGAGACACCGATCAGAAGCTGGTTCTTCGAGCCGCGCTCGCGCACCAGGCTGCTGTCGGCGGTGGGACCGGCAAGCCGCTTGTATTCGAGAAAAGAGCTGGCCGAGAGGTTTTCCGCCGCCTTCCATGTCAGGGCCGCCCCGGCGCCATAGGACTGAATGCCCGACGACGGCTTGTATTGATCAAGCCCGCTCGCCGCCGCCTGTTTGGCGTTGACGCCGTAATAAGCATCGTAATAGCCGCTGGTGGCGAATGTCGCGCGCGGACCGCCTGACAGCTGCAGGTCGGGGGCGATGTCGGTGAAGGCATCGACGGCAAGATCGGCGACGACGCCGTCATGGGAGCGGATACCCTGGCGGACTTCGGCACGGGCGCGCAGGAAATCGGTCGGATAAACCTCAACGAAGCCGCCGGCTTCCGCTCCCCATTTGACCTTCTTCATGCCTTTCAGCTCGTGACCGTCACCCTCGTCGCGCGAAGGCACGAATTTGCCGACGATGCCGGGCGGAAAGCACCGTTATCCATGAGGGCGAAGGACGGATTGTCGTTGCGCGAGGAAAAGCGCGGAGCCGAGCCCTGCCGGCCGGCCGAAATCAGCGGGCTGAACCGAAATTCATAACGCCGTGAGCCCTCGAATTTCGGCGCGGAGAAGCCGGCGACACCGACACTCAAATACCAGTCGCCGGACCAGAAATGCTGGCCGCTTTCCTGCGCGAAGGCTGAGCCAAAGGATGAAAAGGCAATAAGCAAAGAGATCGATACAACTGATCGATGAGACACGTCCGCACTCCAGGAAACGCAAAAACAAAGCCGCGGAGAGCGGCGGCCGCTAGACTTATCCTGATGTCGTTAGCCCAATGTTAACCACGGTGAACCAGGGCGCTAATGAACAGATACCGTGCGGCGCGATATAATTGTTGCTCTATCTCTGGTTCCACCGGCGGATGACCGGTTCGGTCAGGTCGTGCTCATAGCCGAGCACGCTGATGGTGGCCGTATCAAGCACGAAATGCGCGCCACCTTGCGGCGGCAGACCGAGCCAGCGGGCGGCCAGCACGCGCAGGAAATGCGAGCTGGAAAAGATCAGAACGGCGCCCGCCGTTTCACGGAGCCCGCCGATGACGGCGTCGGCGCGGGCGCCGACATCGGCAGCCGTTTCGCCATTGGGGCAACCATCGCGAAAGAGCTGCCAGCCGGGACGTCCTGCCAAGATCTCCTTAGTCGTGACGCCTTCATAGGCGCCGTAGTCCCATTCGGCGAGATCGTCGCGGATCAGAGCTGCCGATCCGAATCCGGCGAGCGCGCAGGTCTTGCGCGCCCGAGCCGACGGGCTCGACCAGACGGCGGAAAAGGAAGGGCCGGCCAGCTGCTCGGCGAGTTTTCGAGCGGCGGCTTCACCGTTCGCCGTCAAGGGAATATCGCTGCGTCCGGTATGGCGACCGGACAGACTCCATTCGGTTTCACCGTGGCGAACCAAGTAAATCTCGGGAAACACACTGCTCATCCGCAGCCCCTTTCATCACAAACGGCGCCACGGATCAGAACGTCACCTTTTCCAGTGGCGCCCGCCTCGCCTCGAATTCCTTCAGCTTCGCTTCATTCTCCGCGATATAATTGCGGTTGTCGGGAACGGTGAACTGGTTCTTGGCGATCTGGATCTGCAGGATGAACAACTCGTCCCAACGGAAGCCCATCTCGGAACCGGCCAGATAAAATTCCCACATGCGGAAAAACTGCTCGTCGTAAAGCGCTACCGCTTCAGCCTTGCGCGCCACGAAACGCTCGCGCCAATGGCGCAGCGTATAGGCATAGTGCATCGGCAGGATTTCTACATCCCTGACGAGGAGCCCCGCCTTTTCGAGCGGCGCCATGACCTCGCCGACCGAGGGGATATAGCCGCCGGGGAAGATGTATTTCTCGATGAAGGCGTTGGTGCCGAAGCTCGGCTTCGGACGGCCGATCGAATGCAGCACCATGACGCCGTTGTCGTCGAGCAGGTCCGCCACCTTGCGGAAGAAATTGCCGTAATTACCGATGCCGACATGCTCGAACATGCCCACCGAAACGATGCGGTCGAACTTCCGGCCGTTCATGCTGCGATAGTCCTGCAGCTCGAAACGCACGCGGTCGGAAAGGCCGCGTTTTTCGGCGCGGGCGCGGGAGACCTTCAGCTGCTCTTCGCTGAGGGTGATGCCGGTGAAATCGGCGCCCTCCGTCGCCTCCGTCAGATACATGCCCATGCCGCCCCAGCCGGAGCCGATCTCCAGGATGCGCTGATTGGGCGCAAGCAGAAGCTTGGCGGCGATATGACGTTTCTTGGCAAGCTGCGCCTCGTCGAGGCTGATGCCCGGTGGTTCGAAATAGGCGCAGGAATATTGCCAGTCCTCATCCAGGAAAAGATCGAAGAGCTTGGCCGAGAGATCGTAATGGTGGGCGACATTGTGCTTGTTGCGGTTGACCGGCACACGGCTCTTCAGCTGCTGCCAGGCGATGCGGCCGACGAGCAGCGCCGCCATCTTGAAATCGAAGATTTCGTTGGTGGTGTTCTGCTTCACCAGCGACAGGAAATCGTAGATGTTGCCCTGTTCTAGGATGAACCGGCCCTGCATGTACATTTCGCCGAGCTTCAGCGTCGGGTCGCGGCGGATCGCGTCCTCGGCCTCCTGATCGGCGAGGCGGGCGGCAACCATTTCGCCGGTGCCGTCGCCGATCATGTGTGTCTCGCCATTGGCAAGGGTAAGTTTCAAAGAACCCTTGCGGATGATTTGCTTGACGATCGATAAGAAAGCCGACGCCATGGACGCCTCGCAAATGTGACAGGATGGTCACATCAACTTAATAGCTCTCTTCCGCCTTACAAGCGCCGGATTTGGCACTCAGCGCAGAACGCTGCCAAACTGTGGCATTTTTGCCAGAATACCGGCTAAGCACTTATTTTCGCTTCATGGCCTCGGCCAATGCAGCGCCGAATGCACCCTGGCTCTGGGACTTCTGAGCTGCAGGCCGACGCTCGTTCTGCGGCCGACCAGCCTGACTTCCGCGAGAATCACCGCGCGGCTGAGACGCCGATGAACCATCGTCGCGGCGCATGGAGAGACCGATGCGCTTGCGCTTGGCATCGACTTCCACGACCCGCACCTTGACGACATCGCCCGCCTTTACGACCTCATGCGGATCCTTGACGAAGCGATCGGCCAGCTGGGACACATGCACCAGGCCATCCTGGTGCACGCCGATATCGACGAAGGCACCGAAGGCGGCGACATTCGTGACTGTGCCTTCGAGCACCATGCCGGGCTTCAGATCGGAAATCTCATTGACGCCCTCGGCGAAGGTCGCGGTCTTGAAACTCGGTCGCGGGTCGCGGCCGGGTTTTTCCAGCTCGGCGATAATATCCTTCACCGTCGGCAGGCCGAATTTCTCATCGATGAACTGGCGCGGATCGATCGATTTCAAGGCGGCGCTGTCGCCCATCAGCGCGCGCAGGTCGCGGCCGCAGGCGGCGACGATTTTCTTGGCGACGCCGTAGGCCTCGGGGTGAACGGAGGAGGCGTCAAGCGGCTCCTTGCCGTTGGGGATACGCAGGAAGCCAGCGCATTGTTCGAAGGTGCGGCCGCCGAGGCGTGCAACCTTCAGAAGATCGCGGCGCGTCTCGAAACGGCCTTCGCTGTCGCGGTGGCGGACGATGGCCTCGGCGATCGACGGGCCGAGGCCGGAAACGCGGGCGAGAAGCGGCGCCGAGGCGGTGTTCAGATCGACGCCGACCGCGTTCACCGCATCTTCGACGACGGCATCGAGGGAACGCGACAGCTTCTGCTGGTCGACATCATGCTGATACTGGCCGACGCCGATCGATTTCGGTTCGATCTTGACGAGCTCGGCGAGCGGATCCTGCAGGCGCCGCGCGATGGAGACGGCGCCGCGCAGCGACACGTCGAGATCGGGGAATTCCGCCGCACCGGTCGCCGAGGCGGAATAGACCGAGGCGCCGGCTTCCGAAACGATGACCTTGGTCGGCTTCGGGGCCGGCAGCTCGGCGAGCATGTCGGCCACCAGCTTTTCCGTTTCGCGGCTGCCGGTGCCGTTGCCGATCGAGATCAGCTCGACATTGTGCTTGCGGATCAGCGACGCGAGCTCGATCTGGGCGCCGCGCACGTCGTTCCTCGGCTGGAAGGGATAGACGGTCGAGGTCGCCACCACCTTCCCGGTGCCGTCGACGACGGCAACCTTGACGCCGGTGCGGATCCCGGGATCAAGACCCATGGTCGCGCGCGAGCCGGCGGGGGCGGCGAGCAGCAGGTCTTTGAGATTGCGGGCGAAGACATGGATCGCCTCCTCTTCGGCCCTTTCGCGCAGCTCGCGCATCAGGTCGAGCGAGAGCGACATGGAAAGCTTGACGCGCCAGGTCCAGCTCGCGACCTCCATCAGCCAGCGGTCGCCCGGACGGCTCGCACCAATTTCGTAGGCCGCGGCGATCATGCGTTCGACCGGCTTGTTCGGCGAGGCGGTCTCGGCGTCGGCCTCGATCGTCAGCGTCAGCACCTCCTCGTTCCAGCCGCGCAGCATGGCGAGCGCCCGGTGCCCAGGCGCGGTCGCCCAGCGTTCGGAATGATCGAAATAGTCGGAAAACTTCTCGCCCGCCGCCTGCTTGCCGTCGACGGCCTTGGCCTTCAAAAGCGCAGCCTGGCGCATATGGGCGCGCAATTTCCCGAGCAGATCGGCATTTTCGGCGATGGCTTCGGCGATGATGTCGCGCGCGCCTTCGAGCGCCGTCTTGATGTCGGTCACATCCGGCGTGATGAACCCCTCTGCGAGAACCGCCGGCTCGCGGCCGCGGTCGGCAAGGATCGCCTCGGCAAGCGGGCCGAGGCCGCGTTCACGGGCGATCTCGGCGCGGGTGCGGCGCTTCGGCTTGTAAGGCAGATAGAGATCTTCGAGCTCTGCCTTGGTTTCGGCGCCGGCGACCTTGGCCATCAGCTCGTCGGTCATCTTGCCCTGGCCGGTGATCGATTCGACGATTGCGGCGCGGCGGGCTTCGAGTTCCCGCAGATAGACCAGCCGCTCGGCGAGATTGCGCAGCTGCGTGTCATCGAGCCCGCCCGTCACTTCCTTTCGATAGCGTGCGATGAAGGGCACGGTGGCGCCTTCGTCGAGCAGCTCGATGGCGGCTTTGGCCTGTTCGGGCCGGGCATTGATTTCGACGGAGATGCGGGCTGCGAGAAAGCGGAGGTCTGCGGCCATGGGATTTCCTATGTGGTCGAAGGTTGCTGGACCATAGCGGCGAAAAGCGGCAAGGCAATGCCCGACTGTGGTTTCCACAGCGGAAGTTAATGGATCGGGGGATCATCGGACGGTCACCCCGCCATCGCTCTCACCCGTTTTTGCGGTTGTGCAGATGCGGCATTCTTTGATAGCAGAAGCAACGTTTTTGGATCGCCCTGCCCGAGGGCGCAAGGAAAAGAGTGACATGCCAAACCTTCTTCTCGAACTTCGCTCCGAAGAGATTCCGGCCCGCATGCAGCGCAAGGCTGCGGGCGACCTGAAGAAGCTCGTCACCGATGCCCTTGTCGAAGCGGGTCTGTCCTATGAGGGTGCGCGAGAATACTGGACGCCGCGGCGGCTGGCGCTCGACATCCACGGCCTGACGGCACGCTCGGCCGATGTGCGCGAGGAGCGCAAGGGGCCGCGCACCGACGCCAACGAGAAGGCGATCGAGGGCTTTCTGCGCGGCGCCGGCCTTTCTTCGGTCTCCGAAGCCCAGGTGGTGAGCGATCCGAAGAAGGGCGATTTTTACGTCGCCGTCATTTCCAAGCCGGGCCGCGCTGCCGAAGATATTGTCGCCGAGGTGATGCCCGGCATTATCCGCGATTTCCCCTGGCCGAAGTCGATGCGCTGGGGCAAGGCCTCCTCCAAACCCGGCGCCTTGCGCTGGGTGCGGCCGCTGCAGTCGATCGTCTGCACTTTCGGCCCCGAACATGAAGAGACGGTCGTCATCCCCTTCGAGATCGACGGCGTTACCGCCTCCAACGTCACCTACGGCCATCGTTTCCATGCGCCCGAGGCGATCACGGTCCGCCGCTTCGACGATTACGCGGCGAGCCTGGAAAGGGCGAAGGTCATCCTCGACGCCGAGCGGCGCAAGGACATCATCCTCCACGACGCCCGCGACATCGCCTTCGCCAACGGGCTGGAGCTGGTGGAAGACGAAGGCCTGCTGGAGGAAGTCTCCGGCCTCGTCGAATGGCCGCAGGTGCTGATGGGCTCGTTCGAGGAGGATTACCTCTCCATCCCCTCGGAGATCATCCGCCTGACGATCAAGACCAATCAGAAATGCTTCGTCACCCGCAAGCAGGGCGACGAGACGTTGTCGAACAGGTTCATTCTCGTCTCCAATATCCAGGCGAGCGACGGCGGCAAGGAAATTACCCATGGCAACGGCAAGGTGGTGCGGGCCAGGCTTTCCGACGCGCTGCATTTCTGGAAGCGCGACCAGGGCGACATGCCCGATCTCGAAACACTGAAAGCATCTGCCGCAAAATTCAGCCTCGACCTGACGAAGCCGCTCGACCAGCGCATGGCCAAGCTCGACGCGCTCGACGTGACCTTCCATGCCAAGCTCGGCACGCAGGGCGCACGGGTCGCCCGCATCCGCTCGCTGGCGAGGGAGCTCGCCGCCATCACCGGCGCGGACGCTGCTCTCGTCGATCGTGCCGCCGTGCTCGCCAAGGCCGATCTGCGCACCGAAGCCGTCGGTGAATTTCCGGAGCTGCAGGGCCTGATGGGCCGCAAATATGCGGCGCTGCAGGGCGAGAACGCCTCCGTTGCCGCGGCGATCGAGGACCATTACAAGCCGCAGGGCCCGTCGGACCGCGTGCCGGACGACAAGGTGGCGATCACGCTGGCGCTTGCCGACAAGCTCGACACGCTGACGGGCTTCTGGGCGATCGACGAAAAGCCGACGGGTTCGAAGGATCCCTTCGCCCTGCGACGGGCAGCCCTCGGGGTCGTCCGCATCCTGCTGGAGCGACGGATCCGGCTGCCGCTGCTGGCGACGACCAAGGACGGCGATCTGCTCTCCTTCTTCCATGATCGTCTCAAGGTCTACCTGCGTGACCAGGGTGCCCGGCACGATCTGATCGACGCCGTGCTGACGCCTGAAGCCGACGACCTGTTGATGGTGGCGCGCCGCGTCGAAGCGCTGACGGCCTTCATCACTTCGGAGGACGGCAAGAACCTGCTTGCCGGCACCAAGCGCGCGACACAGCTGCTCGCCGCCGAGGAAAAGAAGGGCACCGTCATCGCCGACGGCGTTTCGCCGGCGCTCTTCAGGCTCGCTGCCGAGAAGGAGCTGTTCGCCGCCATATCGAGCGCCTCGGAGGATGCGGCGAATGCCGTTGCCGCGGAGGATTTCCGCTCGGCGATGGAAGCACTTTCCAAGCTGCGCGGCCCGGTCGACCGCTTCTTCGAAGACGTGCTCGTCAACGACGAGGACGCCGCGATCCGCGCCAACCGCCTCGCCCTGCTCAGGCTGATCCGCGAGGCGACGGGAACGGTGGCGGATTTCTCGAAGATTTCGGGGTGAGCGGTTTTTGGGCTGGGTGCTCTTCCCAGTGCTAACGCGAACGCTGTGCTTGCCGCATCTCTGATTGCGTGGTTTATTTTGGTCGGTCCACGATAATCACCCTAGCATCACCGTCCCCGTGGGATTACTCAAACAGCCATGCAGAGCAAGATCCTCGTCAGCGCCTGCCTCATGGGGCACGCCGTCCGTTATGACGGGCGGGCCAAGCCTTTGCTTCATCCGGCGATCGAGATATGGCGGGCCGAGGGGCGGCTGGTGACGATCTGTCCGGAGATGTCGGCGGGTATGGCGGTGCCGCGGCCGCCGGCGGAGATCGCGGATGGAGCGACCGGCGAACAGGTTCTGGCCGGCAAGGCGCGGGTCGTCGAGCTGACCGGCGGCGATGTAACGGCAGAGTTCCTGCAGGCAGCGGAGAACGCCGTGGCGCTCGCACGGCAAACCGGCTGCCGCCATGCGCTGCTGATCGACGGCAGTCCATCCTGCGGATCGGATTTCATCTATGACGGGACATTTTCCGGCCGCAGGCAGGCCGGCAATGGCGTGACCGCGGCGGCCCTGAAGGCGGCTGGCGTCGAGGTGTTTTCGGACAGGGAAATCGACCAATTGCTCGACCGTCTGGCACCATGAGCCTGAAACGGCACGGCCGCCGGAAAACCGACGGCCGCTAAGATTTTGGTGCTGAAAATCCTGATTGTCGCCGCGCCGCTCAGGCAGCGCGACGACCTTGATGCGTGACCGGTACAGCGCTTTCGCCGCTGACCCGGAAGCCGCGGATGAGGTTGATCAGTTCGTCGGTGTCGCTGGCGAGCGTCTCGGCCGATGCCGTGGTCTCTTCGGCCATGGCGGCGTTCTGCTGGGTGGCGGCGTCGAGCTGATTCACCGACGAGGAGATCGAGCGCAGCGTGGTGTCCTGTTCGGAAGCGCTGTGGGCGATCTTGGCGACGATCTCGTTGGCGGCCTTGATCTGGTCGGAGATGCGCTTCAGCGCCTCGCCTGCCTCGCCGACCAGACGGACGCCGTGATCGACCTGGCTGGAGGAGCGGGCGATCTGGTCCTTGATCTCCTTGGCCGCGGCGGCGGAACGTTGGGCGAGTTCACGCACTTCCTGGGCGACGACGGCAAAACCCTTGCCGGATTCGCCGGCACGGGCCGCCTCGACGCCGGCATTCAAAGCCAAGAGGTTGGTCTGGAAGGCGATCTCGTCGATAACGCCAATGATCTTGGTGATCTCCGAAGACGATTTCTCGATGCCGCTCATCGCCTCGATCGCCTGGCTGACGATCGCATCGCTATGGGTCGCCTCGGCGCTGACGGCATGCACGCGCTTGCTCGCCTCATGGGCGCCATCCGCGGTCTGGCGGACGGCGACGGTGAGCTGATCGAGGGCGGCAGATGTTTCTTCCAGACTTGCGGCCTGGCGCTCGGTGCGCTGCGACAATTCGTTGGAGGCGCGGCGAATTTCTTCCTTGCTCGTGCCGATGTCACTGCCCTTGACGCTGACCTTGGCCATGGCGGCTTCGAGATGCGACAGCGCATCGTTGAAGTTGTCGCGAAGGGCGGCGTATTTCTGGCCAAGATCGGCGCAGCGGACGGTAAGGTCGCCGCGGGCGATCAGCTCCAGCGCCTGGCCGATCGTCGTCACCACGCGGGCCTGGAGCGCGGCCTCGTCCTGCTGCTGGCGCAGGTTGTTTTCGCGCTCACTTTCCAGCGCCAGCTGCTGGGCCGCCTCGCGGTCGGACATTGCATGGCGTTCGCGGATCTTTTCCTGCAGCGACAGGGTCGCTTTTGCCATCATGCCGACCTCATTGTTCATGCCGGTATGCGGGATGGCGATGGAAACGTCCTCTTCTGACACCGCCTTCAGGGCGGCGTGGACATTGTTGAGAGGTCCCGATATGCCGCGGATGACGACGTAGGCGGCAGCCATGGCAAGGAAGAAGAGAACGATGCTGCCGGAAAGGGCGGTCAGGATCGTTTTGTTGACCTGCGCATCGAGATCGTCGGTGTAGACGCCGGTGACGACGACGACCTTCCAGGGTTCGAAAGCCTGGCCATAGGCCGTCTTGCGGTAATCGCCGACCGGCTGGCCCGGCTTGCTGGTGGAATAATAATCGACAAGGCCGCCGCCCTGCTGGCCGAGCTTGACCAGCTCTTCGCGATAGAGCTTGCCCTTGCTGTCCGGTTGGCCCTTCAGGTTCTGTCCGACCTTAGAGGCATCGTAGTGGAACATCATCTGGAGATCGTAACTATATCCGAAGAAATAGCCGTCCGGATCGTATTTCATGCCGTTGACGGTGGTATAGGCCTGCTTCTGGGCATCCTCCAGCGTCATTTCGCCCGCGGTGACCTTGGCCTGGTAAAGCTTGAGAACCGAGACCGCCGACTGAACCTCGGCGCGGAGCATGTCATACCGCTCCTTGTAAATCGCATCGACCGAGGATCGGATCTGCAAGGACGTGGCGATCGCGAAGGCCATCATCAGGCCAATGACCAGCAATATGAGCTGCTTCGATATCTTCAAATTTTTCATGATTCCTCGCAAAGGGGAATGAGGGAATACATTCCGGTGCGGTCTTCTACCGCCTGTGCGAGCGCATCCAGGAGGACGCGTCTACCGCTGCTGAAACAACATGCTGCGACCGGCGAACAAGAATTGAAGCTGACTCAATAAGAAAGCTTTAATTTTATTCAAAACAACGGGAATTTCCCTAAAAATCAGGGGGTGGCGCTCCGACACAACCCGCGCATTTTCACGCGACGGTCGAACATCACACGGTTTTCGACGTCCAGACGTTTCTCGGGGCTTCAAAGCCGAATGCACCCCCGCTTCTCTTCGAGGGTGCATTCGCTCCACCGTGGTGGAACCCCAAGCGATCGACACCTTGATCGGGCAGGGGCAGGGAACGTTCGGAGCGGCTCAGCTCGCCATGGAAGCGCAAAGCAGTCTTGCGGCTTGGATTTCAGAAACGCAGCTTGAATTCGGAAACATCGAGGGCCGCCGGCTGTTCAGCCATGCCGGCGGCAACCGGCCTGGCATCGCCGCCGATGACGGCTGCGGTCGTTGCGTTCATGTCTATGCCATGTTCGGGCGGGATCGAAGGCTCGGCGGCAGCCAAGGCTTCCGGCGTTGCCTTGGTGACGAAGACGACGGGCGAGCCGCCCATCCAGGCTTCGGTGCGATAGATCTTCTTTTCGCCGCCGACGCTACGGACTTCGCTTGCCTGGAGGACGCCCGGTTTCAGTTCCGGCACCGCATAGTCCTTGTGGCTCTGTTCGGCCTGCAGCGGCGGGCAAGCAGCGCAGCTTTCAGTGACGATGCTGCCCTCGGCACGCGCTGCCGTCTTGCCGATCACCTCAATCGAAGAGGCCACCGCCGAGCCTGCCATCAGCAGGATTGCCGCACCGAGGAAAATCTGACGCATCAACGCACCTCCGTCTCACTACGGGAGCGTTATAGCGAAGCTTTGTTTCCATCCCGTCAGGGGAAAGGGTAAAAATTTAGGGAACTCGGCGGTTTATACTTTGCCGGAGGCTTTTTCGCGCTCGACCGCACGCCAGCCGATGTCGCGCCGGCAGAAGCCGTTTTCCCACCGAACCCTGTCCAGCAGCGCGTAGGCGCGACCCTTCGCTTCGGCAACCGTGCGGCCTGATGCGGTAACGTTCAGCACCCGTCCACCGGTCGCGACCAGGGCGCCGTCCTTCACGCCCGTGCCGGCATGAAACACCTTCTCGCCCTCGCCTGCCTCCGGCAGGAATTCGATCGGTGTGTTCTTCTGATAGCCGCCGGGATAGCCCTTCGAAGCCATGACCACCGTGAGCGCCGGATCGTCGCTCCATTCGGCGCTCACCTGATCGAGCGTTCCATTGGCTGTGGCCAGCAGCAGCGGCAGCAGATCGCTTTTCAGCCGCATCGTCAGCACCTGGCATTCCGGATCGCCGAAACGGACATTGTATTCGATAAGCTCCGGCCCCTTCTCGGTGATCATCAGGCCGGCAAAAAAAACGCCGGAGAAGGGATGGCCGCTTTCAGCCATCCCGCGGATCGTCGGCTCGATGATCTCCTTCATCGTGCGCTCGACCATCTCGGCCGTCATGACCGGCGCCGGCGAATAGGCGCCCATGCCGCCGGTATTGACGCCGCTGTCTCCCTCGCCCACCCGCTTGTGATCCTGGGCGGTCGCCAGCGGCAGCGCATGTTTTCCATCGCAGAGACAGAAGAAGCTCGCTTCCTCGCCATCGAGATAGGCTTCAACGACGACTTCGGCGCCGGCCGCGCCGAAGGCGCCCTCGAAGCAGTCGTCAACCGCGGCAAACGCCTCGTCCAGGGTCATCGCAACGGTCACGCCCTTGCCGGCGGCCAGACCGTCAGCCTTGACGACGATCGGCGCGCCCTGAGCGCGAATATAGGCTTTGGCTTTCGGCGCATTGTTGAAGCGCTGATAGGCGCCAGTCGGAATACCATAACGGGCGCAGATATCCTTGGTGAAGCCCTTGGAGCCTTCGAGCTGGGCGGCGGCGGCAGAGGGGCCGAAGACCGCCAGGCCATCGGCGCGCAGCCGGTCCGCGAGACCGGCGACGAGCGGCGCCTCGGGGCCGACGACGACGAAATCGACCGCCTTCTCCCTGCAGAAGGCGGCCACCGCTTCATGATCCTCGATATTGACCGGCACGAGGACGGCGTGTTCGCCAATGCCGGGATTGCCGGGCGCGGCGTAGAATTCGCTCATCAACGGCGATTGCGCCAGCTTCCAGGCGAGCGCATGCTCGCGTCCGCCCGATCCGATCAACAGAACCTTCATGCGCCACCCTTTCCTGTTCCGTCAGGCGGTTAAGGGCCAAGGGGCGAAAGGTCAAGCGAGAAAGCTACCAGCCTCCACCTCCCCCGCCTCCGCCACCGCCGCCGGAGGAGCCGCCGCTGGAAAAACCGGAGGATGAACTCGACGGCGGCGGCGAGGGTATCGTCGAAGCGATGGTGGACGCCATCGACGAGGAGAACCCGCCGACGCGGTCGGAGAAGCTGCCGCTGTCGAAATCGCCGGAATACCAGGAGGGGTCGTAGGCCGCGGCCGCGCCGGCGGAAGCTGCCGCAAGCCAGGTCTCGAAGGTGCGAGACCAGGGCTTTTCGACGCCCAATGCCACGGCGTAGGGAAGCAGCGTCTCGAAATGCTGCGGCGACATTGCAGGCGCGCCCGCCATGTTCATGCGGTCCTTCTCGGCAAGCGTCAGATATTGCCGCAGGCCGTCGATGCCGTCCATCATCCTGGCGCCGAGCGGGGTCGGCGCGCCCATGATGAAGAAATAGAGGATGTTGAGCAGCACGATGCCGCCGATGGCAAAGAGCATCGGCGTCTCGTGCAGTTCGATCAGCGACGAGGCGAGCGTCAGGACAATGATGGAAAGAATGCTGATGCCGACAAAAACGCCGACCGCTGCGGCGATGACGGCCATGACCTTGGCGAACAGCGATCTGCCGTGGTGCAGCGACTTGACCAAACCGGCGATGAACACTGAAATGAAGACGGAGACGGCAATCGGGATCAGCATCAGCGCGATCGTGTCAGGCTCCAGCGAGCCGAAGACGAACAGCGCCACCAGGGCGGCGGCACTGAGCGCGACGCCGCCTATGGTATAGCCGATGTTGGAATTGTAATATTTGCCGCGATGTTCCTTCTCGATCGCCGAACGGAAGGACTGCCCAACCGATTTTACCCGCTCGCCATTGGCCTTGTCGATCGTCAGCATGCTGCCTTCGCCGCCGGCGAATTTCAGCAGCTCGGCCTCGCCGGCCTGAAACTTCTCCTTGCCGAGCGCTTTGCCGGTGCCGCGGATAACGATCGAATTCTTCAGGTCTTCGAGTTTGACGTAGCCGCGGACCGCCAGATTGAGCGCCGTGGCGGCAAGTGCGGTCCAGCCTTCCCCGGAGAAGCCCTTATTGTCGATGTAGTTGACCAGCGCTGGGGAAATGCCTTCAGGGGCATCCCATCGTGGCACGATGACGCCGCGCGCAGGATCGCGGCCGACTTTCAGCCAGGATCTCAGGTAATAGGCGAAGACCAATGCCAACCCGCCGAAGCCGATGAAATAGTTGCGGTTGTCCTTCAGCCACCAGTTGCTCTCCATGTCCGCGCTCGGCGGATCGATCGAGCCCTTCGGCATGCGGATCGCAAAGGACAAGCCTTCTTGGGGGCCAAGAGGCGCGGTGGTGGAAAAGACGAGGCCGGCGCCGGTTTCGCTGACACGGGCATCCTTCCCCTTGGCGCCCTGCGGGCCGGTAAAGAAGGTCGTCTCGGTGGCGGTAACGCCGGACGGCAGCGTCACCGTCGCCGTCGCCGAGCGGATCGGGAAGATCCAGCCATTGCCGGTGACGTTCCAGTAGAGCTCGTTATGGTAGTCGAAATAGCGGATCTGGCGGTTGGTCCTGTAGGTGAAGACGTAACGATGACGGCCCGGCGCCACCGTCACTTCGGCGGAGCCCGCATAGATGCGGATGCCGCCCGATATCGATTCCGTGTGCCAGGGCTCGTCCCTGCCATCACGCTTCACCGACACCATGTCGAAATCGACGCTGCGGCGACGGCCGCCGGCGTCAGTGAAATAGAGCGGGAAGTCCCGGAAGATGCCGTGATTGATCTGATCGCCCTCGGCATTCACGGTGATCGTTTCCGTCACCGTCATCGCACCGCTCTTTTCGAGCGCAATGTCGGAGAGGAAACTGTCGATCAGTTCCGTAGCAAAGGCCGCCTGGGCAGCCACCAACAAGAGCAGCGCCAAGCAAAAACCGAAAAACCGACGCCCCATCCCTGTCTCCCCGCCGGCAGCCGCGGCCGCGCCTGCCGTCAATCCTTGTCCCGGTATGTCACGCCGAGTGCCGCGAGCGTCCGCCAATAGGCGGGGAAGGTCTTGCCGACGCAATCGGGATCGAGAATGGTGATGCCCTCGATCTTGAGGCCGGCGAGCGCAAAGCTCATGGCGATGCGGTGATCGGCAAAAGTGTCGATCTCCGCCGGCAGCGTCTGACCGGCGAGATCAGGATCGGCATGGACGATCAGATCATCACCCTCCTCGACGGCCAGCCCTTCGCGGATGTTGTTAAGCCCCGTCGACAGGGCGCGGATGCGGTCGCACTCCTTGACGCGCAGATTGGCGATCCGGACGAAACGGACCGGCGTCTCGTTGAAGGCGGCAAGCACGGCAATCGTCGGAATGGCATCCTGCATCTGCGAGCCATCGATTTCAGCCGGCAGATTCGGGAACTTGGCGATCGTCTCGTAAGCCTTGGCATCCGGCTGAGTGAAGGCATCGTTCGGGACGCCGAGATCGATCCTGCCATCGCTCAGCACTTCGGCCGCCCAGAGATAGGTCGCGGCGGAGGCATCCGGCTCGATGACGAAATCGGCGGCGCGGTAGCCGGTCGGCTCGACGCGCCAGGTGACGGCGCTGGTCTTCTCGACCTTGGCGCCGAAGGCCTTCATCGCCGCCGTGGTGAGATCGATATAGCCCAGCGCGCCGATATCCTCGCCGACGAGTTCGATGTCAACCGGCCGGTCGCCGCCCGCCGCCATCATCAGCAGGGCCGAGACATATTGGCTGGAGAGGCCGCCATCGATCAGGATCCGGTCGGCCTCAAAGCGGCCGGTCCCCCTGACGGTGACCGGCGGGCAGCCGGTCTCGGCGCTCACATCGATGCCGAGCGTGCGCATCGCCTCGACCAGCGGGCCGATCGGGCGCTTGCGCATGTGTTCGTCGCCATCGACGATGACGGTGCCGTCGACCAGGGCAGCCGCCGCCGTCAGGAAGCGTGTCGCCGTGCCGGCATTACCGAGGAAGAGCGGCGCTTTCGGCGGCATGAGCCTGCCGCTGCCGGTGACGACGAAGGTGGTGTCGTCGGGTTCGTCGATCGCAACTCCCATGGCGCGCAGCGCATCGGCCATATAACGCGTATCGTCGCTCTTCAGCGCGCCGGTCAGCCGGCTCGTGCCCTTGGCAAGGCCCGCCAGCAAGAGCGCGCGGTTGGTGATCGACTTCGATCCCGGCGGCATGGCGCGGCCCGAAAGCGGCTTGCCCGGCGGGATGATCGTGAGTTTGGCTTTGCGTGTCATGCTATGTCTTCCGTCCATGAGCGAGGCTAAGGCGCGTCGCCACCTGCCCTTGCTCTTAATCGCTTTTTCGCAAAGGCAAAATGCCGGATCGTCAGAATTTGACGCTGGGGACGGCACGATCGGCCTCATTGGTGATTTCGAAATATTCCCGCTTGGCAAAACCGAACTGGCCGGCAACGAGATTGGAGGGGAAGCTTTCGACCTTGACGTTCAGATCGCGGGCCGCACCATTGTAATAACGCCGCGACATCTGCAGCTCGCCTTCCATGGCTTCCAGCGATTCCTGTAGCTCGGCAAAATTCTGGTTGGCCTTGAGATCCGGATAGGCCTCGGCGAGCGCGATGACGCGCCCGAGTGCCTGGCCGAGCAGCCCTTCCACCTGCGCCCTGCCGGCGACATCGCCGGATGGCACGGCCTGCGCCTTGTTACGGAGTGAAACCACCTCCTCGAGCGTCGACTTCTCATGGGCGGCATAACCCTTGACGGTCTCGATCAGGTTCGGGATCAGATCGGCGCGGCGCTTCAACTGCACATCGATGCCCGACCAGGCTTCCTCAGCCATCTGCCGGGAGCGAACCAGGCCGTTATAGATGAAGACGATGTAAAGCGCGATGACAACGATAAGAGCGAGTATTAGATACATGCGGATGGGCTCCCCGATTTGTTGATCGCACGTTAGTGATTCGGCAAGGGAAAGTCATCTTGGCGCGGTTGTCTTCAGCTGAATTGAAACAGACTTCGATATCGCCGCCCCTTTAAGAACTGCTCCGCCAATCCGGAGCATAGGTCTCCATCTTTTCGTTTTCTCGCCACTGATTGAAGCATTCGGTCCAGCGTTGCTCGACATCAAGCGCAACGGCGAATGGCAGATAGTGCTCGTAGGATTCGACCGACATTGCCGGACCATCTATCTCGCCGCGGAAATAACCATTCAAACTGAGGATGTTATTGCGGATCTGCTGCTGCTTCGACGTTGGAATGCGCAACATCGCCAAAACCGCAATAATGCCGGCAACGTGCAGCAAGATCGCCATCAGATATGGCACCTGTTCGCTGACCACCTCAGTCGTACCGATATAGACAAGTGCAACAATCACCATCGCCGGAAGACCCACCATCAAAGCAAGCGCCTGTTTGAACTGCTCGGCGGTGCCGGTCGCCACGGGAAACCGTTCAGGATGGCGGAACATGGTTACGACCAGAAAACCAATGAACAATAACCCTAAGATGGCGGCGGAATAGAGCAAAAGGCCCGTAATATAGGCGACGGCAACGCCAAGACCCAGAATCGTCGCCGAAGTCGCCAAACTCCATCGGTCTTTGCCTCTGGACTTCCGATATTCCTCAGCGACCGCTTTAAGCAATTCATCGCTCAACGTGCGGCGGGCAGCTACAACCCTACGCCGATCGCCGACAGGCCGCTCTCCTTCAATTTGGCCGAATACCAAGCGCGTCGCTGCTGGAAGAGCATACCATCTGGAACGACCCGGCTTGCCCTTCTTGCGCTCTTGCTTTGTGAATAAGTTCGAAGCCTCCGCATCTTCATCCAGGCTGGAAATGCGAAGCATTCGCCTTACTGCGAGCTGGCAGACGGACGCCATGAAGGCTGCTTTTGTCGCATCTGTCTTCCAATTCCGGAACACATAGGCTGCCAGAGCCGGGGATATGCTCTTCGACATTTTGATGTCGACGGCTATCGGAGCAGGCAATCGCCAACCCTGCCCCAATCTCGTGAGCACAAACAGACCGGCGACGAGAGGTCCCAAAATGGCGATGAATGGAAGAAAGTGATCGGAAAGCCACCACTCTACCCGCTTGCCGGTCGTTATGGTCACAAAGGTCCCTGCGGGATATTCGATCTCGATATCAGGCAGGACTCTATCCCCCTTGCCTGCTGGAACAGACACCAAGAGCTCATTCGGCGCGATGCGCATGACGTCATAGGCCGCCGCCCGATCCTGTTGCGAAGGGCGTAACGTTCCGCCCGGCGGCAGCTTCAGGGTCAGCGTTTTTTTGGCTCCCTGGCCATGCACGCGGCCCATATAGGCCGGCAGGAAGAGAATCTCGCGATCGCCTTCCTGGCGAACCAGGCGTCCGAGCCAGTAAGCGATCTGGATCTTTGTAGGAACCTTGGGCAGATCTGCAGAGCAACTTTTGCAGTGCTCCATTCCTATATAAATCGAATAGCCCGGCACATTGTTTTCCATGGAAAAATATTCATCGAGTCCGCCGCGCCGAGCTGCGGCCAGTTGGAAATCGCGCCAGTGAACACCACCTGAGGCATCCGTGAAACGTTGAGGGATATCAACGTAAACGCCGCCGTAATTTTCCGCCCTTTTGACCTCGATGTCGAAGAACTCCGACACAAAGGCAGTGCCGTCGGTGTAGACCTCAACCGTACTGTTTGCCGATTGGACGGTGAACTCTCGGTCGAAATTGCTGCACGAGGTCAGCGCGAGCAGCATGGCGCATAAGATCGGCCATGATAAAAGGCGCAACATACTAGAAACGGAATTTTCATATGAAATTTTAAAGTAAAAAATGTCGCTCTTCAAAAGAGATACCGAAGCCTACGTTGTCGCAACACCAGATGATAACTTAGCGATGGTTTGCGCAATACAAAAGAAGCCTGTCCCTGGAGGGCAGGACTTTTTTTGGATGTGCCTCGTCAGATTGACGCCGACGGCATCACGAAGACAATATGGAGTGCAGGTTTCCCGGCTGTCGTCAAACACCGATATGCGCGAGAATCCAGGCCGCCGTCCCTTCCGGTGAAAGCTCCGTCGTATCAATTTCGACTGTGTGTTCAGCCAGCCCGCGCAACAGTTTATAGTTTGCCCGGAGCCGTTGCAGCTTCGCCGTATCCGTCAGCTTGAGCGCCTCGGACCGGCCCGGCGAGATGAGGCGCCTGGCATTCTCCTCCGGCGCGCAATCGAGGAGAACCGCGACCAGATCCGCGCCTCTAGCAGCAGCCAGATCGACATACCAGGAGAACATCGCACTATCATGCTCGTCATCCGCAAGAGCATCGGTAAAAACAAAACTTTCAGCCGGATCGGCGCGCACGGCGTGATCGAAAACCGCTCGCCGAATCTGCTCACGCAGTGATGCATGCAGAGGGTCGCTGCGGGTGAAAAGAGCTTCGGCTGGATTAAGCAGCGTGTGATTGTCGATGAGCCGCGCGCCGAGCCTTTTCGCCAGCATGCGGCCGACAGTCAGCTTTCCCGTGCCTGGCCAGCCGTTGATATGGATGATACGGCTGGCGGGCTTTTTCGTCACGCCGCCTCGCCCGTCAGATTGACGCCGCCCGCGTCGGTCAGCAGGAAGGCTTCGCCGCAGGCCTTGGCGAGCGTGCGCACCCGCAGGATATAGCTCTGGCGCTCGGTGACCGAGATGACGCCGCGGGCGTCGAGCAGGTTGAAGACATGGCTGGCCTTGATGCACTGGTCGTAGGCCGGAAATACGCATTTGTGCAGACGCTGATTGGCACTATCGCCGGGGGCGCCGGCATCGAGCAGCGCCCGGCATTCCTTCTCGGCATCGACGAAGTGGCGATGCAGCATTTCGGTATTGGCGAATTCGAAATTGTGACGCGAATATTCCTGCTCGGCCTGCAGGAAGACATCGCCATAGCTGATCTTCTCGTCGCCCTCGCGGCCGTTGAAATTGAGGTCGTAGACATTGTCGACGCCCTGGACATACATGGCGAGGCGTTCGAGACCATAGGTCAGTTCGCCTGCGACCGGCGCGCACTCAATACCGCAGACCTGCTGGAAATAGGTGAATTGCGAGACCTCCATGCCGTCGCACCAGCATTCCCAGCCGAGGCCCCAGGCGCCGAGCGTCGGGCTTTCCCAGTCGTCCTCGACGAAGCGGATATCGTGAAGCAGCGGGTCGAGGCCGATCGCCGCCAGCGAGCCGAGATAGAGCTCCTGCAGATTGGGCGGGTTCGGCTTCAGAATGACCTGATACTGGTAATAATGCTGCAGCCGGTTCGGGTTTTCGCCATAGCGGCCGTCCGACGGGCGGCGGGAGGGCTGGACATAAGCCGCTTTCCAGGGCTTGGGGCCGAGGGCGCGCAGCGTCGTTGCCGGGTGGAAGGTGCCGGCGCCGACTTCCATGTCGTAAGGCTGCAGCACCGCGCAACCCTTGTCCGCCCAGTAGCTATGCAGGGTCAGAATCAGCGCCTGGAAAGAGCGCTTCGGGTTCATATGGTCGGGGAGAGCTGACATGGGATGGCACCGCTGGCTTGGGAATTATCGGCGCGACAGGTGCCACGGGGGGCGGCGGGGGTCAAGGGTTTTGCGGCAGTCGTATGCGTCGCCGAGAGCCGCTGCCGCTGCCTCTGCCCCTCACCCTGACCCGCTCCCCGTAAACGGGGCGGGGGACATGCCCTGCGGGAGGTGGTAGGAAACGGAGAGGGCGCGGCATGTCCCTTCGCCCCGTTTACGGGGAGAAGGCGGCGGCGGCCGGATGAGGGGCCGACGCAGGTGCTACGCCTCTTATTCCTCTTCGCGCTTCAGCCGATACTCGCCGGTCACGGGGTCCTTGACCAGTGTGCCGACCGCGCCGGTCTGGCGCTCCTTTTCGGCACGGCGCGATTTTTCGGCGAGCCTGCGCGCATCGGAGACGAAGCGGCGGTAGAGCCACCAGGCTGAGAACACCAGGATTAGGATCGTAATAAGCTGTGCCATGCCCCTCTCTTGCTCCTCTCAAAGTCCGAAGCGGCTCCACAATGCTCTCTCTTCGGCCGCTTCGACAAGCCCCGTCGCGAGGCCCGATGCGACACCATCGAGTGTGACAGGCGATACGCCGGGAATCCGGCGGCCGAACAGGCCGCGGCCGGCGGTGACGAGTTCCAGCCGGGTCTTCTGGCCGTAGCGCCTCTTCAATTCCTGGCGCATGTCGCCGAGGCCGTCGATGAGGCCGAGTTCGAGGCCGCGGGTGCCGCTCCAGAACAGACCGGAAAACACCGTCGCATCGTCCTTGAGCTTGCCGGCGCGGCGCTCGCGCACCATTGCGATGAAGACCTGGTGGATTTCGAGCTGCAGGCTCTTGAGGTATTCGATGTCCTTTTCCTTTTCCGGCTGGAAAGGATCGAGGATCACTTTGTTTTCGCCGGCCGTATAGACGCGGCGCTCGACGCCTATCTTCTTCAGGAGCTCGGGAAAGCCGAAACCGCCGGAGACGACGCCGATCGAGCCGACGATCGAGGTGGCGTCTGCGATGATCTCGTCGCCGGCAAGCGCAATCATATAGCCGCCGGAAGCGGCGACATCCTCGACGAAGACCAGCACCTTCTTCTGCTTTTCGCGGGCGAGCTCACGAATTCGGGTGAAGATCAGGCGGGACTGAACGGGCGAGCCGCCCGGCGAATTGATCGAGATGGCAACCGCTGGCGCGTCCTTCATGGCGAAGGCTTTTTCCAGGACCGGGGCGACATTGGCGAGATTGAGGGTTGGCCGGAACTGGCCGCCGCCGCTTATGATCGCGCCCTGCAATCTTACAACAGGGATGGAGAGACCATCCTTGCGAAACCGTTTCGGCAGCAGCTTTCTCAAGAATCCGGCCATTTCCTATCCTTCGCTTCGGGTCGCACGATCGTTATTTCGCGATCGCATCCATGTATGCGCTGGAACGACAAACGCAATGGTCGCGTTCCTGAAAACACCGGATTGATTTTCTTGTTGCGAATGACTTGCATTATCACGCTGCTCCGTCATAGTGCGCTCACGATAAACAGGTGGAAATTGCATGGACGCCCCCAATCCCAATGCAAAAAGAGGCTGGCGGCACGAGCGCGGAGAGGCTTCGCTGTCGGATGTCTACCGCACCGTCGGAACGGGGCGGCCGAGCTCGATGTGGCGCCGGGCCGCGGCCTTCGCCGGGCCGGGCTATATGGTTGCCGTCGGCTACATGGATCCGGGCAACTGGGCGACTTCGCTCGCCGGCGGCTCGAAGTTCGGTTATGCGCTGCTCACCGTCGCACTGCTTTCCAACCTGATGGCGATCGTGCTGCAGTCGCTCTGCGCGCGGCTTGCAATCGCCTCCGGCCGCGACCTCGCACAGGCCTGCCGCGACGCCTTTCCGAAATATGTCTCGGTGCCGCTCTGGGCTTTCGCGGAAATCGCCATCATCGCGACCGACATTGCCGAGGTTATCGGCACGGCGATCGGCCTCAACCTGCTGTTCGGCATTCCGCTGGAGCTCGGCGTTCTCATCACGGCGCTCGACGTCTTCCTGGTCCTTTTCCTCCAGAAGCTCGGTTTTCGCTGGGTGGAAGCCTTCATCATCGCACTGCTCGGCGTCATCGCGCTCTGCTTCGGCGTTCAGATCTTCCTCGCCGATCCGCAATGGGGCGCGGTCATCAAAGGCTTCTTCCCGACGACCGAGATCGTCAGCAATCCTGAGATGCTCTATCTGGCACTCGGCATCCTCGGCGCGACCGTCATGCCGCACAATCTCTATCTTCACTCCGGCATCGTGCAGACGCGGGCCTATGGTCATACGGTACCCGAGAAGAAGGAGGCGCTCACTTATGCGACGATCGACTCCACCGTCGCGCTCTGTTTCGCGCTGCTGATCAACGCTTCGATCCTGATCCTTGCGGCCGCCGCCTTCAATGCGCACGGCAAGACCGATGTCGTCGAACTCGGCGAGGCGCATTCGCTGCTGTCGCCGCTTCTGGGCCTGGCGATCGCGCCGACGCTGTTCGGTATTGCGCTTCTCTGCTGTGGCCTGAATTCGACGGTGACGGCAACGCTTGCCGGCCAGATCGTCATGGAAGGCTTTCTCAAGATCCGGCTGAAACCGTGGGTGCGCCGGCTGATCACCCGCGCTATCGCCATCGTGCCGGCGGCGGTCGTCACCGTCTGGTACGGCGACCAGGGCACGGCCGAGCTTTTGATCCTCACGCAGGTCGTGCTCAGCCTGCAGCTTTCCTTCGCCGTCTTCCCGCTTGTCATGTTCACCGCGAGCAAAGCCAAGATGGGCGAACTCGTGGCGCCGCGCTGGCTGAGCGGCATCTCCTACGTGATCGCGATCTTGATCGCCGGGCTGAACGTCAAGCTGCTCTTCGACTTCGTCACCGGCTGAAGCAATTCCAGGAAAAGTGTAGGAGCGGTTTTCCGTCCGGAATTGCGCTGGAAACAATCGAGCCTAAAGCCTGGCATAGGCCGCCCGGCCATTGTTGAAATCATCAACGAGAGGGGAGAACTTGTGGCTCCCCTCTTCGTGCATGATGAGGGCAGAGCGCAGCGACAGCCGCGCCCGCGAGCCCTTGATGGCCGTCACCAGGATGCGGACGGCATTTTCACCGGGGCGCGGATGGATGGCGGTGATCTCGATGCCGCCGAAGCGCCGGCCGCAGGCATCGATGATCTCCGCGATCGACTGGGGTCTGGCGATCAGCGACAATTGTCCGCCGGGGATCATGATGGCGCCGGCCGTGCGGATCCAGCGTTCGAACAGGCCGTCGGTCATCGCATGAGCTTCGGCTTTGAGCGCATCGGGCGTGCGCCGGTCGCCGGCATCGTTGAAGGGCGGGTTCATGATCACGTGATGGAAGCTTTCATCGGCAAGGCCGGCATCGTTGCGTGCCTTGGCGGTCAGCGTCACATCCGCCTCGACGACGCCGACGCGGGCGGCGAGATGGGCATTTTCCGGCAACAGGATGCTGCGGCGGGCGTAATCGGCCATCTCGGGAGAGCGCTCGAAGAGCACCACTTGCGCATTGGCAAGGCGCGAGGCGACGGCAAGGCCGGCAGCACCGGCGCCGGCGCCGAGATCGGCAACCCTGATCGCGCTAGGGTCGGCGACGAGAGCAGCCAGCAGCATCGCGTCCATGCCGGCGCGATGGCCCCTGCCCTTCGGCTGCACCACATGAAAGGCGCCGCGATGGAAGGCATCGATGCTTTCAGCGGGTCTGCCGGTCATCGCCCGCTCACGTCCTGTCGCGCAGTTCACCGCCGAGGCCGGCGTCGATCAGGATGCGGCGAGCCTGATCGGCCATTTCCTCATCCACCAGCAGGCGTCGCGGCAGCATGCCGAGCGACCCTTCCAGCACGCTCATGCCCTGATCGGCGATGAAGCAGTGAATTCCCGCATCCTTCATCAGGCTCTCGGCAAAGGAGAGCAGAACGGGATCGTTGGCGCGGATAAGTTCATGCATTTGCCGTGGTTTTCCTTCCAATTTCGCCAAGCGCGACAATTCACCCCTTGCCGCGTCCATCGCCCCTTTCTATTGTCAGATGCAATGAGTGAACAGGAGTCCGGGTCGTTGGGCGTGGTCATACCGCTTGAAGAAAGCAAAAACAAACTGGCATCCATCAAGCCGCTGGTCGATCTCACCAAGGCTGACATGGAGCGGGTGAACCAGCTCATTCTGTCCAAGGCCGGCTCCGACGTACAGATGATTCCCGAAGTGGCGAACCATCTGATCTCGTCCGGCGGCAAGCGGCTGCGGCCGATGCTGACGCTGGCGGCCGCATCGCTGTTCGACTACCGCGGCGAAAACCACGTCAAACTCGCCACCTCGGTCGAATTCATGCATACTGCGACGCTGCTGCATGACGACGTCGTCGACGAAAGCGACCTGCGCCGCGGCAAATCGACGGCGCGCATGATCTGGGGAAACCAGGCAAGCGTGCTGGTCGGTGATTTCCTGCTCGGGCAGGCCTTCCGCATGATGGTCGATGTCGGCTCTCTCGATGCGCTCGACGTCTTGTCTTCCGCGGCCTGCGTGATTGCCGAAGGCGAGGTGCTGCAGCTTTCCGTCGCCAAGAACATGGAGACGACGGAGGATGATTATCTCTCCGTCATCCGCGCCAAGACGGCTGCCCTCTTTGCCGCCGCCGCCGAAGTCGGCCCGATCGTCGCCGAAGCCGGCCGGCCGGGCCGCAACGCGCTGAAATCCTACGGCATGAACCTCGGGCTCGCCTTCCAGCTCGTCGACGACGCGCTCGATTACGGTGGCAAGGCCACCGATCTCGGCAAGAATGTCGGCGACGATTTCCGCGAAGGCAAGATCACGCTGCCCGTCATCCTCGCCTATCGCCGCGGCACCACGGAGGAGCGCGCCTTCTGGCGCGATGCGATCGAGGCCGGCAACAGCAGCGACACCAACCTGGAAAAAGCGCTGGGGCTGATCACCAAATACGGCACGCTCAGCGATACGATCGGCCGGGCGATCCATTACGGCACGATCGCGCGGGACGCGCTGGCGCCGCTTCCCGATACGGTATGGAAATCCGCCTTGATGGAAGTGATCGACTTCTGCATCGAGCGCGTCAATTAACCGAACGCCTTCGAGCGCGGGCTGATTTTCTTGCAGCGCCGCTCCAAAAAAGCCATCCTGTTATGAATCAGTGATCACAACTGATTTGCGACCGGCAGGACGGCCGGACGCTCTCGAAGAAAGGTTTTCTAATGCGGCAGAGATTTGCCATCCGTCTTCTTACGAGCGCAGCGCTGGCGGCTGTCCTTTCGCTCGGCGGTGTTGCCGGAGCGAACGCCGAGGATGCGGCCAAGGCAGGCGATGCCGGCAAGATTGAGAGTTTCGATACCGATAGTGTCACCACTTTCTCCGGCGCCTTCCTCGCCGCGCGCACGGCCGATGTCGATCACGATTACGAAACCGCAATCGCACTCTACAAGAAGGCGCTGCAGATCGAGCCCGGCAATCCCGAGATCCGCCAGCGGCTGATGATCTCGCTGCTGCTCAACGGCGACATCAAGGAAGGCGTCAAATATGCCAACGATCTGAAGAGCGATCCCACCGTCGAGCGTATCACCACGATCGTCCGCGCCATGGATGCGGTCCGCCGCGGCGACTACAAGGCCGCCGAATCGATCCTGAAATATAAGGGGCCCAACGATCTCGACCGGATGATGAACGACCTGCTGCTCGCCTGGGCCCGCGTCGGCGCCGGCCGCGGCAAGGAAGCGCTCGCCATGGTCCAGAAGATGAAGGGGCCGGACTGGTTCCGCATCTTCCAGAATTACAATGCCGGCGCGATCGCCGTCGTCACGGGCGACGTGAAGTCGGCCCGCCAGCACCTCAACGATGCCGTGCTCGATAAGGAAGGCGGCGCTACGGCGCCCGACACCTTCATGCGTGCGGTGATGGCGCTCGCCCGCCTGGAGGCGACGCAGGGCAACAAGCAGAAGGCGCTCGACGCCGTGTCCGTCGGCGACAACCTGCTTCCGAACTACGCGCCGCTGAATGCGCTGCGCGACAGCATCGAAAAGGGCGAGAAGCAGGAACAGCAGGTCAAGACCGCCGAAGAAGGGGCCGCCGGCGTGCTCTTCTCCGTTGGCGGCGCGCTGAACCGCGACGGTGCCGAGGATATCGTCTCGCTCTACCTGCAGACGGCCAATGCACTCGACCCGAACAGCGCCGATACGCTGGTCCTGCTCGGCGGCATAGCCGAAAAGCAGAACCAGATGGACCGCGCCATCTCCCTCTATAAGAAGGTGCCGGAAAATTCGCCGATGCGGCGCATTTCCGAGCTTCAGCTCGGCCTCGCCCTTGCTCAGGGCGGCAAGGTCGACGAGGCGCGCAAGCACCTGCAGGCGCTGATCGCCTCCGACCCGAAGGACATTCGCAGCTACCTCGCCTATGGCAGCGTGCTCTCCGACGCCAAGGACTACGAGGCAATGGCCGCCAATTACGACAAGGCAGTCGAAGTGATCGGCCCGATCGCCGGCCGCGCCAACTGGAGCGTCTTCTTCCAGCGCGGCATTGCCTATGAGCGGCTGAAGAAGTGGGACCAGGCCGAACCGAACTTTCGCAAGGCCCTGGAGCTCAACCCCGATCAGCCGCAGGTGCTGAACTATCTCGGTTATTCCTGGATCGATATGAACCGGAATCTCGATGAAGGTCTCGCCATGATCAAGAAGGCCGTCGAGTTGCGCCCGGACGACGGCTACATCATCGATTCGCTCGGCTGGGCCTATTTCCGGCTGAAGCGCTTCGACGATGCCGTCGACGAACTGGAACGGGCGGCACAGATCAAGGCCGGCGACGCGACGATCAACGACCATCTGGGCGATGCCTACTGGCGCGTCGGGCGCAAGCTCGAAGCCGTCTACCAGTGGAACCGGGCGCTCGCCTCCGAGCCCGAAGCGGCCGAAATTCCGAAGATCAAGGAGAAGGTCGCGAACGGCCTGCCCGCCGACGACGATGCCAAGGCGGCCGACAAGAAGCAGCCGGATCCGGTGCCCGTGACCCCGCCGCCGGCCGATAAGAAATCCTGACGGACTCGACCGATGCGTGAGCAGGGGATGGCCGACGCTTTCGGCGTCACCGAAGAGGCGCGCGCGAAGATCAACCTCGCCCTGCATGTGACGGGCCAACGGGCGGACGGCTATCATCTGCTTGATATGCTGGTGACCTTCGCCGATTGCGGCGACCGGCTGGGCTTCCTGCCCGCGCCGGCCGACGCCTTCACCCTGTCGGGCCGCTTCGGAGAGACGCTTGCCGGTGACGGCGGCACCAATCTGGTGATCAGAGCCCGCGATCTGCTGCGCGAGGTCCTGGGCGCCCTCGCCTTTCCCGTTCACATCCACCTCCAAAAGAACCTGCCTGTTGCCTCCGGCATCGGCGGCGGCTCGGCCGACGCGGCGGCGACCCTGCGGGGGCTGACGCGCCTCTGGGGCACTGGATTGCCGGTGGAGACGCTGGCGGCGCTGGCGCTGAAACTTGGCGCCGACGTGCCCATGTGCCTCGAGAGCCGGCCGCTGATTGCCCGCGGCATCGGCGAAGAGATCGAAGCCGTTCCCGATCTGCCGGCCCTTGCCATGGTGCTTGCCAACCCACTGAAGGGCGTGTCGACGCCGGAGGTTTTCCGCCGGCTCAAGGCAAAGAACAATCCTCCGCTGAACCTCGCGCAGAGCGCCGGCTGGCTCGCGGCAATCAAGGCGGCCCGCAACGACCTGGAGCCGCCGGCGCGCGAAGTCGTGCCCGAAATCGCGGTGATCTCGGCGATGCTGCAGACTGAGGGCGCGCTCCTTGCCCGTATGTCGGGCTCCGGCGCCACCTGCTTCGGGATCTTTGCCGACATGGCCACCGCACGAGATGCGGCGGCGGCTCTTCACGAGGCGCGGCCAGACTGGTATTTCCAGGCGACGCAAACAGTTTCGGGAGGCATCTGATGGCAGGTTTGGACGAAAAACGGCCCTTTATCGCCATCGGCATTGCGGTTCTCACCGTCTCCGATACGCGCACGCCCGAGACGGACAAGTCGGGCGATACGCTGGCGGCGCGGATCACCGAGGCGGGCCACAAGCTGGTCGAGCGGGCGATCGTGCCCGACGACCGGGAGAAGATCGCCGCAAGCGTCAAGGCCTGGACCGAGCGGGACGAGATCGACGTCGTCATCACCTCAGGCGGAACCGGCTTCACCGGGCGCGATGTGACGCCCGAGGCCCTGGAGCCGCTGTTCGAAAAGCGCATGGACGGCTTTTCCGCCGTCTTCCACCGCATCTCCTATGAGAAGATCGGCACGGCGACGATCCAGTCGCGCGCTACGGCAGGTGTTGCCAACTCGACCTTCATCTTTGCGCTGCCGGGCTCGCCCGGCGCCTGCCGGGATGCCTGGGACGGCATTCTGAAAGCGCAACTCGATTATCGCAGCGTGCCGTGCAATTTCGTCGAGATCATGCCGCGCCTAGACGAGCACCTGAAACGCGGCGCGAAGAAATAGACTGCTGCTGCCGCGAGAAATGCAGTCCAAATGTCGATCGGAATTTTCAGCGCCGATGCGTTGTGGCGATACCCGACAGGGCCGGCATCGAATCCCAGCTGTCACCCGACAGCAGAATGCAACTTATGCCTTGAACATCCGTGACGACGAGCGTCCAGGTTCCGCTTTTTGCGGCATAGACCTCGAGAACGGCGTTCTGGTTGACAAGCCCGACCGCCGTCAGCTTCTCAGCGAAATTCTTGTCCAGGAATTTGACGACGTCGGATCGGCCTGCGCAACTGAGCATCGCCTGCGATGCTGCCGAATGCGGATGCGCGATCACCAGTGTCGGCAATATGACGGCCAACAGGCCACAGATCATACCCCGTCGCATGACGCACCTCCTTTTCGCCGGGAACCCGGCAGAAGAGGAGATTTTCGCCGACCTGTTCTGCCGTTCACCGGCATTCCATGGCGTCCGTTTGCGAAGCGAGGCGCTTCGACGGCGCCATAAGCGAATTATAGCGCCAAATCCGATGGGGCGCCATCTTTACGCGGCAAGGGCATATGCCGCGACCTCTCCGTCCCTCTCCGACCTTTCGCAGGGGACGTCCCTCGCCCGGTTGTACTGGGAGAGGGCTAGGGTGAGAGGCGGCCATTGGCGTAGAGGAAGCAGACGAAGACCTGGTCGCGGAAGTCGAGTTGTTACCGCGCAGCGCGCGCGACCCAGGAGGGAATGAGTTCGCTGGAGAGTTTGCGCGGCTTCTGGCCCTTGACGAAGTCGGCAAGAGGCATCCCGCTTCTGGCGGTCGCGAGCGCCTGGCTCTTCGGCATCAACAGCCCTAGTTCCAGCGGCGGCCGGGCGCGAGCGACGCGCTGGAAGAAGGGGCGTCGGTAGCCGCGCGATGCGGTAAAGCGCGCCGGCGTCTTGTTCAGCGCGATATATTCGGCGATTTCATCGATCCAGCCGGCCTGCGGCCTTGCCCCCGGCTCGACGAAGAGCAGCCACTCGCCACGGGCCGAGCGGACGACATCTTTGATATCCCATTGGGAATGGAAACGGCAGCCGGCGGCGTCGGCGACCCGCGACGTGCCGTCGCGTGAACCGTGGTCGAGCACGATCACATCGCTGACGAGCCCTTCCACCGCGCCTGCCACCAATATCGATAAAGTCTGCGCCAGTTCGGATTCCTGATCCTGGCACTCGAGAACAACCGTCAACATCGATTATTCATAATGCGCCGCACAATTATTTGCCAGCACCCTTTTCCTCATTTTGTTCTTGCATTGTTCTCTTTTTGCCGATAGGAATTTAATCATCAAAACGGGCGGAGGCAAAGGCTTTCCGCCGCGGGAGAATCCGATGAGAGAGCAGTCCCTGGCAGGGCAGGCCGCATTCGCGCCTGCCAATACGGCAGATATTGCCGATGCAATGATCGTATCCTCTGGCCTCAGGATCGAAGGCGATCGGCGACGCGGGCGTGGGGCGGGACTGAATCCGACGGGCCGTTTCGAAGCGCTGCAGCGGGAGACGTTCGACGATGGCTGGCAGACGCTGGAGGAGCTGCCGCCGTTCAAGACCGAGGTGCAGGTCGAAAAACCGCGCACGGCGATCACCCGCAACGAATCGCCGGACATTTCCTTCGACCGCTCGATCAATCCATATCGCGGCTGCGAGCACGGCTGCATCTATTGCTTCGCCCGGCCGACGCACGCCTATATGGGGCTCTCGGCAGGGCTTGATTTCGAGACGAAGCTCTTCGCCAAGCCCGACGCGGCGAAACTGCTGGAGCGGGAGCTCGCCAAGCCTGGCTATAAGGTGCGGGTGATCGCGATCGGCACGAATACCGATCCCTATCAGCCGATCGAGAAGGAGTGGCGCATCATGCGCGGCATCCTCGAGGTGCTGAACAAGGCGAACCATCCGGTTTCGATCGTCACCAAATCGGCGATGATCCTGCGCGATCTCGACATTCTGCAGGAGATGGCCAGTAAGAATCTGGTGCGCGTCGGCATCTCGGTCACAACGCTCGACCGCAAGCTTGCCCGGGCGATGGAGCCGCGCGCCGCCACGCCACCGCGAAGGCTGGAGACGATTCACGCGCTTTCGGAGGCAGGCATCCAGACTGCCGTCATGGCCGCGCCGCTGATCCCGGCGCTGAACGATCACGAGCTGGAGCGCATCCTCGAATCGGCGAAGGCTGCCGGCGCTGCCGAGGCGAGCTATGTCATTCTGCGGCTGCCGCTCGAGGTCAGCCCGCTCTTTCGCGACTGGCTGCTGCAGCATTATCCCGATCGCTACCGGCATGTGATGTCGCTGGTGCGCTCGATGCGCGGCGGCAAGGATTACGACGCCGAATTCGGCAAGCGCATGAAGGGCGCCGGCCCCTATGCCTGGCAGATCGCACGGCGTTTCGAAATGGCGGCACGACGCTTCGAGCTGACGCGACGCAGCGTGCCTCTGCGCGACGATCTGTTCGTGCCACCTGATGGCAGCGGCGTGCAGCTGTCGCTGCTCTAGCCTTCAGTTTTCAACCGAGTGCCGGGGGCCGGCAGTTCCCGGAATCATGACTGACGTTTTGTGCAATTCCGGACGGAATCCGCTCCAAACTTTTCGGAATTGCTTTCAGCTTGCGTATCGGCTGCTCGACAAACCGCCCTGTTTTCGAGCCTCGATCGCAATTCCCGCGGATGGCACTGACCGCCACCATCCGCCGGACGGTCCCCGGCTGCCGCCCTGATCCGGGGACTTGCGGGAAATCGGGTTGGCGTGCGAGGTTCAGCCGCATGAAACGTCGCACGCCACCCGATTCTCCCCTGCTTTTCGACACGGTCCCTCTCGTGCCGGATTTCAAGCTCGAGCTCAAAGCTCGCAAGGCCGGCCACTGGCCGGTGGCCGGCGCCGACGAGGCAGGCCGCGGGCCACTGGCCGGACCCGTTGTAGCCGCCGCCGTCATTCTTGATCCGAAGCGCATTCCCGAGGGGCTTAACGATTCCAAGCAGCTCTCGGCGCAGCGGCGCGAGGAACTGTTCGCCCAGATCCTGGCAACTGCGACTGTCTCGATCGCCTCCTCCAGCTCGACCCGCATCGACGAGACGGACATTCGCAAGGCAAGCCTGGACGCGATGCGTCGCGCCATATGCAGCCTCGCCGTTCCCGCCAGTTACGTGTTGACCGATGGGCTCGATGTGCCGCCAGGCCTCGATTGCCCAGGACAGGCCGTGGTCAAGGGCGATGCCCGCTCGGTCTCGATCGCCGCCGCCTCGATCGTCGCCAAGGTGACGCGCGACCGAATGATGGCAAGAGCGCATCATGTATTTCCCGATTACGGTTTTGCCGCACATGCCGGTTACGGTACGGCGCAGCACCGCGCCGGCATAGAGAGGCACGGCCCCTGCTCGCTGCACCGGATGAGTTTCCGGCCATTGCGGAAGGATGGTGACGAGCCTGAGATGGACGAACTGCTATCGGAATAGGTGCTCAAAACGAAACGCCTAGGTCTCTGAACCGCCAAGCTGCCGCTCATCCGGCCGTCATTGCGTTCGACACCTCTCTCTATCGGATCGGAGAGCGCTCGGCTGTCAGACGAGAGCGAGCGTAAAACGGAGCGGGCGACAGGGAACGGAAAGCCCAGGGCATGTCCCTTCGCCCCCAAAGCGGGGAGAAGGTGGCGGAAGCCGGATGAGGGGCACGCGCGCCGAGCTACGCTCGCTGCACCAGACGGAGAAAATAAACAAGGTATCAACAAAAAGGCCGGGACATGCCCGGCCTTTCCGACATTCATTCGATACCGCTCAGTTGAGCCGAGTCTTAACCTGGCCGACGGCATTGCCGAAGAGCTCGGACTGGACCTTGCCGTCCGCCTTCTTGGCGAGCACCGTTTCTGCGGCCGCGATCGCCAGATCGACGGCGGCGGAACGCACCGCCTTCATCGCATCGGCCTCGGCCTGCTTGATCTTCTGCTCGGAGAGCGCCGTGCGGTTGGCGACGAATTCTTCCGTCTTCTTCTTCGCCTCGGCAGTCAGCATCTCGGCTTCGCGCTCAGCGGCGGCAACGATATGGGCCGCCTCGGCTTCCGCTTCCTTGCGCTTGCGCTGGTATTCGGCCAGCAGGTGCTGCGCTTCCTCGCGCAGGCGCTTGGCTTCGGCCAGCTCGTTGCGGATCTGGTCAGCGCGGTCATCCAAAGACCGTGCCATCATTCCCGGAACCTTCAGATAGACGACCAGCGCCAGGAACAGGATGAGGCCGACAAAGGCAAAGAAAGTCGCGTCAAGGTGAAACTCCATCGATCAAGCCTCCTTCTTGGCGGCCGCGACGGCGGCGGCGACATCTGCCTGAGCAGCGGTGCTGCCGATCAGTTGTTCGACGACGGCAGCGGCCGTTTCCTCGGCAATGGTGCCGACATCGGCAAAAGCCTTCGCCTTGATCTCGGCGATGCGGGCTTCGGCAGCCTTGATCTTTTCCGAAAGGCTCGTCTCAACAGCGCGACGATCTTCTTCGGCCTTGGCCTTGGCGGCGTCACGGGCGGCGGAGCCGATCGCGTGGGATTTGGCGCGGGCGGCGGCCAATTCGCCTTCATAGGTCTCGACGGCAGCGTCAGCTTCCGCCTTCAGGCGGCCCGCCTCTTCCAGGTCCTGGGAGATGCGCGTGTGGCGCTGATCGAGGATGGCCCCGATGCGCGGCGCGATGACCTTTTGCATAAGGAGGTAGAAGACGCCGAACGTAATAACCAGCCAGAGCAGCTGGGATGCGTAGGTCGTCGAATCGAAAGGCGGGAACGGGCCACGGGCGTGTTCGCCTTCGGCTACGCCGGTCTCGGTATGGACCTCGCCTGCGGCCGGAGCGGCATGCGCATCCGTGCCGGTCGCTGCCGCCGGTGCTTCCTCAGCGTAAGCCGGGGTCACAAAAAACATGCTCACCTCCAGGTGTACTGCAAATGCAAAGGATCACGGCTTGCGGGCGCAGGCCGTGATCCATCTATCCGCCGATATCAGACGGCGAAGAGGAGGAGGAGAGCGACGAGCAGCGAGAAGATGCCCAGAGCTTCCGTAACGGCGAAGCCGAATACCAGACGGCCGAACTGGCTGTCAGCGGCAGACGGATTGCGCAGAGCGCCGGAGAGGTAGTTGCCGAAGATATTGCCGAGGCCGAGAGCCGTACCGGCCATACCAAAGCAAGCCAGACCTGCACCGATGAACTTTGCTGCTTCCGCTTCCATGTTGAACTCCTTTGAAATGGTTGTTGCGGCGAATGACTGACGCCCTTTGACGTCGATGTCGTTATCCTTAGTGCCCGCCCGGATGGATCGCGTCATTGAGGTACATGCAAGTCAGCACCGCAAAGACGTAAGCCTGGAGGAAGGCGACGAGGAACTCGAGACCGGTCAGGGCGACGGTCATGATGAGAGGAAGAATGGCTCCGCCCACACCGACGGCACCGAGGGCTCCAAGCGAGGCGACGAAGCCTGCGAACACCTTCAGCGTGATGTGACCAGCCAGCATGTTCGCGAAAAGACGAACAGAGAGCGAAATCGGACGGGACAGGAAGGAAATGATTTCGATCGCGACGACCAGCGGCAGCAGAACGCCCGGCACGCCTGAGGGCACGAAGACATTCAGGAAGTGGAAGCCGTGCTTATAGAAGCCATAGACGAGAACCGTGCCGATGACGAGCAGGGCAAGGGCGAACGTGACGATGATCTGGCTCGTCACCGTGAAGAAATACGGGAACATGCCAAGCAGGTTCGCCGTCAGGACGAACATGAAGAGCGAGAAGACCAGCGGGAAGAACTTCATTCCCTGCTTGCCCGCGCCTTCCTTCAGCATGCCGGCGATGAATTCATATGACATTTCCGCGACCGACTGCGAACGACCCGGCACGATGGCGCGGTTCGAGGTCGAGAAATAGAGGAAGCCGGCGGCAACGGCGGCCGAAGCGGCCATGAAGAGCGAGGCATTGGTGAACGAGAAATCAATCCCGCCGATTTCGATCGGCACAATCTTCTGGATCAGGAACTGATGAGTCGGATCGTTAGACACCGCAGGTTCTCTCTCTTTAGCCCGCAGGACGCGGGGTCATTGCACTGGACCGGGAACCGGTCCTTACTTGTTGCCGTCCTTGCGGTCCAGGGGCTGAGACACCTTTCCCGCAGAACGCAGCACGTTTAGAACGCCGGCACAAAATCCGAGAAGCAGAAGAACAATCAAACCCCAAGGCGCCGTACCGACAAAACGGTCGAGGACGTAGCCAAGGACGGCACCGACGACGATTGCGGAAATGAACTCGCTCGAAAGCTTCATCGCCTGGGCATAGCCTTTGCGGCTTTCCTCGGCGCGGGCTTCGCTCGCCTCTTCCACTTTCGCCTCGACGCGCTTGGTGGCGAGTTCCGCTCCAAGCTGCGCACGGCGCTTCTCAAGACTTTCCTCGCGGTCATCCGCCATGGATCCCTCCTCGCCTGCCCGTCGCCCGCACTCCCGCTACCCCGGTTATTCGGACTCCGGACGCGAAGGTTGAGAACCCTCCGGCCCGTTCTGAAGTCGCGCGCAACATAGTTTTAGGGATTGGTATAGTCAAGGCGTAGACAGCATCTGTCCAGCCATAAAATAAGCACGCCAAATCAATGAGATAAGTTGATTTTCCGCCGAGCGCGCAAATTCGACCGAAAGAATCCGCTTTTGGGGGCGGAAAATCAGCCCGGCCCCGGCCGCCTTAGCTCAGCTCCAGCCGCCGCCATAGGTGCGGTAGAAGACGTGGAGACCGATGCGCCCGACCTTTTCCATGGTCTTTGCCCATTTCGGCCGGACGTAGACGGCATGGTAGTGCGTCGCCGACCCCACCTGTGGCAGCCAGATCTTGCCTGATGTCACCGCCATGGCCACGTCGCGGGCCACCCGCCAGTGATATTCCGAATTCACCCGGTCCTTGATGCTGTCGCAGGCGAAGGAAAACTGGCAGCGGTTGCGCCAATCCTCGTTCTGGTAGACGACGCCGCAGATGCTCTTGGGATAGGCAGGGTTGCGAACACGGTTGAGGATGACCTGAGCGACGGCCGCCTGGCCTTTCACCGATTCCCCGCGCGCCTCGAAATAGATGCCGGAGGCAAGGCATTGCTGCTCGCGTGCTGAAAAGACACTCGGCGGCAGCACGCTTGCGGCCCAGGCGTGATCGCCCGGACCGATCTTGGGGACGAAGCGGCCGCTGTCCTGTTCCGTCAGGATCGAATCGAAGGGCGACTGGCGGGCATAGTCGGGTGCTGCCGGCGCATAGGCGGTGGCAAGCACGTCGGCCTTGTTGCTGGTGGCGAGGCCTGCGAGCATCGCCGGCAAACCGGCTTCCGGCGTTACCGGCTGCTTCTTATAAAAGGAGGTGGCGATCTCGATTTCCTTGCCCTGGATCTTCGGTTTGACGAAAGCCGACCCGTCCTTGAGATCGAAATTCGGAGTGAAGAGCATCCTGGTGCGCTGGAGAATGGAGCCGGCGGAAAAATCCTTCGGCGGCTGCATCTTCTCGACGGCGACGATGCGACCTCTCTTCATGCCGCGGTTGACGCGATCCTCGTCCGGCGTGTCCTCGTGGCCCTTGTCCTTGGCGGTGCCCTTGTCCTTGGCGGTGAAGGCGACCTTTCGGCCATCGGGCAGCACCATGCCGGCGCCCGAGGCGATCGAACCGGTCGCCGCCGGATCGGCGAAGGCGAGTTCGGCCTGATGGATGGAGCCGGCCGGTGAATTGGTCAGCACCATGCGCCAGCTCTCCCCCTCACGGTCGAGACCGGCGAGCATGGTGGCAAGATCGGCGTGGGAGGCAACGCTCGGGAAGATCAGCCAGCCGGCGAGCCCGAAGATGGCGGGCGATACCCAGTTCTCGGGGAGAAGACGCAGCTTGCTACGGGAAGGGCTCTTTCGACGCAACACGAACTCCGGGCATGAAACGCGGGAACATGCCATCGAAAATCCCTCATTAACCTTGACGTCCGGTTAACGACGTGTGCCGGAATGTGGCCATGCGGATGTTCTAATGTGGCTGGTTTGACGCGGACGCAACCCCACTCTGCGTCATCCTCGGCCTTGAGCCGAGGTTCCATGCCGCTGTTGTTGGTGGGTGCCGTGTGGATGCTCGGCTCAGGGCCGAGCATGACGGAGGACGAGGTGGCGGAAGGAGCCAGGGAGCGCGGACACCACGTCGGCAATGTCGCCCGCACCCGTCAAATAATAACGTGAGACCCCAGCTCCACCACGCGGTTTGCCGGCAGGCGGAAATAATCCGAGGGATTGGTGGCGGCGTTGGCGAGCGCGATATAGAGGCGGTCCTGCCAGTAGGGCATGCCCGACTTGGCATCCGGCACCAGCTTGCGGCGGCCGAGGTAGAAGGAGGTCGACATGATGTCGAACTTCAGTCCGGTCTTGCGCAGCGTCGCGAGAGCCTGCGAGACGTTCTGCGATTCCATGAAGCCGAAGAGCAGTTCGACGCGGGAGAAGCGTTCGGAGATGGGCTCGACCTTATAGCGGTCGTGGCTGGGCACCCGCGGCTTGTTGACCGTGCGGATCGTCAGGATGACGTTGCGGTCGTGAAGCACGTGGTTGTGCTTGAGATTGTGCAGCAGGGCGGCGGGGGCCGATTCCGGATCGCTGGTCAGGAAGATCGCCGTGCCCGGAACCTGCGCGGGCGAATGCTCGCTCTTGCGCTCGATCGAACTGACGAAGGAGGCGAGCGGAATGTCGGTGTGTCGGGTCTTTTCCATCAGAATCGCGCTGCCGCGGCGCCAGGTCCACATGACCACGGTAAAGCCGGTGGCGATCAGGATCGGGATATAACCGCCATCGTGGATCTTCAGCAGGTTGGCGCCGAGAAAGATCATTTCGAGCAGGACGAGCGGCGCCAGCGCCATCACGGCGACCGGCAGCGACCAGTTCCAGCGGGCGCGGACGAATTCGAAGGCCATGATCGAGGTCACGACCATGGCGCCGGTAACCGAGATTCCGTAGGCGGTCGCCAGCGCGTCGGAGGTTTTGAAACCGAGCACCAGGAAAATGACGCCGATGAACAGCAACGCGTTCACCGAGGGAACGAAGATCTGGCCGGTATTGGTTTCCGAGGTGAAAAGGATTTCCATGCGCGGCAGGAAGCCGAGGTTGATGCCCTGGCGCACCATTGAGAAGGCGCCGGTTATGACGGCCTGGCTGGCGATGATCGTTGCGGCGGTCGCCAGGATGACGACCGGCAGCAGCGCCCATTTGGGATACATCAGATAGAAGGGGTCGGACATCGTCATCGGATTGCCGAGAACGAGCGCACCCTGCCCGAGATAATTCAGCGTCAGCGCCGGAAAGACCAGCAGGAACCAGGCCCACTGGATCGGGCGGCGGCCGAAATGGCCGAGGTCGGCATAGAGCGCCTCGGCTCCCGTCACCGTCAGGAAGACGGCGCCGAGCACGACGATGCCGTAAAAGCCCTCATGCAGCAGGAAGCTGACGGCGTAATAGGGATTGAAGGCGGCGAGGATGCCGAAATCGTCGGAAATATGGGAAATGCCGGCGACGGCCATGACTATGAACCAGAGGGCGGTGATCGGACCGAAGAACCTCGCAACGGCGCCAGTGCCGCGCGACTGCACGACGAAGAGCAGCGCCAGGATCACCACCGAGATCGGCACGATATAGTCCGCGAGCCTGGGTGTGACGAGTTTCAGGCCCTCGACGGCCGACAGCACCGAAAGCGCCGGTGTGATCATCGCATCGCCGAGGAACAGGGCAGCGCCCATCAGTCCGAGCAGCATCAGCAGTGCGGTATGGCCGTTCGCGGTCTTCATCAGAAGGGCGAGCAGCGACAGCGTGCCGCCCTCCCCGTCGTTGTCGGCGCGCAGCAGGAAGAGAACGTATTTGATGGTGACGATAATGGTCAGCGCCCAGATCATCAGCGAAATCAGACTGATGATCTCGAAACGGGTGACGCCGTCATGGGCAACGGGCTTCAGCGCCTCGCGAAAAGCGTAGAGCGGGCTCGTGCCGATATCGCCATAGACGACACCAACGGAACCGAGCGCGAGATAGAACAGCTTGCGCGGCGTCATGTGGCGCTCGTGCGGATGGCTCTCTTCGGACATGAAATTTCAACAGGCTCCTCAGAGCCAGCCTTTCCAGCGAAAAAAGAAAAAGGGGATGACGGCCGATATCACCATCAAGGCCAGCGAATAGGGGTAACCGGCGGCCCAGGCCAGTTCGGGCATGACCTGAAAATTCATGCCATAAATGGAGGCGACCAATGTCGGCGGCAGGAAAACGACCGACGCGATCGAGAAGATCTTGATGATCGAGTTCTGTTCGATGTTGATGAGGCCGAGTGAGGCGTCGAGCAGGAAGGTGATGTTGGCGGCAACAAAGGAAGCATGCTCCGACAGCGACTGAATATCGCGCGAAACGCTGCGGCAGAGCTCCCTGGCCTCGTGGTCCTGCTGGATCGCCGGGATAGTGTGAAAGAACGTTAGAAGCCGGGAAAGCGAACCGAGACTGTCGCGCAGCTTGCTGATCATGCGGTGATGACCGGCTATATCGCGCAATTTTTGCTCGAGGTAGTTCGAAGGCCTGCGCACCTTTTTCGCCCGGCCGAACACATGCGTCGACAAGATGTCGATTCGCGAAACGGCGGTCTCCAGGATCTCGGCCGTCCGGTCGACAATCGTCTCCAGCAGCTTGGCGAGAAGGGCCGCGCCGCTGCGCCAGTTTTCCGGAAGCCGGTGAAGGGCGGCGATGAACAGCGCAAAAGATTTGGGATGGGCGTAACGGATGGTGATCAGCCGCTTTCCGGCCAGGATGAACGCGACATCTGTCAGCGTCGGCGCGTCGGTATCGGCTTTCCAGACGAGGGAAGCGGCCATGAAGACGGCACCGTTTTCAGTATAAAGCCGCGCCGAAGGTTCGATGTCCTTGAGATCGTCACGGGTCGGAACCTCGATGCCGAGAACCTTCTCGACATAAAGCTCCTCCTCTCGGCTCGGCTCGACCATGTCGATCCAGACGACATCCTCGGGAAAGGAGGCGGCCGGCGAGAGATCGCGGATCTCGACCGATTTGCAATTGGAACAGTACGCGGTGATCACCGGCAGCGTCTCCGATGCTCACGACACTTCGTGGTCATCATCTTCATCGCAAGCGTTTCCATGCGGCCGCCATCGCGGCAATGCGAGGGTGGCTCGCTCCAGGTCCAAACGGAAGCGGATCAAGAAAGTTCATACAACTCCAGCTGCATCCGACCTCGAAGGCCAGCATGCGCATTATGCTCCACCGCATCGCAGTTACCAATCCTTCGACCTTGCAGGCGGTCCGGGACCTTCGAAACGAAGACGGCCGTCATGAGCATCTGCAGCAACGCCATCATGGCGCCGCGGCATATGAAGCAAAGCCGTGAAATAATCAAGACATCTTCCGTGAAGTGCGCCTTTTCACCACGTTTCCCTCACAATTTGGGATGTCGCAACGGTGATTCGGCGGTTCAGCGCTCTGCTGTCATGCACGCGATTGGCCGGGAAGTCCTGCCTATAGCCGGAGGCGTCATTCGAAGACGATCGCCGGCGCCGGGCGCTGGGCCTGGCCGCCGAGTTGCTGCCATACCTTGGCGGCGATACCGCGATAGATGCCGGCGACGGTACCGTTCGGATCGGAGGCGACCAGCGGCGTGCCCGCGTCGGAAGTTTCGCGGATGTTCATCGTCAGAGGCACTTCGCCGAGGAAGGGCACGCCAATCCGCTCGGCCTCCTTGCGGGCGCCGCCATGACCGAAGATGTCGTAGCGGGTGCCGGTGTCGGGCGCTATGAAATAGCTCATGTTTTCGACGATGCCGAGAACCGGCACCTCGACCTTGCGGAACATGTTGAGGCCCTTGCGGGCATCGATCAGGGCGAGATCCTGCGGCGTGGAAACGATGACGGCGCCGGCAAGCGGCACTTGCTGGGCCATCGTCAATTGCGCGTCGCCGGTGCCGGGCGGCATGTCGACGACGAGGACGTCGAGCTCGCCCCATGCCACTTCGCGCAGCATCTGCATCAGCGCCGACTGGACCATCGGCCCGCGCCAGATCATCGCCGTCTCCTCGTCGACGAGGAAACCCATCGACATGACCTTGAGGCCGTAATTCTCCATCGGATTGATGATGCGGCCATCGATCTGCGTCGGGCGGCCGGAGATCTTCAAGAGCCGCGGCATCGAGGGGCCGTATATATCGGCATCGAGAATGCCGACTCGCAGACCATTGGCGAGCAGGCCGAGCGCCAGGTTGACGGCAGTGGTAGATTTGCCGACCCCGCCCTTACCGGAGGCCACGGCAATGATGGCGCCGATACCGGGAACGCCGATCTTGCCCGAGCGGGGCGGCTGTTGCTGCGGTGCATGCCCGTGATGCTGTTGATCGTGGCCTCCATGATCATGACCGGCATGACCGTGGGGCGGATTGGGCGCCGGGCGGGCGGCAGACGCGGCGGCCGCCGCCTTCTTGTCTGCCGTCAGAGTGACGAGCGCGCCCCTGACGCCCGGCATCTCCTTGATGACGCGCTCGGCGGCGAGCCGCATCGGCTCCAGTTCCCTGGCGCGTTCGGCCGGAACCGTGATGGAGAAATAGACCTTGCCGTCGGAGATGAAGACATCGGAGACCATGCCGAGCGCGACGATATCGTGTTCGAGATCCGGTCCGCGCACGGTCTTAAGCGTTTCGAGAACCTGTTCCTTGGTGACGTCGGTCATTCCACCCTCACTGCTTCTTCTCGTAGACTACGGCGCCGCGCGTTCTCAAGACGCGCAACGGTGCCGTAGCACTTTAAATTGCCGCATGATTTTAGCCTTGGCCGCTTTCGGCAAAGGCTAAAATCATGCGGTAGAGATAGTGGAGACGCACGTCTTCGCCAAATAAAATCATCGGGTGAAAATGAATTGCCGACTGCGAAAAACGCGGGGGGATTTGCGATCCGCTGCGGCCATCAAGTCCGCCGGGCTTTCGCCCTGATGGCCGCAACGGTCTCTCTCCCCAGGAACCGGCGCAATGCGGGGCGAACTAGCGCAAGCCGAAAAAAAGGCCAGAAAAAAGTGCTTGGGAAGAGGAAATCGTGAACAACTGCGAAAGAAGCGGTGCCAAAAGGCAACAACCGCCACCGACGCCGACGGCCGGGAGAGAAACGGCGTCGGCGTCGGGCAGCGGTGTGTCGGCCGCGCCATTTCCTGGCGCTGGTCATCAAAGTCCCCTCTGGACCTCTTGCAAATGAGAAGCAGAAAACGTGCCAGATCGAAAAATCGGGAAAAGCCACGCGGCAGCGCCGGGCGGCACCCCGTTCTGCCTAAGCGCTGAGCGCCCGACCCACCGCGCGCCGCCAATTTTGCAACTTATTTGATCAGGCCGATCCGCAGCGCCTTGGCGACCGCCTGGGTACGGTTGACCGTATCGAGCTTTTTGGTGGCGCGGTTGAGGTAATGATTGACCGTGTGCTCGGACAGCGCAAGGATTTCGGCGATTTCCGCGCTGGTCTTGCCGGCCGCCGTCCAGTTGAGGCAGTCGATCTCGCGATCCGTCAGCGTGTCCGTCATTCGGCTATCGAGATTGCGGATTTCGGCAAGCCTGTCGAAGACATGGATGGCGATATAGCAAAGCTCGCGCATTTCGGCGGCGCTGAACGGCTCTCGATCGCCAGCGAAGGAGACGGCGCCGCGCAGGCCGGAAGGCTCATGCGTCGGGAAGTAGGCGCAGCGCATCATCCTGAAACGCTCGAACAGCGAGGTCACCAGGGCGGACTTGCCGTCTTCGCGCGACCAGTTCTGTCGCGACATGTCGTAAATGAAAGGCCGCGTCGATGTTCTAAGCCGCCTCAGAACCGGGCTGTTCATCATCAGCCCTTCCTGGTCGTAGAGCGCCAGAAGCTCGGCCGGCCAACTGGTGAGGACGGTGCTGCCCTGAAGGTCGAGAGAGGTGATCGGCGGCAGATTGAGAACCATGAAAGCGCGGCTGCGATAGGCTTCCGTGACCCGTTTCAAGAAACGGAAAATATCGAACTGCGTCTTCAGGCCGGCGATTTCCGTGATGTAATCGTCTTCTTCCGTGGATGTTTGCGACAAGGGTACCATCACATTTCTTCATCTTCGGCGCAGCGGCCGGCAAACCATTTGCGAAGCTGGCCGCCGCGGCCAGTTCGATTGTATCGAGGAATGATGATCGCGAACTGGATGACATGGAACCGGCCTCGGCGGGCAGCGTTCGGCCAATGAGAGGCTGCAGATTTCGCGGGCCATTCCACTTGTGGTGATTCGCCGCCAAATCTCAATATCGCTGTCATCATATGCATGCTCTGCTAACGCGTCCAGCAATGGCCATGACGATTACCGTCAACGCCGCGGGCCGAGGCGAACGCGCATGCCCTCCATAATCTTTGCAGCCGTCAGCTGCACCGGAACGGCCCACTGCCGCAGAAGTTCCATCGATAGCCGATAGGCCGGACCGGTGACCGAAATGCCGCCGATGAAGGTTCGATCCTCCGACCAGACCGGCGCGGCGACGCAGCGGATGCCTGCCTCGTGCTCCTCACGGTCGAAGGCATAGCCCTGTTCGGCAATTTCGCGAATTTCGGCGGCAAGCGTTTCGGCCGAGGCGTGCGTCGAGGCGGTAAAGCTGGTGAAGCTGAGACCAGCGAGGAGATCGACGAGGCTTTCGGGCGGAAGCAGCGAAAGAGCGGCCTTGCCGACGCCGGTGCAGTAGCAGGGCGAGGCGTTGCCGATCTGGGAGTACATGCGCACGGGCTGGCGGCCTTCGACTTTGTCGAGATAGATGATCGACTCTCCCCGGAGAACGCCGAGATGCACCGTCTCGCCGGTCGCCTGCTGGAGTTCGGCCAGGTGAGGTTCGGCAATCAGGCGGAATTCATTGCGCGCCCAGCTGCGCGCGGCAAAATCGAGCAGGCGCAGGCCCGGCGCGTAACGGCCGTCGCCATCGAGCTCGAGCAAGCCCTCCTCCACCAGGTGGCTGAGCTGGCGGTGCAGAGTGCCGCGCGGCTGGCTGGCCAGCGCCAGTATATCGGTGAAGCGCAACGGCGTATCCGCATGGGTGACGAGATCGAGGAGAACCATCAATTTGCCGAGGGTGCCGGTCTCGCGTGCCTGTGCCATGCCGTCGCTTGATGCCATCTCTAAGTGCCGTTGAATCGGTCCGCCCTTGAAAGGCGTGCGCCCTTGACAGAAAGAGCAGCATAATCCGATAATTCCAAATAGTCAAATTAAGTTCCAAATAATGGAACATAGGGATTGGAGGAGACGGTGAGCGCAATGGCAGCACAATTTCCCGAGTTCAAGGATCGCGCCGTGCTCGTGACCGGCGGCGGATCGGGCATCGGCGCGGCGATCGTCGAGGGTTTCGCGCGTCAGGGCGCCAAGGTGTCTTTCATCGACATTGCCGAGGCGGCCGGCAGGGAACTCGCCGAAAGCCTGTCGCGGGAAACGCCGCACCCTGTCCTCTTTCACCATGCCGATCTGCGCGACATCGAGGCGATCCGGCGCACGGTCGATGCCGTCGTTGCGGCGTCAGGGCCGATCCGCGTGCTTGTCAATAATGCCGCCTGGGACGACCGTCACGAATTCGACGAGGTGACCGAGGCCTATTGGGACAACAATCAGGCGGTCAATCTCCGGCACGTGTTCTTCACCTCGCAGGCGGTGGCGCCGTCGATGCGGTCGGCCGGCGGCGGCGCAATCGTCAATATGTCGTCGATCGCCTTCAAGCTCAACATGGGCGGATTTCCCGCCTATGCGGCGGCGAAGGCGGCGGTCGTCGGACTGACGAAGAGCATGGCCGGCAGGCTCGGGCCGGAGAACATCCGGGTCAACTGCATCCTGCCCGGCATGGTCGTCACCGAGCGGCAGATGCAGCTCTGGCTCACCGAGGAGAGCATTGCGCGCTCGGTCGAGCAGCAGTGCCTGAAAAAAGCGCTCAAGGCCGATGCGATCGTCGGTCCCTGCCTGTTTCTTGCATCCGATTGTGCGGCTGCTATGACCGCTCAGTCCCTGATCGTCGATGGAGGCGTTTTGTAATGACTAATCCCGCTTATGTCGCGGTGGACTGGGGCACCAGCAGCTTCCGGCTCTGGCTGGTCGGCAAGGACGGCAGCATCCTCGCCGAACGCCGCAGCGGCGAAGGCATGACGAGCGCGGCAAAGATCGGCTTTTCCACCGTCTTGTCAGGCCATCTCGCCGCCATCGAGGCGCCGGAAGGGCTGCCTGTGATCGTCTGCGGCATGGCCGGCGCAAAACAGGGCTGGGTCGAAGCCGGTTATATCGACGTGCCCGCGCCGCTCGCCTCGATCCTCACCGCGGCGGTCCGCGTGCCAGGTGAAAGCCGGGACATCCGCATTCTGCCGGGCCTCGCCCAACGGCAGATGGCAATGCCTGACGTTATGCGCGGCGAGGAAACCCAGCTTCTCGGCGCCCTCGGCGGCGCAGGCACCGGCGCGCAGGCGGTCTGCATGCCCGGCACGCATTCGAAATGGGTGCACGTGACCAATACGGAAGTCACCGGCTTTTCCACCTTCATGACCGGCGAACTCTTCGACGCGATCAGCAAACATACGATCCTGTCGCATGCGGTCGCCGGTGCTGAGGAGCAGCCGGCGGATGCGGCGGCCTTCGAGGCGGCGGTGTTGGCCGCTTTCGCCCGGCCGGGCATTGCCACCAACCTCCTGTTTACCGCCCGCTCGGGTCAGCTGCTGCACGGAATCTCCGCCGCTGCCGCGCAAGCCCGGCTTTCCGGCACGCTGATCGGCCTCGAAATTGCCGGAGCGCTTCAGGATGCCGCCAACGGCACTGATATCACCCTCGTCGCCTCCGGACGCCTGCAGGCGCTCTACGAACAGGCCTTCAAAACCCTCTCCATTGACTTCACCGCCATCGACGCCGACGCGGCCGTGCGCCGCGGGCTATCGGCAGCCGCCGAAGCCATCTGGCCGAATTGAGAAAGCTGACACGATGAATCGTATCCCCTTCCCCGACATGAAGCGTCCGCTGATCGCCATCCTCCGCGGCATCCGGCCCGACGAGACCGAGAGCGTCGTAAGCGCCTTGATCGAAAACGGCCTGACGGCGATCGAAATTCCGCTCAACTCGCCGGAGCCGTTCAAATCCATCGAGATCGCCGCGAAGATGGCGCCGGCCGAGGTGCTGATCGGCGCCGGCACGGTGTTGACGGTCGAGGCGGTCGATAGCCTGAATGCGGCCGGCGGCAAGCTGCTGGTGACGCCAAATGTCGAGCCCGAGGTGATCATCCGGGCACGCGGCCATGGTATGGTGACGATGCCCGGCGTCTTTACGCCGACCGAAGCGCTCGCTGCTGCACGCGCCGGAGCCACTGGTCTCAAATTCTTTCCGGCGAGCGTTCTTAGTCCTTCCGGCATCACGGCGATCCGGGCGATTCTGCCGCCGGAGCTCACGATTGCCGCCGTCGGCGGCGTATCGGACAAGAATTTCGCCGATTACACCAAGGCCAGCATCTTCGCCTTCGGTCTCGGCACCAGCCTCTACAGGCCCGGAATGACCGCGGCAGAGGTTGCCGAGCGCGCGAAAGCAACCATTTACGCCTATGATGCAGCCATGGGAGCGTGAGCGTATGACCGACATTTATGAGTTCGAAGGCAAGACCCTTTGCAATACCAATTCCGTTCTCGGAGAAGGGCCGACCTATGATCCGGACAGCAATACGGTCTGGTGGTTCAACATCCTCGGCAAGGAGCTGCACGAGCTCAAACTGGCAACGGGGGAAAAGAAGGTCCATGCTCTGCCTGTTATGGCAAGCGTGCTCGCTCGCATCGATGCCGGACGGCAGCTGATCGCGACGGAGGAAGGGCTTTTCGTGCGGGATGTGGCGAGCGGCAACCTCACCTTCTATGCCGCGCTCGAAAACGACAGGCCGGAGAACCGCTCGAACGACGGCCGCACCCATCCCTCGGGGTCGCTCTGGATCGGCACGATGAGCAAGCGGGCGGAAAACCAGGCCGGCGCTATCTATCATGTCGCCGGCGGGAAGGTGACGAAGATCTTCAGCGGCATCAGCATTCCAAATTCGATCTGCTTTTCCCCCGATGGCACGATCGGCTACTATACGGATTCCCGCATCAACCGGCTGATGCGCGTCATGGTCGATCCGCAGACCGGTCTGCCCTCGGGCGAGCCGATCGTGCTGGTCGACAGCATGAACGAGCCCGGCGACATCGACGGCTCGGTGGTCGATGCCGATGGCTATATCTGGAATGCGCGCTGGGGTGCGGGCGTCGTCGATCGCTACAATCCCGATGGCTTGCGCATCTCGCGCTACAAGGTCCCCGCCGTCCAGCCCTCCTGCCCAGCCTTCATCGGCGCCAATGCCGATCGGCTGGCGGTGACGACCGCCTGGGAAGGGCTCGACGAGGATGCCCGTTCGGCTCAGCCGAGCGCCGGCGCGCTTCTGGAACTCGGCATCGGGGTCAAGGGCGTGTTCGATCCCGTCTATGTGATCTGAAACAGAGGGCTCCGCCCGTTGCCTTCAAGGCGCTCCCGAGCGGGGCGCCTTTTCGTTTCGGCGGCCGTTCACCGATAAAAGTTCCGCGAGAATCAAGATATTTTCCGTGTTTTCAACCGGAACCAATCGGCGCACCGCTCATTTTCCCTTCGAACCGGCGCGGCAAGAATCATGCATTGCCGGGTCAGCGATCACTCTAGGAAATGAAAGTAGGTTCGAAATGACACGCAAACTTTTGACGACCGTTGCCGCTGGCGCGTTGTTTGCCACGGCTTTCGCACCGGCGGCATTCTCGCAGACGGCGCCGCAGCCTGCCGACCCCGCCGCTACCAACCAGGCAGCGCCGGCTGATCCGGCTGCGCCCAAGCCGGCCACCCCTGACGTCACCCAGCCTGCGGGGGATGCTGCGCAGGCTCCTGCCGCGGCGCCGAGCACCGACACTGCCCAGGCCACCTACCTGACGGAGCAGGCTGCGGACCAGATTAGCGCCAACACCTATATCGGCCAGTCGGTCTATAATGCCAACAATGAAAGCATCGGCAGCATCAACGACCTGATCATGAAGAAGGATGGCGGCATGGTTGCTGCGATCGTCGGCGTTGGCGGCTTCCTCGGTATCGGTGAAAAGAACGTCGCCGTCCCGATGGACAAAATCACCGTCGCCCAGAATACCCAGGACGGCAGCGTCAAGCTGACGACCACCGAAACGGCTGAATCGCTGAAGGCTGCGCCCGAGTTTAAGACGCTTGCAATGCAGGCTGCAGAGAAGGCTCCGGCCGCAACCGGTACCGATACGACGGCAACCGGCTCGACCACGCCGAAGTAAACCGCGCGCGGTAGTATAGCGTAGGCGATGGCGCTCCTAGGGGCGCCATCGCTATTTGCTGAGCGCTTGTTTCACGCATCCCGTACGCACTTTGCTGGGATCGGCTTGTTTGCTTCACGCAATCCCGGACGCAAAACCGCTGCGCACTTTTGCTGGGATTGACTTGTTTGCTTCACGCATCCCGGACGCAAAACCGCTGCGCACTTTTGCTGGGATTGACTTGTTTGCTTCACGCAATCCCGGGCGCAAAACCGCTTCGCACTTTTGCTGGGATTGCTTATGCGCTGACGCGCTCGGCGAGCGTCGTATCGTAATAGTTCTCGTGCAGGAAGCGTAGCGTGGCGATGCCGTCGGCCGGGCGGCCGAAATGATAGCCCTGGCCCATGCCGCAGCCGAGCGTGCGCAGTTTCACCGCCTCGGCATAATCCTCGATGCCCTCGGCCACGACTTCCAGCTCCAGACCTTCGCACATCGCAAGGATAGCCTTGATGATGTGTTCGGAGGCGCGGTCGGAATTGATGCGCGAGACGAAGGCACGGTCGATCTTGATCTTGTCGAAGATGAAGTCGCGCAGGCGCCCGAGACTCGACTGGCCCGTGCCGAAATCGTCGAGCGAGATGCGAACGCCGGCGGCGCGAAGATCGGCGATGATGCGGTGGGCGGTGTCGGCCGAGCCCATCACCGCAGTCTCGGTGATTTCCAGTTCCAGGCGATGCGGATCGAAGCCGACACGGCCGAGGATCGACAGGATGCTGCCGCTCGTGCCGGGATCCATCAGTTGAGCCGAAGAGAGATTGAACGATAAGAAGAGTTCGCGCGGCCAGGACAAGGCTGCTTCGGCGGCCTTGCGCAGCAGGGCCTCCGACAGAGCGTCGATGAAGCCGCGCTCTTCGGCGAGCGGCACGAATACGCCGGGCGAAACGAAGCCAAGATCGGGATCGTTCCAGCGGGCGAGCGCCTCGAAGCCGAGGACTTGATTGTTGGCGAGCGAAACGATCGGCTGGAAATGAACATCGATTGCGTCGGAGATGATGGCGTTCCTGAGCGCCTGCTCCAGCTGTGTGGCGCGCTTCATCTCCTGGGCGATCTCACGCGAGTAGACGGTGATCTGACCGCGGCCGCGGCGCTTGGAACGATAGAGGGCGGTTTCGGCGCTCTTTAACAGTTCTTCGCAGTCCTCCCCCGAGAACGGATAGATGGCAAAGCCGAAGGAGGCGGAGAGACGGACATTGCGGTCGCCGAGATCATACGGCGCCGACAGCACCTCGCGGATCATCTGGCCGAATTTCTCCGCGCTCGCCCGCTCGAAAATCAACGGCAGCACGAAGGCGAATTCGTCACCATCGTGGCGGGTGACCAGCGCCCCGTCCGGAATGCAGGCCCTGAGCCGATGAGCGACCTGACAAAGGATCTCATCCCCGGCCGAAGAGCCAAAGAGATCGTTGATCGGTTTGAAGCTGTCGAGGTTGGCGATTCCGATGGTGAAGGGAGCTGGATCGCTGGCGCGCTCGGCGGAAATCTGCAGAACCCTTTCGCGCATGCGATTACGGTTTCCCAATCCGGTCAGCGGATCGGTGTAGGCCATCGCATGCAGCTCATTGTGACTCACGGTCAAGGAAGCTATGTCCGCCGATCTCATTATCCAAACCCGAGCTTCCCTCCGCAGCAGAGGAGAGAATGACCGGCATTTCTTAACAATTCGCTAGTTAATCAACCGTCTTGGCAGCCTGACCTACCCCAGTTTTGGGGAGATTGCCGCATTTGCCAGAGCAGATGTCCTCGCAGACGCGGCCAGATTCCTGTCTTATCCGCTCGCGCGAACCTGCGCAGCCTCTTCGGTCAGGTATTTCTGAAATATCGTCTCCAGCATATCGGGACTGACGGGCTTCATGATGACGTCGTCCATGCCCGCTTTGGCGCATTCGGCGCGGTCGCGCTCGAAGGCCTGGGTGAGCACGCCGACGATGGGGGTACGGGCTGCGCCGCCGGCTTCCTCCATCTGCCGGATCAGGCGGGCGGCCTCGAAACCGTTGAAGCCCGGCAGCGAAATGTCCATCAGCACCACCCCAGGCCTGTGTTCGGCCCAGAGGCGCACGACCTCGTCGCCGGTCGCCGCGATCATATGGCGATAGCCGAGGCCCTCGAGGATCTGTGAAAACACGATCTGGTTGATGTCATTGTCTTCGGCGACGAGAACCTGCAGGCCGGCAGCTTCGTCAGAAATGCTGATTTCCCAATCGGCATCCGCACCATCACCGCTGTTGCGGCTGTTGCGATTGAAATGCCGGGCGATCTGGAAGGTGAGCTCGTTGGCGATCTGAAAGCCGTCCATCACGAGCGCGGGAATGCCATATTGTTCGGAAAGCTCGAGGCAGCGCATGCCCATCTGATTGTCGATGATCAGCAGATCGAGCGAAATTCCGGAGGAGGTGGCGATTTCCAGGAACCGCTCCTCTTCATCCTCGCCTCGCACCGAGCAGGATTCGAAGCCATATTTCGCCAGCGTCCGTAGTGCGGCGGTCTCGGCAGCAAGGTCGGCGGTGACGACGAGGATCTTGCGGCCGGAGAAATTCTCCGGAACGATCGCTTCCATCGCCGCCGGCTCGCGCCGCTCCACCGCGCTCGGCACCGGCACATAGGCGCGGCGATAGCTCTGGTTGGTGGAGGTGGTGATCGCCGAGGCGCGGTCGAACTCCTCGAGATCGGAACCATCGCGCGGCAGGTCCTGCATAGTCGACACCAGGAAATAGCGGCCGGGCTTGCCGATGCGGTGCTTGCGGCTGACGATGTCGCGCTCGATGCCCCCGCGGGAGATCTGCCGCTGGCGGGAGATCGACATCTCGCCGGTTTCCAGCACGTGACGGTCGCTTTCTTCGAAGCGCTTGGCGATTTCGGGTGAGAAGAGATCTGCGCTCTTGCGCCCGAGCACCTCGTCGGCGCTCGTCTGGTATTTCTCACAAAAGGCGAGGTTTACCGCGACGTAGGTGAGATTGCGATCCTTGACGAAAAGCGGGAACGGCAGATTGTCGAGAATGTCTTCGGTAAGCTGCACCCGCTCCAAGTCCGAGCGCCACTGCTCCTCCCGCTTCTTGTCCTCGGAGATGTCGGAGATGATGGTGACGCCGTAACCGCCCGGCAGCCTGCGCTTGACGAAGCGGACCCAGCTGTCGGTGCCGTGGCGCTCGACGGACTCGAAGCGCTCGCGCCAATGCGAGGCGATCTTCTGCGACAGCCAGTCCTCCCGGCTGAGCGAGCCGCCCTGCCTGACATCATATTGCTGGCGAACGCCGGTATCGTAGATGGCGCCGAGGAAATCGCGCAGCCGGATACCGGGCTTCAGCATCTCGGACGGCAAGGGGAAGAAGTCGAGAATCTGGCGGCTTGCGAAGATCAGATGATCGTTCTTGTCGTAGATGATGAAAGCTGCCGAAAGGCTGTCGCACACCACATCGAAAAGCGCCGTCTGCAGATCGGCCTCGGCGGGAATCCCGTCGATCTTCGATGATGTGTCCGCCTTTTCGAAGCCGGCACTCATTCTCTTACGTCCCACATCTGTTCGATTTTCGCAGCTTTCGGAGGTATATGAATATAAATGCCATTTTTCTGTTAAAACCGGCTTAACACTACCTGTCCACGAATTTGGCGCCGCCATCCATAAGGTTTAGGTGAAGCGCCTGGAAAGGCCTTCCCTCCAGCCCGCGAATCCCCGAAAATAGACCATGGCCATCAGACAGCTTTCCGAAACGCTCATCAACCAGATCGCCGCCGGCGAAGTCATCGAACGGCCGGCGAGCGCTGCCAAGGAACTGATCGAAAACGCGCTCGATGCGGGGGCGACGCGCATCGAGATCGCCACGTCAGGCGGCGGCAAGGCGCTGCTGCGGGTCAGCGACAACGGCTCCGGCATGGACGCTGCCGATCTGGAACTGGCGATCAGGCGCCACTGCACCTCGAAGATCTCCGGGTCGCTGGAGGATATTAGAACGCTCGGCTTCCGCGGCGAGGCGCTGCCTTCGATCGGGTCCGTCGCGAGGCTCAGCATCGCAAGCCGCAAGCGCGACAGCGCCGGCGGCCACGAGATCGCCGTTGCCGGCGGCAAGATCTTGCATATCAGGCCGGCCGCCGCCAATCCCGGCACGATCGTCGAAGTGCGCGACCTGTTCTTCGCCACACCCGCCCGGCTCAAATTCCTGAAGACGGAGAAGGCCGAAGCCGGCGCCATTACCGAGATCGTCAAACGCATGGCGATCGCGTTCCCCGCCGTGCGCTTCGTACTGTCGGGCTCGGACCGCACAACGCTGGAATTTCCGGCGACGGGCGACGATCATCTGGCGCGCATGGCGCAGGTACTCGGCAAGGATTTCAGCGACAACGCCATTGCGCTAGACGCCGTGCGCGAAGAGATCTCGCTGACCGGCTTTGCCGGCGTGCCGACCTTCAACCGCGGCAATTCCGCCCATCAATACGCCTTCGTCAACGGCCGTCCGGTGCAGGACAAGCTGATCCTTTCGGCGATCCGCGGCGCCTATGCCGAGACGATCCCGTCCGGACGCTATCCGGTGGCAGTGCTGTCGATCACCCTCGATCCGGCTCTCGTCGACGTTAACGTGCATCCGGCAAAATCCGACGTACGCTTCCGCGACCCAGGCCTGGTGCGCGGCCTGATCGTCGGCGCCATCCGTGAGGCCCTGGCGCGCGACGGCAGCCGGGCGGCCACGACCGGAGCGGGCGATATGCTGCGCGCCTTCCGTCCGGGTTTTCAGCCGAAGGCTGATCGGCCGCAGGGAGGATGGTCGGCCGAAACCTCGCCCTCTCGGCCTTATCAGCCGCCAGCGAGTTTCGGCGAAAGACCCCAGGCCGCCTTCGACGGCCTTTCGATGCCGACGGCGAGGGCCGAGCCGCAGCTTTCGCCGCAGCGGGCAGCGCCTGAACCGGCCGCGCGCTATCCGCTCGGCGCGGCACGGGCGCAGATCCATGCCAACTACATCGTCGCCCAGACCGAGGACGGGCTCGTCATCGTCGATCAGCATGCGGCGCATGAGCGGCTGGTCTTCGAGGCGATGCGCAAGGCGCTGCATTCCAAGCGGCTGGCCTCGCAGGTGCTGCTTATCCCGGAAATCGTCGACATTCCGGAGGAGGATTGCGACCGGCTGATGCTGCACGCAACCGAGTTTGCCGAACTCGGTCTGGCGATCGAGCGCTTCGGTCCCGGTGCGATCGCGGTGCGCGAAACACCGGCCATGCTCGGCGAGGTCGACGCTCATGGCCTAATCCGCCAGCTTGCCGACGAGATCGCCGAATGGGATACGGCGTCTGGCCTATCGGCCAAGCTCGAATATGTGGCAGCCACCATGGCCTGCCACGGATCGGTTCGCTCCGGCCGGCGGCTGCGGCCGGAGGAAATGAACGCGCTGCTGAGGGAAATGGAAGTGACACCCGGCTCCGGCCAGTGCAATCACGGTCGGCCGACCTATATCGAGTTGAAGCTTAGCGATATCGAGCGGCTTTTCGGCAGAAGCTAAAAAAGCTGGCAAAGCCGCGTTTGCGGGAGTATGGCAAACGGATGACAGACTGTAGGGAACGGAGCGCATGAACTTGTTCGAAGGGCACGGAAACCGTGAGGCGAAGATCCGCTATCTCGACGGCGATTTCCAGATTCTCTCGCCCGGCTCCTATGTCGTCTGCGCGATGACCGGCAAAAATATCCCGCTCGACGAGCTGCGCTACTGGAGTGTTGCCCGCCAGGAGCCCTATGCCGACGTGATCGCGGCGATCGAGGCTGATAAACGCGCCGGCGTGCTGCCGAACCAGCGGCGTTAACGCGCTTTCAATTCCTTGAGGCGCCGCTCACGGCAGGCAATGATTGCCCTGTCGATGATCAGGCCTGGGGCGAGATGATCCTCAAAGACCATGTCGACTTCGATCACCCGGGTCTTCTGCGCCAGCTGCTCCGCTTTGCCGTGATGGCCGGACAGGCGAACGAAATCCTTCGACGTGGTGACGATCAGGAGGTCCTGGCGCTCGGCGGTCATCAGGATATCGTCGATCTCCTCCTCGGTCAGGTGCTCGTGGTCGCCGAAGGTCTTGGCGACGGCGATCTCGGCGCCACGCGATTCGACGGTGCGGAAAAATTTGGCAGGATCGGCGATACCGGCGAAGGCGAGCACCTTGACGCCGGCAAGCCTGTCGTCGCCGCGTACCTTGAGCGAAGCGGTAAAATAGGGCTTCGCTGCGCGCGCCGCCATGCGGACGATCGCGTCTGCAGCATTGCCACCGCCGACTTTCAGCAGCGCCGTCGCCGAGCGCAGTTGCTGACGGATCGGCGCGCGGACCGGTCCGGCCGGAACGATATGGCCGTTGCCAAGGCCGCGCGTCGCGTCGATGACGAGCAGGGCATAGTCGATCGCCAGCCGGGCGCTCTGAAAACCATCATCCATGATGATGAGGTCGGCGCCTTCCGCCACCAGGCGCCGTGCGCCGTCGACCCGCCGGCGGGAAATCACGGTCAGCGCCTCTTGGGCGAGCAAGAGCGGTTCATCGCCGACGGCGACCGCTCGGTGATGATGGGGATCGACCACCGTCGTCACGTCGAGCGAGCCGCCATAACCTCTGCTGAGAAAGCCCGGTTTCAGGCCTTTCGCCTTGGCGGCGCGGGCGAGCGTCAGCGCCGTCGGCGTCTTGCCGGCGCCGCCGACGGTGAAATTGCCGACGCAGATGACGGGAACCGAAACCGAGGCGCGGCGCGCATGGGCCATGCGATGGCCGGCGACACGGCCGTAGAGAAAGGAAAGCGGCGTCAGCAGCCAGGCCCGCCAATCGGCTTTCCTCCACCAGAACGGCGGCGCTTCGGATATCATTTTGCGGTTCCGCTCCCCTGCCCGCCCTGCGACGATCAGCTCCGTGCCTCGACCGGCCGGATTGAGAAGCCAAAACCGGTGAAAATGCAAGTCCTTACATATCAGGCTGGCTGCAGATCCGGCAGCAACGTCTCAATGGCAGTGATGTCGTCGAGCACATGATCGGCGGCGGCAGCAAGCGAATCGCGTGACCCGGTTCCGGTCAACACGGCGATCCTAAGTCCCGTTCCGGCATTCAGGCCCATGTGCAGGTCGTGATTGTTGTCGCCGACGATGGCGACCTCGGACGGCAAAAGGCCTGTCGCGGCGCAAAAGCCGAGCACCATGCCCGGCTCCGGCTTGACGCCGAAGCCGCTGTCATAGCCGGCGATATAATCGACATAGCGGGCGAAACCGAAGCGCTCCGCCGTCTGGCGGATGGAGCGTTCATTGTCGCTGGATGCGACGCCGAGCTTAAAACCGCGCCGATGAAGCCTTGCGAAGAAGGCAGCAAGGTCCGTCACCGGCACGGAAAATTCAGCGGCGCCGGAGAAGAGGTCGTCGAGACGGATCGTCAACGCCCCGATATCGACCATCGAGCCGGCGGCGACGAGGCCCTCGGCGATCTGACGGGTGTTGCCAGCGGCAAGCAGGCTGTCGGGAACGATATGCCCGGTAACAGGATCCATACCGCAGGCCGACAGGAGCCGGTCCGCCAGAAGCGGATCACCCTCAGCGGCGATGCGGGCAAGCTCGCGATTGACCGGCAGCCAGCTCTCATCATAGTCGAGCAGCGTGCCATCCTTGTCGAAAAGGATGCCTTTGATATTGGCCGGGCCCGACATCGCGTCTCCTCAGACCTGGGCCGCGGCCTTGGGCAACAGACGTGCCTTGACCGTCAGCGGATTGATATAGGGTTCGAGCCCCTTCACCGTTGCCGATAGTGCACCGCGCATCTCGTGCACGGAGGCGATACCGGCCTCGATCATCTTGCGGCGGGCTTCCTCATTGGTCAGCAGGTAATGCACGCCCTTGGCCAGCATTTCGGTATCCCGCACCATGCGGGCGCTGCCACTGCGGGCGAGCTTCTGATAGGCCTCGCGAAAATTCTGCACAGCGCCGCCGGAGAGAATGGCGCAGCCAAGCATGGCGGGCTCCAGCGGGTTCTGACCGCCCTCGGCGAAGAGCGAGCGGCCGACGAAAGCGATTTCGGTCAGACGGAGATAAAGCCCCATTTCGCCGATCGTGTCGCCAAGGAAAATATCGACATCCGCGGAGAGGACGTCATCGCGGGTGCGGCGGGCGACTTTCAGCCCCTGCTTGACCAGTGCCGCCTCGATCTCGTCGCTGCGCTCGGGATGGCGCGGTACGATGATCGTCAATTGACGATCGCGCTCCTTCAGGGCGCGATGGACGATGCCTGCGGCATTCTCCTCGCCATCAAAGGTGGAGATCGCCGCCCAAGTTTTGCGATCGCCGATCTGCTTTTTGTAGCGGGCGAGGACGGCGCTGTCATAGGGCGGTGCGTCCGTATCGACCTTCAGATTGCCAGAGGTGATGACGGGGACAGCACCAAGATCGCGGAAACGTTCGGCATCGACATCGGATTGAGCGATGACGAGGGCGAGGTTCTCGAACAACGCTTCCGCAATCGACGGTCGGCGGCGCCAACGGGCAAAGGAGCGATCGGACATTCGGGCATTGACAAGGATCTGCGGGATGCGGCGATGGCCAAGCTCCAGCACCGTCGCCGGCCAGATCTCGGATTCGGCGATGATGGCGCAATCGGGCTGCCAATAATCGAGGAAGCGGCTGACGGATGGTTTCAGGTCGAGCGGCACATATTGATGGATCGCCTCCTGGCCGAGGCGCTCGGCGGCGAGCCTGGCGGAGGTGATAGTGCCGGTTGTCAGTACGACATGGATATCTCGGCGGCGGATTTCGCGGATCAGCGGGATGACGGCATTGGTTTCGCCCACACTTGCGGCATGAAACCAGACGAGCGGGCCCTGCGGCCGGTTGGCGCTCGGATAGCCGAAGCGTTCCAGGCGGCGCGCACGGTCTTCCTTGCCCTTGGCGGTGCGGTAGGTGAGATAGAGACCGACGACCGGAGAGGCGATGGTTCCCGCCAGACGGTATGTGCTCAGACCGAGCCGCGCCATCCGAGAGCTCATCGCGCCAGCCTTCGACCCAAGACGATCGACATCAAACCCATTCCCTAATTATCGTTGCGGCCGGAATGGCCGATCAATTTGTTCAGAATGCGTCAAACGATCCGGATCGACGGCCCACTCGCTGGCGGCTGCTGCCGCGGTCAGTTGCCCCTGGCCTTTTCCTGCGGATCGAGCAGACGGTGCATATGGACGATGAAATAGCGCATATGCGCATTGTCGACCGTCTGCTGCGCCTTCGCCTTCCAGGCCGTGAGCGCCGTTGCATAATCGGGAAAAATGCCGACGATATCGAGGCCGTTCAGATCACGGAACTGGACGTCATCGAGGCTTTCCAGTTCGCCGCCGAAAACCAGGTGCAAAAGCTGCTTCTTGTCGCTGGAGTCAGTCATTTTCTTGTTCTCTTTCTGCCTAGTTCCCCCGTCACCTCATCTGCGGGATTTTGACGGAAACGTCAACCGTCTCGTCGCCCGCCAAAGGCCGTGAGGAACTCATCGATGCGGGGCGCCGGTGCGGCACAGAGGACCTTGTGGGTGACGTCGGCCCTGTTGTAGACGATCGGCTTGCCTTCGAGGTCGACGAGGCCGCCGCCGGCGCAGGCCAGAACGAGATCGGCGGCGGCAAGGTCCCAGTCGTGCGAATTGCCCTTGACGAAGGTGCCTTCGAGACGGCCGTCCGCCACCATGGCGATACGATAGGCAAGCGAGGGAACATATTTCTCGCGTCTGACGCGGTTACGGAACGCCGGCGGAAATGTCTTCAACAGGTCCTCACCGATGGCGAGCCGGCTCAATTCGTCCGGCCCGGCGGCGGAAACGGTGAAGGGCATGCCGTTCTTCAGCGCCACGCCGCCATCGACGGCCTCGTAGAACTCTTCGAGCGCCGGCGCATAAAGCACGCCGGCGACGGGACGGCCGCGATGCACGACCGCGACGCTGACGCACCAGACCTTCTGCCCGCCAAGGAAGGCGCGGGTGCCGTCGATCGGATCGACGATGAACAGCGTCTCGCGCGAGAGGCGGCCGGCATCGTCCTCGGTTTCCTCGGACAGCCAGCCATAATCAGGCCGCGCCTTGCGCAAGATCGTTTCAAGCGTCTTGTTGGCGGCGAAATCGGCGGCGCTGACCGGAGACCGGTCGCCGTTCTTCCACCAGACTTCGGGAGACTGGTTGAAGAAGCCGTAGGCGACCGCACCGGCCTCCTTCGCAGCATCGGCGATCAAGGCGAGATCGCTCTGCCAGCGGAGCTTTTCCCTATCGCTCATCCCGTCAATCCATTTCCTGCTGCCCGTTTTTTTCACTGGCCGGCGAGCGTCATGCCTTCGATCGCGAAGGTCGGAGCCGCGACGCCGAACTTGCGGTCGATGTCATTTGCCGGCGTCAGGCGCATGAACATATCCTTGAGGTTCGAGGCGATCGTCACCTCGGACACCGGGAAAGCGAGTTCGCCGTTCTCGATCCAGAAGCCGGTGGCGCCGCGGCTGTATTCGCCGGTGATCATGTTGACCCCGTGGCCGATCAGTTCGGTGACGTAAAAACCGTTGCCGACGCTGCGGACCAGTTCCTCCGGCGAGATGTCGCCTGGTTCAAGGGCAAGGTTGGTGGAAGCCGGCGTGACGGCGCTACCGCCGCGCACGCCGCGGCCATTGGTCTGGAGGCCGAGTTCGCGGGCGGTCGAAGTCGAGAGGAACCAGTGCTTCAGGACACCGTCTTCGATCATGACGAGCCGTTCGCCTGATACGCCCTCCCCGTCGAAGGGACGCGAGGAAGGCCCGCGCACGACCAGCGGGTCGTCGGTGATCGACAAGCCCGACTTCAGCACCTGCTGACCCATTCTGTCACGCAGGAAGCTGGTCTTTCGGGCGACGGCGGCACCGTTGATCGCACCGGCGATATGGCCGACGAAGCCGCGGGCGACACGCGGATCGAAGACGACGGTGACGTTCTTGCCCGTGGGCACCTGGCGCGGATTGATGCGCTTGACCACCCGTTCGCCGGCACGGCGGCCGATTTCGGAGGGGTTGTCGAGCTCGGCGTAATAGAGCCGGCTGTCGAAGTCATAGTCACGCTCCATGCCGGTGCCTTCACCTGCGATGACGCTGACGGAGTTGCCGAAACGGGAGGCCATGTAGCTGCCTTCGAAACCATGCGAAGTGGCAAGAACGAGGCCGCCCATGCCGGCCGACGCGCCGGCGCCGGAGGAATTGGTGACGCCATTGACGGCAAGTGCAGCCGTCTCGGCGGCAAGAGCCGCCTCGCGCAGCATTTCCGAGGAGACTTCCGTGGCATCGAACAGTTGCAGGTCAGGGTAGGACTTCGCAAGGCCCGCCTCGTCCGCAAGGCACGCGAAAGGGTCTTCCGGAGAAACCTTGGCCATGGCGACGGCACGTTCGGCAAGCGCCTGCAGGTCGAAGCCCGGATTGGCCGAAACGCTGGCGACGCGCTTGCCGATAAAGACGCGCAACGAAAAATCGTCGCTTTCGGAGGATTCCGTTCCCTCGACCTTGCCGAGCCGAACGCTGACCGATTGCGAGCGAGAGCGCACGACGACGGCGTCGGCGGCGTCGGCCCCTGCCTTCCTTGCCAGATCGATCAATTGAGTTGCGCGGGAAAGAAGTGTCGAGGAATCGATTTCTGAGGACATGATTTGGCCTTTCCTTCGGCTTCCATTTATTGTGCACTCTGTCAGGCATCAAGGCCGCCGCCGCCGATTCTTTGTGAGGGCAGCCGGATGTTTCCCGCCATCGAAAGAAATTGCCAGCATGTCAGCGCCCAACGACCTTTTTTCCGAAACGATCCTGCTGCTCGGCGGCGCGGTGGTCGCCGCTCCGATCTTCAAGAAGCTCGGGCTTGGCACGGTGCTCGGCTACCTCGCCGCCGGCATCGTCATCGGCCCGGTCTTCCACGGCATTACCGACGGCGAACAGATCCTTGCCGTCGCCGAGCTGGGCGTCGTCTTCCTGCTCTTCATCATCGGCCTGGAGCTGAAGCCAAGCCGCCTCTGGCAGATGCGGCGCGACATCTTCGGCCTCGGCACGGCGCAAGTGATGGCGACAGGGCTGGTGCTGACCCTGCTCGCCTGGTTTTCTGAAGTCCTCGATTGGCGCGGCAGCATCGTCGCCGGCTTCGGCCTGGCGTTGTCTTCGACGGCCTTCGCCATGCAGATCCTCGAAGGCGACGGTGACGTCAATACGAGATACGGGCAGCGTTCCTTCTCAATGCTCCTGTTCCAGGACCTGGCGATCGTGCCGCTGCTCGCGCTGATCACCGTTCTCGACGGCAGCGGCGAGGGCAGTAACGCGCCGCTTTCCGATTTCGCCATCGCCATCGGCGCGGTGGCGGCGATGATCGTCATGGGACGCTATCTGCTGACGCCGCTCTTCCAGGTCATTGCCCGTACCGGCGCGCGCGAGGCGATGATCGCGGCAGCTCTTTTCGTCGTCATGGGATCGGCAAGCCTCATGCAGCTTGCCGGGCTTTCGATGGCGATGGGCGCTTTCCTGTCCGGCGTGATGCTCGCCGAATCCTCCTACCGGCACGAACTGGAGGCCGATATCGAGCCTTTCCGCGGCGTGCTGCTCGCCATCTTCTTCATAGCCGTCGGCCTGTCGCTGGAGCTCGGCGTTCTTCTCGACAATGCGCTCTTCGTCATCGTCGCAGTGCCGATCGTCATGGCCGTCAAGGCGATCATCATCTATGGGCTCTGCCGGATATCGGGCTCTGCGCACAATGACGCGATCCGGATCGCCTTTCTGCTGCCGCAGGGCGGCGAATTCGGTTTCGTGCTGTTCACCACCGCAGGTGCGGCCGGGCTGATGTCGACGAGCACTGCATCGCTGCTGGTGGCGATCGTCACGCTGTCCATGGCGCTGACGCCGATCGGCGCGGCGCTGTCGAAGCGGCTGCTCAACGGCGATGAACAGGAGGAACTGGACGAGGATTTCGAAGGCGCCGGCGCCGACGTGCTGATGATCGGCTTCTCGCGTTTCGGCCAGATCGCCGCCCAGATCCTGCTTGCCGGCGGGCGCAGCGTCACCGTCATCGATTTCTCCGCCGACCGCATCCGCCAAGCCTCCTCCTTCGGCTTCCGCATCTATTTCGGCGACGGCACCCGAAAGGATGTGCTGCGCTCGGCGGGGATCGACCGGGCGAAAATCGTGCTCGTCTGCACCCAGAAGAAGGAGATCACCGACAAGGTGGTGGAACTGGTACAGGCGGATTATCCGCATACCCGCCTTTATGTGCGCTCCTACGACCGCCTCCATTCGATCGAACTGCGCAACAAGGGCGTTGATTATGAGCTACGCGAAACGCTGGAATCCGGGCTGCTGTTCGGACGGCGAACGCTGGAAGCGCTCGGCGTCTCCGAAATCGACGCCTTTGACATCGGCGAGGATATCCGCAAGCGCGACGAGGCGCGGCTGGCGCTGCAGGTTTCCGAAGGGCTGCAAGCCGGTCGCGATATGCTGTTTGCCCACCCTGTCCGTCCCGAACCGCTGGTCAAGCCTAAGCGGGCCGCCGATCCCTTCGGGGACGATCCGCTGGCCGGCACCGCGGAGGCGACGGCGGACGCCTGACCGCGGCTGATCGTCTTGCGAAATTGACGCATTGAACCCGGGCCTGCGAGCGTCTATCAGACGGGCGGCTGGAGAGAGCATGGTGATCAGACGGGTGAGATACATCGAAGAATGGGCGCTGCGCATCCTGTGCGCGCTCACGCTCGTTCTCGTCGGATTCGCCCATCAGCCTCCTGCCATCGCCGGCGATCCCGGTCCGGCGGGCCTTGCCCAACATGTGCTTCCTGATGGGACGCTGCCGACGCTTTGCGTCACCGTCAGCGACACGTCCGATCAGGGCCGGCAAGACAAAATTCATTCGCATGGCTGCGAGGCCTGCCGGATCAGCGCCTCGGTCCTGATGCCGGCGCTGGCTGATGTCGCCGGCGCTCCCATAGTCTTTGCGGCCGCGGTCGAATTGCCGCGTCGGGCAGAGAGCTTCCGGCGCCGGCCTTTCCCGCCCAATACCCGTCCCCGCGCGCCTCCCTCCGATCCGATCCTTGCCTGAACTTCGTGTTGCGGCGGGCGCCGTGACGCGCCTTTCAACGCCGGCCGAGCTGCATGGCATCGGCCGTGGATACGGACCCATTCTGATGTCAACTATTTCCGCTGCCGCAGCGGTAGAGGGCGCCGCAAGCGGCGTTTCGCTCTACCGCGCCATCTGGCGCTGGCATTTCTTCGCCGGGCTTCTGGTCATACCTTTCATGCTCAATCTCGCCGTTACCGGATCGCTCTATCTTTTCAAGGATGAGATCAACAGCACCTTCTTCGGCTATCGTTACACCGTCCAGCCGACCGGCAAGGCGCTGTCCGCCGAGCGGATCGCAGAAATCGCCGCATCGGCCGTGCCTGACGCAAAGGCGACATCCTATAAGGATCCGGCTCGGGCCGATCGGTCGGCCATCGTCACGCTGTCCGGCAGTACGGGCTCGACGCTGGTTTTCGTCAATCCTTATGACGGCAAGGTGCTCGATGTCATCAAATCGACCGACGAGTTCAACTATGTGGTCAAGCGCATCCACAGCCTCGCCTATTTCGGCAGCATTGCGAACCGGCTGACGGAAATTGCCGGCGGCTTCGCCATGGTGCTCGTCGTCACCGGCATTTACCTCTGGTGGCCGCGACGCCAGACTGGGGGCGTCGTAACGGTGCGGGGAACACCCGGCCGGCGCGTTTTCTGGCGCGATCTTCATGCGGTGACCGGCGCTTTCGCAGGCATGCTGATCTTCTTCCTTGCGATCACCGGGATGCCGTGGTCGGGCTATTGGGGCGCCAACGCCAATGCCTGGCTGACCGAGCACGGCCTCGGCTACCCGGTCCAGCTCTGGGACGCGGTGCCGAAGTCGCGCAAAGTTGCCGAGGACATTCTTCCGAAGAGCGGCTGGGTCATCGAGAAGGCGCCGGTTCCGCTTTCCGATATCGCCGCGGCGCAGTCAGCAAGACCGATCGGGCTCGACAAAGCCGTCGAGATCGCCAGACGGCTCGGCATGACGCGGGGCTTCGATGTGGCGATCCCTTCGGAGGAGACCGGCGTCTATACAGCCTCTGTTTATCCGGACGATCTTGCCGGCGAACGTACCGTCCATATCGACCAGTATTCCGGCAAAGCCTTGATCGATGTTGCCTTCGATCAATATCCGTTCCTTGGCAGGGCGATCGAGTGGGGCATCAATGTCCACCAGGGACAGGAATGGGGACTTTTCAACCAACTGCTGATGCTCGCCACCTGCCTCGCCATCATTCTAAGCTCGGTGACGGCCGTCGTCATGTGGTGGAAACGGCGGCCGGCCGGCGGCCTCGGCGTGCCACCCATGCCGCCGAAGCGCTCGGTCTATTACGGTCTGTGGGTGATTGCGGGGCTTTTTGGCGTCGCTTTCCCGATGAGCGGGCTCGCCATTCTCGTCATGATCGCCTTCGACCAGATCGTCGTGCGGTTCGTGCCGCTGCTGAAACGCGCTCTTGCCTGAGGAGGACATCCGATGAAGACGATCATCGCTATTCTTGCAGGCCTGCTGCTCGCATCCGTGGCATCTGCAGACGACGATCCGCAACAGGTGATACCGGCAGGGCTGAAGATGATGTTCGAAAGACCGGACAAGCCGCTCGATATCAACCCGGTCGTCGTTCAGGCCGGTTGGGCGATCGTCGGGTGGCGACAGGACGGACGGGGCGGACGCGTCCTCATGAAGAAGACGCATCATGGCTGGAGCGCCTATCTCTGCAGCGGCGACAGTTTGAAGGATGCCGGGACGCTGGAAAAACTTGGGCTCCCGGCCGATGACGCCGCCGCCCTGGCTGGCAAGCTGGAGAATGCCGAGGCCGGCCTCGATTCGTCCGCGCTCGCGCTCTTCTCAAGCTTCGAGGGTACAGTCATGCTGAACGACGCATCGACCGGCGCGGCCGGCGGCCATGAGGGTCACGGGCCGTGAGCTCACACCCTCAGGCATTCTGCTTTAGCGCTTCAGCCGCGCCTCGATTTCGCGGTCGAGGGCGAATTTCAGGTCGTCCTTGACGCCGACGGACATGGCCAGCACTTCGCGGGCCTTGAGGAAATCCATGACACCGGTGCGGCCGACCGTCGGGCGCAGAAAAATGTGCGGCTGGCAAAGCTTCAGCTTTAGGGAGATCGCCGTCTGCATCATCAGCTGGCCGGACCCGAAGATGCTCTCCATGCGGTTCGGGATATGAGTGCCGTCGCCTTCCGGCGCGCCGACGACATCGATGCCGATGACGATGTCAGCCAGATCCATCAGGCATTCATAGGGGACCGGATTGCTGATGCCACCATCGATCATCACGCGGCCATGCAGGCGCACCGGCATGAAAACGGCTGGAATGGAGGAAGAAGCGGCCAGTGCAGGAAAGAGCTCGCCCGCTTCGATGATGACCTGGTTCTGCCCATAATAGTCCGTCGTGATGACCTTCATCGGCACCAGCAGATCGTCAAATCGGGCCGGCAGCTCTGACGGCAGGAAGGCTTTCAGGATTCGCTCCAGATTGAACTGGCCAATGCGGATGCCTTTGGCCACCGCATCGCGCACGGTGGTCGGCCTCAGGCCCCAGATGCGGGCCACAACGGCCGTCTTATTGCCGACGGTGGCCAGCGCATGTTCGCGGATTTCAGCGCCGGACATACCGGCGGCCATGCCGGCCCCCATGATGGCGCCGATCGACGAACCTGCAATCGCCACCGGGCGGATGCCGAGTTCGTCGAGGGTTTCGATGATATGAATATGAGAAAGGCCGCGTGCGCCGCCGCCACCGAAGGCGACCGCGACTGTCGGCAAATCGCTGATCGCAGGCAGTTTCGGACTGATGATCTCTGCCTGCTGCACGCCCCGCCCCCGCTTATTGCGGCTGATACCGGAAGAAATGCACCCTCGTATCGCCAAAGATGCGGCTTTCGAGGAAAACATAGGAAGGGTGGACCGAAACGACAATGTCGGCGCGTTCTTCGAGCACCGCCATGGCGCCCGGCCGCAGCCAGCCGCCTTCGGCTGCCGCCGCCATCGCCTTCTCGCCGAGACCCTTGCCATAAGGGGGGTCGGCAAAGAGCACATCGAAAGGCTCAAGGTTGCCGACGCTGCCGAGATCGGTCGCATCCCGGCGCAGGATGCGGGTGCGGCCGTGCAGGCCGAGCGCATCGATATTCTCCCAGAGCAGCGCCCGGCCCTCGACGCTGTTTTCGACGAAGAGCGCGTGGCGACAGCCGCGCGAGACAGCTTCGAGGCCGACGGCGCCGGTTCCGGCGAAAAGATCGAGGATCCGGGTGCCGTCGACGCATTCCGGATAGGCATGGCTCAGGATGTTGAACAGGCTCTCGCGCGTCCGGTCGGCAGTCGGCCGGATCTCGTTGGATTTCGGCACGGCGAGAGACCGTCCGCGAAACTCACCGCCGACGATCCGCACCGCGCGCCATTCCCTTTCCTCTAGCACCACCTCGGGACGGGCCGCCCGCAGGCCTGTCACCGCCCGGCCTGTCACCGCCCGGCTTGCCACTCTTCGGCTTGCCGGAAAATTTCTTGGGGCCGCCGGGCTTGCCGGCAAAGCTCTTGCCGCGGGGCTTGTCACTCGAAGGCTTGTCTCCGAAGGACCTCTCTCCGCGCGGACGCTCGGAGCGGCCCTCGCCGGCAAAGCTTCTGGCTGCCCGCGGGCGCTCGTCACCCTCCTCGCGCGGCTTTCGATCGCCACGCGGCTTGCCGGCGAAAGTTCGATCGCCACGCGACGGACGATCGCCGAAGGGGCGTTCGCTGCGCGGACGCTCAGACCGGCCCTCGCCGGTGGAAGCTCTGGCGGCGCGAGGACGCTCATCACCATCGGCACGCGGCTTGCGATCACCACGCGGCTTGTCGCCAAAAGGCCGGTCGCCGCGCGAAGGACGATCGCCGAAACCGCGGTCTTCGCGAGCAGGACGGTCACCGAAGCCGCGCTTGCGGCCAAAGCCTTCGTCCTCATCCTTGCGGCGAGGCTGCTCGCTAGAGCGGATCCATTCGCCGTCCTCTTCGCGCACGCGGTTGATCGGCGTGCGCGGACGATCCTCGATGCGATCGAAAGCATTGTTCTTTGCCGCCGGCTGCTCGCCGCGCCGGCGCGCGGTCTGCGCATTCTTGGCGGCCTTGGCAGCCGCCTTTTCGCCGAGCGGCCGGGCGCCCGGCGCCATCCAGACATTGGTGCTGCGGCGCTGACCGAGCGGCTGCGGACGCTTCGGCTTGTCGTCGTCCCTGCGGCCGCCGTCGCGGCGATCGTCGTCTCTGCGCCCGCCGTGGCGGTCGTCACGTTTGGTGTCGAGGCGGCTTAGCGCTCGTTCGCGCTTGTCCTCCTGGCGACGCGGCCGTTCGCGCTTTTCCGGCGCCGCGACTTCTTCCTCTTCCTCGGCGGCGACAGGCGGTGCGTTGTAGATCGGCGCCTCGAAATTCGCCTTGGCTTCCTCGATCAGGCGCGGGCCGAGCTGGTCACGCAATGTGCGGCCGCGCACCTCGACGACATGGCCTTCGGGCAAGTCGCCGAGCTGGAACGGCCCATAGGAGATACGGATCAGACGGTTGACGTCGAGGCCGAGGGCGCCGAGCACGTTCTTGATTTCACGGTTCTTGCCTTCGCGAAGGCCCATGGTGATCCAGACGTTCGAGCCTTGAGTCCGGTCGAGCGTCGCCTCGATCGAGCCGTAGAGCACGCCGTCGACGGCGATGCCGTCCCTCAGCTTGTCGAGCGCCTCCTGATCGATCTCACCATGAGCGCGGACGCGATAGCGCCTCAGCCAGCCGGTCGCCGGCAGTTCGAGGGCGCGGGCGAGACCGCCGTCATTGGTGAGCAGCAGCAGACCTTCGGTGTTGATATCGAGACGGCCGATCGACATGACGCGCGGCAGTTCTTCCGGCAGGCTGTCGAAGACGGTCGGACGGCCTTCCGGATCGGCATTTGTAGTCACCAGCCCCGCCGGCTTGTGATAGAGCCAGAGCCTGGTGCGCTCGATGCCGCGGATCGGCACGCCGTCCACCTCGATGCGATCGGCCAGCGTGACGTTGACGACGGGAGTTTCGAGAACCGTGCCGTTCAGCGTCACACGGCCTTCCATGATCATGCGCTCGATGTCCCGGCGGGAGGCAACGCCTGCGCGCGCCATCACCTTTGAAATGCGTTCGGCCTTGGTCTCGCTGTCGGTTTCAGCCGCTGCCGGGCGCGCGGCTGAAACCTTCGCCGGCTTCGCGCCGCCCGCCTTCGGACCGGCCTTCGGCCTGATATCCCGTGAAAGGGGCTTGCCGCCCGGGCGTTTTGGCTTGTCTTTGAGTGTCATTTGCTGTTTGCCTGCCTTTTGGGCCTGTCTATCAGGTCACGCATCTGCGGTTAAGTGGAAATTCTTGCGATCGTGAAGACAAATCGTTTCATGGAGATGGCGCTTGAAGAAGCGCGCGCCGCCGGAGAACGCGGCGAGGTGCCGATCGGCGCGGTGGTCGTTGTCGACGATATTGCCGTTTCACGCTCGGGAAACCGCACGCGGGAGCGCAAAGACGTCACTGCGCACGCCGAAATCGCCGCAATCCGTCTCGCCTGCGAGGCGCTTGGGCAGGAGCGCCTTGTCGGCGCCGACCTCTATGTGACGCTGGAGCCTTGCACCATGTGCGCAGCAGCCATCTCGTTTGCGCGTATCCGAAGGCTCTATTACGGGGCCGAGGATCCGAAAGGCGGCGCCGTTGATCATGGCGTGCGATTCTATGCGCAACCGACCTGCCACCACGCACCGGAGGTCTATTCCGGCATCAACGAGGTCCAGTCGGCCGAGATATTGCGGAGATTCTTTGCGGAACGGAGGGATCCGCCGTAACCGCACGCGCCACGGCTGTCGGGTTCGGGCCTGTAGTTCTCCCCTCACCCTAGCCCTCTCCCCGTCAACGGGGTGAGGGCATGCGCCCTGCGAAAGGTTAACGGTTAACGGAGAGGGTGCGGCATACTCCCTTCGCCGCGTTTACGGGGAAAAGGTGCCGGCAAGCGGATGAGGGTCTGGCCAGCGATGGCGGCATGTCACACGACATTTGAAGCAACCGGACAACGCCTACATCCGAGATAAGCTACTGCAGGAAGTTCCACCACTGCTTGCCGGAATTGGCGATCGCCGCATCCTTCTTGCGCTTCTTCTGCTTCTTGAGCTCGGGCTCGCCGAGGTCCTCGAGCTTTGCCGGATCGTCGACGGTGCGGTAACCGGGCGGCGGGTCGGAAATGTAGCGGCGCTGATCGATATAGGAGCCCTTCTGCAGAGCGCGGGCCTCGCGATAGGCCTGGGTCTGGGCTTCGGTCGTACGCCGGCCGCCTTCAATGGCCGAGCTCGCCAGCGGCGAGCGATAATTCGGATTGTCCGAATTGGCGTCAGCCTCGGAAACGAGGCGAGCGCGGGTCTCCTCCGGCGATTCAAGCCATTGCGGATTGTCCTTGTTGGCCACCGTCGGCTGTGGCGCGACGAGGGTCTCGCGCTGCCCCTGGGCCGGCAGCACCAGCGTCGGACGCGGCGTATATTTGACGCCCTTGTTCTTCGGTTCCGGTCCGGTCAACGATACGGACTGGCCGAGATCGTCGGTCAACTGCTCCATGGCGGTCTTGTCGGTGCCGTAGGTCGGGCTGCTGGCGCAGCCGGACATCAGGGAGCATCCCGCCATGACAACAGACAGGCAGGCGCCTACACGGAACCAATGCGTTGCGAACATGAAAACCCTTCCAGCCACCGGTGCAATCGTCGCCCTACCGGACAACCGTCCCCCTGACGCAAAAATCCGGCCATTTTCAGGCAGCTTTTACCGGATGAACGCCGCAAAGGCAATTCACCCGGCAAATATCTTCAGGCGCGGATGCCGAGTTCGCGCAAGGCGGCAGCGTCCCGCGCCGACACGTCGGGATAATCCGGATCGGAACCGACATCGGTCGTGATGCGCCAGGAACGAGCGCATTTGACGCCTTCGGCAAGCGTCGGCACGACGGCGACGTCAGGCACCTCGGCCAAGCGGAAGGCGTCGGCCGGGCCGGCATCCGCCTTGATCGTGATATCAGAGGTGATGCAGACTTCGCTGAAATCCTGACCTTCGAGCGCCTTGCGAAGCTCAGCATCGGCGACATGCACGACGGGAGCTGCCTCGAGCGAGGAACCGATGCGCTTGTCCTTGCGCTCGATTTCGAGCGCGCCGGTCACGACGCTGCGGATTGCGCGGATCTTCCTCCACTTTTCGGCCAGCGCATCGTTGCGCCATTCCTTCGCGACCGGAGCAAACTGCTCCAGATGTACCGAGACGGCCGAGGGATTGCGCGAAAGCCACGCCTCTTCCGTCGTGAAGGGCAGCATTGGCGCAAGCCAGGTCACCACGCAATCGAAGATCATGCGGATGACGTAAAGCGCCGAGCGGCGGCGAAGGCTGGAGGGCGCATCGCAATAGAGCGCATCCTTGCGCACGTCGAAGTAGAAAGCCGAGAGCTCGACATTGGCGAAGTCGATCAAGGCGCGGGCGATCTTCTTGAAGTCGAAGGCGTCATAGTTCTCGCGCACGAGCCGGTCGAGCTCGGAGAGACGGTGCAGCATCAGCTGCTCCAGCTCCGGCAGATCGGTTAGCGCGATGACCTCGCCGTTGTCGTGGGCCAGAGTTCCGAGCATCCAGCGGATGGTGTTGCGCAGCTTGCGATAGGCGTCGACATTGGTCTGGATGATCGTCTTACCGACGCGCAGATCATCGGCATAGTCAGAGGTCATGACCCAGAGACGCAGGATGTCGGCGCCAGCGTCCTTCATCACTTCCTGCGGCGAGGTGACGTTGCCCTTCGACTTCGACATCTTCTCGCCCTTCTCGTCCATGGTAAAACCATGGGTGAGAACGGCGTCGTAAGGGGCGCGGCCGCGGGTGGCAGCCGATTCCAGCAGCGAGGAATGGAACCAGCCGCGATGCTGGTCGGATCCTTCGAGATAGAGATCGGCCGGCCATTTCAGATCGGGGCGGTCTTCCAGCGTGAAGGTGTGCGTCGAGCCCGAGTCGAACCAGACGTCGAGGATATCCATGACCTGCGTCCACTTGGCCGGATCATGCTCGTTGCCCAAGAAGCGCTCCTTGGCGCCTTCGGCAAACCAGGCGTCGGCGCCCTCGACATCGAAGGCATTGAGGATGCGCTGGTTAACGGCCTCGTCCTTCAGGACTTCGCCCTGCTCATTCACGAAGACGCAGATCGGCACGCCCCACGCTCTTTGACGGGAAAGAACCCAGTCCGGGCGCTGCTCGATCATCGCACGCAGACGGTTCTGGCCGGCCGCCGGCACGAAACGGGTGTCGTCGATCGCGCCGAGGGCCCGGCTGCGCAGCGTCGTTCCATCCGGCAGCGTCTTGTCCATATAGACGAACCACTGCGGCGTGTTGCGGAAGATCACCGGCTTCTTCGAGCGCCAGGAATGCGGATACTGATGTTTAAGGCGGCCGCGGGCAAAGAGCGCATTGCGCTCGATCAGCGCCTTGATGACGCGATCATTGGCATCGCCCTTCTTGCCGTTGTCGTCGATGACCCGCGCGCCTTCCAGGCCGGGAGCATCGGATGTGTAGAAGCCGCCGTCGTCGACCGGGAACGGGATCTTGGTCTCGATGCCGCGCGCCTCGATTTCACGGGCATGCGCCATCCAGACGTCGAAGTCTTCGCGGCCGTGGCTGGGTGCCGTGTGCACGAAGCCGGTACCGGCATCGTCGGTGACATGGTCGCCGTCGAGCAGCGGCACGGCGAATTGGTAGCCGCCGTCTAGACCCTTGAGCGGATGGGCGCAGGTGATGGCGGCAAGATCGGCAGCCGTGACATCCGAAAGACGCTTGTACTGCAGCTTCGCCTTGGCAAAGGATTCCTCAGCCAGCTTGTCGGCGAAGATCAGCTTCTCACCCGGACGCGGGCCGAAATCGTTCTCGGCAGCCGTGACCTCGTAAAGGCCGTAGGCAACACGTGAGGAATAGGCGATCGCCCGGTTACCGGGGATCGTCCAGGGCGTGGTCGTCCAGATGACGATGAAGGCATCCTTGACGCCATCGGGAGCCTTCTCGACCGGAAATTTCACCCAGATCGTGTCGCTCTCATAGTCGTGATACTCGACCTCGGCTTCGGCCAGCGCAGTGCGCTCGACGACCGACCACATGATCGGCTTTGAGCCGCGGTAGAGCTGACCGCTTGCGGCGATCTTCAAGAGTTCACCGGCAATGCGGCTTTCCGCGTGGAAGTTCATCGTCAGATACGGGTTTTCGAAGTCACCGACGATGCCGAGGCGCTGGAACTCGTCACCCTGGACCTTGATCCACTTTTCGGCATAAGCGCGGCACTCGCGGCGGAACTCGATCATCGCCGCCGGCTCGGTCAGGTCGGGCTTGGCCTTGCCCTTGGCGCGGTAGTTCTCCTCCTCGATCTTCCATTCGATCGGCAGGCCGTGGCAATCCCAGCCCGGCACGTAGTTGGCGTCATAGCCGCGCATCTGGAACGAACGGTTGATGACGTCCTTGAGGATCTTGTTCAGCGCATGGCCGATATGGATGTTGCCATTGGCATAGGGTGGGCCGTCATGCAGGACGAATTTTTCGCGGCCGGCGGCAGAGGCGCGCAGTTTCTTGTAGAGGTCCATCTCCTGCCAGCGCTTGACGAGCTCCGGCTCCTTCTGCGGCAGGCCGGCGCGCATCGGGAAATCGGTTTCGGGCAAATAGAGGGTCTTCGAGTAATCGATCTTTTCGGCTGTGTCGGTCATATCGGGACAATCGTTTCTGGCGGCCCAGGAAGGGGCGCTACGTGCGTGAAAAAGCTGGTGACGGAAGCGCTCGTGTCCAAGCGCCGAAAACCCGGACCTCCCGGCCGCTTAGCGCGCGCGGAAGGCCGGGCCGATAATTCGCATCGTGATCGCCAGCCGAAATTTCGTCATAGCGCCGGTTCATAGGCGTTTTTGCCGGGAAAAGGAAGAGAAGAATTCGTGAGCCTGTGATCACGGGTCATCACCCAAACCCGGCTCCCGGCAGAAGTTTTTTACCCGTGGCAATCTAGGGAAAACAAAGCTTCCGATCGAGTTCGCCTAGCGGCTTGACACCTGCCAGCAGCACCCTCGCCTCTTCCTCGTCGCGCTTGATCTGGGCGACGAGCGGATCGAGGCCGTCGAATTTCAGCTCAGGCCTGATATAGCCGAAGAAAGAGACGGCGCAGAGCTGGCCGTAGAGATCGCCGCTGAAATCGAACAGATAGGTTTCGAGCAGCGGCGCGCCGTTTTCGGTGACGGTCGGCCGGCGGCCGTAGCTCGCGACGGCATCGTGGAGCGTTCCGTCCTGGCGCCGGAAGCGGACGGCATAGATGCCGGCGGCGAGTTCGGCCTCCGGCGGCAGGCGCATGTTGGCGGTGGGAAAACCGAGCTGCCGGCCCAGTTTTTCGCCATCGATCACCTCGGCCTCGACCGTATAGCGGTAACCCAGCATGCCGGCGACTTCGCTGACATTGCCGTCCTTCAAGAGCGCGCGGATATGGCTCGAGGAAACGACATCAGCGTTTTCGTCGCGGAAGGCATCGATGAGAGTGACGCCGAAGCCATAGGTCTGACCGGCATTCATCAGGAAAGCCGGACCGCCTTCGCGGCCGCGGCCGAAATGGAAATCGAAGCCGGTGACGACTTCGGAAGCGCCGAGCCAATCCTTCAGGATCGAATGGATGAAATCGTCGGCCGAGCGCTGCGAAAACTCGTAATCGAAGGGATATTCGATGACCGCGTTGAAACCGAGCGTTTCCAGGATGCGGGCCTTGAGCGGCGCAGGCGTCAGCCGGAAGACCGGCATCTCGGGCCGGAAGACCGTGCGCGGATGCGGCTCGAAGGTCAGCACCAGAGCAGGAATGCCGCGCGCCTTCGCGATTTCGAGCGCGCGGTTCAGCACCGACTGATGGCCGCGGTGCACGCCGTCGAAATTGCCGATGGCGATGACCCCTCCCTTCAGATGGGCAGGCAAGGGATCCCGGGTTTCATTGCGGTGGAAGACGGTCATCGGCGGGCTTCTCTTCATGCAAGGCGCGGCATCCACCATTTCGGCGCGGCTTTTTCGCGTTCGAGATAGGCGTTGAGGATCGCCTCGTCGGTCTCGCCATTCAAGGTATATTCCTTAGCGTGGATACCGCCGCTGATGTAGAGAAGGTCGAGGCCGTAATTCAAGGCGCCGCGCACGTCGGTCGGCATGCCGTCGCCGATCGCCAGCACGCGGTCGATGGAGAAATCGCCGCGAAGCTCGCGGGCGGCCGCGAGCGTCGCCTCGTAGATCGGCCGGTGTGGCTTGCCGGCAATGCGGGTCTTGCCGCCGAGCTGCTCGTAATAGGCGGCCATGGCGCCGGCGCATGGGATGATGCGATGGCCGCGCTCGACGACGAGGTCGGGATTGGCGCAGATCATCGGCACGTCGCGCGCCTGGAAATCCAGGAGCATGTCGGTGTAATCCTCCGGCTTCTCCGTTTCGTCGTCAAAAAAGCCGGTGCAGACGAGCGATTGCGCTTCGGCGGCCGGCCGGCGCTCGACGCCGATGCCTTCGAGAAGCGCCTTGTCGCGTTCGGGACCGAGCAGAAAGACCGTCTTCGGCCCTTCGGAAATCAGCCCGCGGGTGACGTCCCCCGAGGTGACGATCCTGTCATAGGCGCCGTCGGGAACGCCGACATGGCGCAACTGCTCGACGACCTGCCAGGAAAGGCGCGGCGAATTGGTGATGAGGACGACGGCAAGGCCGCTCTCGCGCGCGGCTTGAAGGGCCGCGGCGGCCTTCGGAAACGGATCGACGCCGTTGTGAACCACGCCCCAGACGTCGCAGAGCACCACGTCGTAGTGAGCTGATATCTGCGAGAAGTTTTCGATCCGCCTGGCCATTCCAATTTCCCGATTTGCTTCAGTCACCGGTGACATTGCAAAGGCGCAAGGCGAAGGCAAGGCATTTTCTTCACCTTGGCAGGCAAGATCGCCGGCAAGCCCTGCGAGCGCGGACGGCAAGACATGGCGAGGTTGCCAAACGCAACGGCTAGACAACATTTCGGCGACAATCTCGGATAATTCGCCGCCTCTTCACAATTCCGGCGCAAAAATTCGTGATTGCTCTCATTGACTCCTCTCGGAGCCATCCCTAAATGCTCGAGCGCTAGCACTCACTATGGAGGAGTGCTAACACTTATCCATGTGGACCGCTCCGGTCCGCGAATGTCATTCGATCGAGGGATTAGACAATGGCAACCACCAATTTCCGTCCGCTTCACGACCGCGTCGTCGTTCGTCGCGTCGAGTCCGAAGAAAAGACCAAGGGCGGCATCATCATTCCCGACACCGCCAAGGAAAAGCCGCAGGAAGGCGAAATCGTCGCCGTCGGCTCCGGCGCTCGTGACGAGTCCGGCAAGGTCGTCGCTCTCGACGTCAAGGCCGGCGACCGCGTCCTGTTCGGCAAGTGGTCCGGCACTGAAGTCAAGATCAACGGCGAAGACCTTCTGATCATGAAGGAAGCCGACATCATGGGCATCATCGGCTGATCGGCCGGCCCGCTTCCCGAAATGACTGACGGGCCTTCTGCCCGAACACATCGAATTCAGGAGACACAAACATGGCAGCTAAAGAAATCAAGTTTGGCCGCACCGCGCGCGAAAAGATGCTGCGCGGCGTCGACATTCTCGCCGATGCAGTCAAGGTAACGCTCGGCCCAAAGGGTCGTAACGTCATCATCGACAAGTCCTTCGGTGCGCCGCGCATCACCAAGGACGGCGTTTCCGTCGCCAAGGAAATCGAACTCGAAGACAAGTTCGAAAACATGGGCGCCCAGATGGTCCGCGAAGTCGCTTCGAAGACCAACGACATCGCCGGCGATGGCACCACGACCGCAACCGTTCTCGCCCAGGCGATCGTTCGCGAAGGCGCCAAGGCCGTTGCAGCCGGCATGAACCCGATGGACCTGAAGCGCGGCATCGACCTCGCCGTTGCCGAAGTCGTCAAGGATCTCCAGGCCAAGGCCAAGAAGATCAACACCTCGGAAGAAGTCGCCCAGGTCGGCACGATCTCTGCAAACGGCGAACGTCAGGTCGGTCTCGACATTGCTGAAGCCATGCAGAAGGTCGGCAACGAAGGCGTCATCACGGTTGAAGAAGCCAAGACCGCCGAAACCGAACTCGAAGTCGTCGAAGGCATGCAGTTCGACCGCGGCTACCTCAGCCCCTATTTCGTCACCAACCCGGAAAAGATGGTCGCCGACCTCGAAGACGTCTTCATTCTCCTCCACGAGAAGAAGCTCTCGAACCTGCAGTCGATGCTGCCGGTTCTCGAAGCCGTCGTCCAGACCGGCAAGCCGCTCCTCATCATCGCTGAAGACGTCGAAGGCGAAGCCCTCGCAACCCTCGTCGTCAACAAGCTGCGCGGCGGCCTGAAGATCGCTGCCGTCAAGGCGCCTGGTTTCGGCGACCGCCGCAAGGCCATGCTCGAAGACATCGCCATCCTGACCGGCGGCACCGTCATCTCCGAAGACCTCGGCATCAAGCTCGAAAGCGTCACGCTCGACATGCTCGGCCGTGCCAAGAAGGTTTCGATCTCCAAGGAAAACACCACGATCGTCGACGGTTCGGGCGCCAAGTCCGACATTGAAGGCCGTGTTGCCCAGATCAAGGCCCAGATCGAAGAAACCACCTCCGACTACGACCGCGAGAAGCTGCAGGAGCGTCTTGCCAAGCTCGCCGGCGGTGTTGCCGTCATCCGCGTCGGCGGCTCGACGGAAGTCGAAGTGAAGGAAAAGAAGGACCGCATCGACGACGCCCTCAACGCGACGCGCGCTGCCGTTCAGGAAGGCATCGTACCGGGCGGCGGCGTTGCCCTGCTCCGTTCTTCCGTCAAGATCTCGGCCAAGGGCGTCAACGACGACCAGGAAGCCGGCATCAACATCGTTCGCCGCGCTCTGCAGTCTCCGGCCCGCCAGATCGCCGAGAACGCTGGAGATGAAGCCTCGATCGTCATTGGCAAGATCCTCGACAAGGATCAGGACAACTGGGGTTACAACGCCCAGACCGGCGAATATGGCGACATGATCGGCATGGGCATCATCGACCCGGTGAAGGTCGTTCGCACCGCCCTGCAGGACGCCGCTTCCGTTGCATCGCTGCTGATCACCACCGAAGCCATGATCGCCGAGCTGCCGAAGAAGGACGCTCCGGCTATGCCGGGCGGCATGGGCGGCATGGGCGGTATGGACATGATGTGATAGGCCTCTGGCCTGTCACAGCATCGTCCATGAAACCGCCCATCAACCAAGATGGTTCAGCGCGTCAAGCGCGCTGAACTGGCGGTATGGACATGATGTGATAGGCCTCCGGCCTGTCACAGCATCGTCCATGAAACCACCCATCAACCAAGATGGTTCAGCGCGTCAAGCGCGCTGAACTGGCGGTATGGACATGATGTGATAGGCCAAAGCCATCACTGACATCCATTCCGGCACATTCGGAACAGGAAGGGCGACCCTCGGGTCGCCCGTTTCTTTTGCCGCTGCGATTCGATTCATTGCGCACTATTTTATCCCGTGCAGCGCGCCAGCCGACCTCCAAGCTTTCGTCAGGCTTGTGTCGCTGCTCATTTTCCGATCCGGCGAAATAGGCAGAGGCGGCCCGTTCCGCGGCAGAATTTGTCCAGCGTCCTGGAGTAAAGGCGCTATAAACGCGTCAAAAGGGGCAATTTTCGTTGCTTTTCCGACGAGCGGTTAGATACATGACGGAGCCTCCGGAGAAAGCGGCCGCACCACCGCCCCCCGAAAAAGCCGTTGCCGTTTGTTTAAAAGCTCCTATAAATCCGCGCAGCAATTGACGTGCGCCCCGGCGATAATCTTCGCCTGCAGGCGAGCCCGGAGCGCGAAATGCGACGCCATAATGTTCGGCCTAACGTTTCCGGTTTCGGAGGCCGATGGCTGTGGCAACGGCCGGCGACCGCCAGCGCGGGCATAATGCCCGCTGCTACATGATCCTGTTTCTTGTGTTGACGCGCGTGCGGCGGAGGGGCCGCATCCGAACTGGGGAACGCCTTGTTTAAGATCGCCAAAGCCAATGCAGCCGTCCCGTTGATGCCGGGGCTGAACGATAACAAGCGAAATCACGAGATGTTGTCGCAGCTTTCCGTTTCTGAGGCGTGGAGCGGAGATTTCTCGAGCGGCGTGATCCATCTCGGCGAATGGAGCTCGATGCTGCACGGGCTTTCCACACGGGAATGCGGGCTGTTGAGCCTGATCCGCTGCTATGAGGCAAAGGATCGCACCCGTGTGCTGGAGTTGTTAGAGCAGGCGGCGACGCACTGCTCCTCCTTCTGCTTTTCGACGACGATCATCATGCCGAACGGCTTGCGCCAGCCGCTCTTCTGTATGGGCGAGTCGAACGGGTTCCAGGAGAAATACAGCGGCAGCATTACCGGCGTCTTCATCTTTCCCCGCTTCAAGCTCGAAGGCGCAAGGCAGATCACAAGCCGGCAACAAGAATGGCGATTATGAATAAGGCCGCCTATCGGGCGGCCTCCGTGATTTCCGGGAACCGTCGCTACTCCGGTTTGACCGGAATATTCAGGCCCCTTTCGCTTGCCGGACGATCGATGCAGCGCGCCAGCCAATCGAAAATCGCTGGGAATTTCGCATATTCGAGAACTTCGCGACCGCCATAGAAGATGTCGGCACCGCGAATCCAGGTGAAGGTGGTGATGTCGGCGATCGTATATTGATCGCCCATGATCCACTGGCGACCCTGCAGCCGGTTCTCGAGTACGCCGAGCAGGCGCTTGGATTCATCGCGATAACGCTCCACCGGATAGGAGTTGTTGGCGACCTTGTCGGCGGCGAATTTGTAGAAATGACCAAACTGGCCAAACATCGGCCCAATGCCAGCGGTCTGAGAAAATACCCACTGGATGCATTCGTAGCGGCCGGCGGCATCGGTGGCGATGAGCTTGCCGGTCTTTTCGGCGAGATAAAGCAGAATCGCGCCGGATTCAAAAAGGCCAATCGGTTTCCCTCCGGGCCCGTTCGGATCGATGATCGCGGGAATGCGGCCGTTCGGGTTCAGAGATTCGAATTCGGGTGACTTCTGCTCATTGGCAGCAAAGGAAACATAATGCGGCTCATAGGCGAGGCCGAGTTCCTCAAGGGCAACTGATACCTTCACGCCGTTCGGCGTCTGCAGCGAATAGAGCTGGATGATGTCGGGATTTTTTGCCGGCCAGCGCTCGGTGATCGGAAACTCGGATAGGTCTGCCATCGGGTTCTCCTTGCTGGGTGCCGACCATAAGAGACCTGGCTCAACAAAGGCAAGCGGTGCCTCGCAAGCACATCGTTTCATATTATTGAACGAAGTGTCCGCTTCCGTTTATCTTTCCACAACCGAAGAAAAAAGCGACATAGGAGCCATCCGAGGTCGATACGGTGCCGGGGCACCAAGATCTCCAGAGTCATTCAAACGGAGACAACGTCCATGTCGAACAACGTCATCATCCTGATTGCCCGTGTCCTGCTTTCCTTCATGTTCATCTTCGCCGGCTTCGGCAAAATAACCGATCCGGCTTCGACTGCCGGCATGATCGCCGGTGCAGGCCTGCCGGCTGCCACGGCGCTCACCTATCTCGCCGGCCTCTTCGAACTCGCTGCCGGCCTTGCCGTTCTCGTCGGTTTCCAGGTTCGCATCGTCGGCTGGCTGCTCGCCGTCTTCTGCGTCTTCACCGGCTTCGTCTTCCACTTCTCGCCGATCAACGTTCCGGATTTCCCGGCGGCCGCCAATGCCTGGCTGAACGGCCTGAACTTCGTCAACTTCATGAAGAACATCACGCTCGCCGGCGCCTATATCATGCTCGCCACCAACGGCGCAGGCGCCTATTCGCTCGATGCCCGCCGCGGCGCCTACGCGGTTGCCTAATACAGCAGGTCCTCCTCCCAGACATGCAGAACCCGCCGTCACATCCGACGGCGGGTTTTCTTGTGCCTCGATCGCGGAGTTCAGAGGGCGGTGCGCACGGCCTCGATGATCGCCTGCACGGCCGGCTCATCCGCGTGGCTACCCTTGCAGGCCCGCACGAGGCAAGCCTCTGAATGCAGGATGATCCCGTCCTTGAGAACCTTCAGATGATTGGCGCGCAGCGTGGAGCCGGTGGAGGTGATATCCACGATGATATCGGCCGAACCGGACGCCGGAGCCCCCTCGGTCGCGCCAAGGCTTTCGACGATGCGATAAAGCTGGATGCCGTGCTGGCTCGAAAAGAACTGCTGGGTCAGGCGCCAGTACTTGGTAGCGATGGCAAGGCGCCGGCCGTGGCGGGCGCGGAAATCGGCAGCGACATCGCCGAGATCGGCCATGGTCTCGACATCAAGCCAGATTTCAGGCACCGCGACGACGACATCGGCGTGACCGAAGCCAAGCCGGGCGCAGAATTCGACACGCTTGTCGACCTCGGCAAAACCCTCCCGCATCAGGTCTTCGCCGGTGACGCCGAAATCGACGGTGCCGTTGCCGAGCTCCCGGGAGATTTCAGACGCCGAAAGAAAGGCGATCTCCACATTGTCCCAGCCTTCGACGCGGCCGCGATAGGAGCGGTCGTTGCCGACTGCCGATATCGGCATGCCGGCCCGCTCGAAGATCGCCGAAGCGTCGTCCTTCATCCGGCCCTTGGAGGGAAGCGCAATGGTGATGGTCATGCGGCTGCCCTTTCGGTTTCGATGCGGTCGAGCCAGAAGGAGAAGCCGACGGCAGGAATGCGATCCGTCGCGCCGAGGAAGGTTAAGAGCCGGTCGAAGCGGCCGCCGCCGGCGAGAACAGCGCTCGAGCCTTCCGCGGTGACCTCGAAGACGAGGCCGGTGTAATAATCGAGCGGACGCCCGAAAGCGGCGCGGTAATCAAGGCAGGACAGGTCGACACCGGCATCGGCAAGGGCGCCGACGCGGCCGTTGAAGCGAGACAGCGCATTGCCCAGCTTCAGGCCGGCAGCGTCGGCAAAGCCGGCAAGCGCTGCGGACGCATTGACGAGCGGCACGTGCAGCGACAGGAACTCTTCCAGCACATGGAAGGCGGCGTCGTCGAGGCGTGTTTCCGACAGAATCAGCTTTTCCTTGAGCCGCCGCGCGATCTCCAGCGGCGAACGGCTGGCATTCGTCGAGTAACCCGTCGCCTGCATTTCCTGCTCGATATGGGCGACCAGCGCCGGCTCGTCGTCTGATGCGACAAGCCGGGCAATATCGTCGTCGAGGCCGGTGACGAATTGCGAACTGACGAGGCTGGCCAGCAGCGCCTCCAGCTGCGTCATATTGCCGAAAGCATGGATCAGCCGCTTCTGCCAGCCGAGCGGCAGGCCGAGTGCCTGAACGACCGCCTCGAACACTGCCTGATCGCCAAGCGTCACCGACAGGCGCCGGCCCGGCAGCAGGCGGGCGAGAATGCCGGTGGCGTCACCGATGGCACGGGCGTCGGCGCCCGGTATGTTGATGTCACCGAGATCCTCGATACCGGCCTGATAGAACTCGTTGGCGCCGTCGCGGCGCTGGCGGAAGACCTCGCCGAGATAGGCGTAACGCTTGGGCGTGCCGGTCGCCGTCTCGATGTGGCGCAGACAGACGGGGATGGTGAATTCGGGACGCAGGCAGAGGCTCGCTCCCGTTTCGCTCTCGGTCATGAAGATGCGCCGGCGCAGATCCTCGCCGGCAATATCGAGGAATGGCTCGGCCGGCTGAATGACAGGCGTGTCGATGCGCTCGGCCTTGCGCGCGTCGAACTCCGCCAGCAGGTCAGCGGCGAATTCGGGGAGGTTGATCAGGGGCATGCCGCACTCCAAGTAACAGGCGAGGAGCGTTCCGGAAGTGCCCCCCCTCTGCCCTGCCGGGCATCTCCCCCACAAGGAGGGAGATCGGCAAGACGCACCGGTCTCCTGCTATATTGAGGGTGCGCCAAGTGGCGCTGGCGAACTATGGCGTTTGACGGGGGCAAGAGGCCGCCCCCATTCAATCTCCCCCCTTGTGGGGGAGATGCCCGGCAGGGCAGAGGGGGGTATAGCTCAGACATCGCCGCCCGCTCTCTTCCGATCCTCCGCCTGCGCGGCAAGGATTTCCTGCACCTTGGCGACGAGATCGGCTTCCGTAACCGTCTCCTGCGCCACGCGGGCTTCGCGCCAGCTGGCATTGTCCTCGATCTCGCCGGAAAGCCGCTTGCCCTCGATCAGATCCTTGATCTGGACGACGCCCTGAGCGCGCTCGTCACCACCCTGAATGATGGCGACGGGGCAGCCGCGGCGGTCGGCATATTTCAGCTGGTTGCCGAATTTCTTCCAGTTGCCCTGGAACATCTCGGCGCGGATGCCGGCGGCCCGAAGCTGCTGGGTAAAGCGCTGATAGCGCCCCATCGCCTCGACGTCGCCATCCATCACCGTCACCAGCACCGGCTCTATCACCTCGCTCGCCCCAAGCTTGCCGAGGTTCTTCAGCGCCGTCATCACTCTGGAGACGCCGATCGAAAAGCCGGTCGCCGGGACCGGCTGGCCCATGAAGCGGGAGACCAGTCCGTCGTAACGGCCGCCGCCGCCGACGGAGCCGAAGACGACCTTTTCGCCCTTCTCGTTGGTGACGTCGAAGAGAAGCTCGGCCTCGTAGACCGGGCCGGTATAATATTCGAGGCCGCGCACGACGGAGGGATCGATCTTGATGCGGTCGGAGCCGTAGCCGGCGCTCGTGATGAGCGCACCGATGAAATTCAGCTCCTCGACGCCTTCGGCGCCCTTCGACGTGCCCGCAACGAGATCGGCGAGACGTGCGGCGCTTTCGGCGTAATCCCTGATGCCGACGAAGAACAGCACCTTGTCGATCTGCTCCTGGTCGAGCCCGGCGCCCTTGGTGAAGTCGCCGGATTCATCCTTGCGGCCGGGACCGAGCAGCAGCGCCACGCCTTCCGGGCCGAACTTGTCGAGCTTGTCGATAGCGCGCAGCACGTTGAGCCGCTGGCCCGCCTTGCCGTCGCCGCCGAGGCCGATCGCCTCCAGAACGCCGTCCAGGACCTTGCGGTTGTTGACGCGGATGACATAGTCGCCGCGCTTGATGCCGAGGGCCTCAAGCGTATCGGCCATCATCATGCACATTTCGGCATCGGCCTGGACACCCGGCGCGCCGACCGTATCGGCATCGAACTGCATGAACTGGCGGAAACGGCCGGGACCCGGCTTCTCGTTGCGGAAGACGTAACCGGCGCGATAGGTGCGGTAGGGAAGCTGGATCTCGTTGAAATTCTCGGCGACATGGCGGGCGAGCGGCGCCGTCAGGTCGTAGCGCAGCGACATCCATTGCTCATCATCGTCCTGCAGCGAGAAGACGCCTTCATTCGGCCGGTCGCTGTCGGGCAGAAACTTGCCGAGCGCGTCGGTATACTCGAACAGCGGCGTTTCCACGGGGTCGAAACCATAATGCTCATAGACTTCCCGGATCTTTGCCGTCATCTCGTTGACGGCGCGGATATCGACGGCCGCACGGTCGACGAAGCCGCGCGGCAGGCGGGCCTTGAGCTTTTGCGGTTTCTTCTGCTTGTCGTTCATTTCCGGGAGTTCCGCTGACTATGACAGTGGCGGTGTCCTAGCGGATTGGGCGGGGAGCGGCAAGGGCGAAGGGACTTGATGGCGCTGCCAGAATCGATTGAACAATCAGGCATCTTCAGAATGCGGATATGCTCATGATCACCGAGGCGCTCCTCTATGCCACGACATTGCCGCTGACCGGCAAGCCCCACCGGAAGTTCATCCGCTATTCCGTCAACCTCTGGTCACGGGCCGGGCGCTGCGCCGGCGATTGGGCCGACCACGAGGAGAAGAGCCGCAACGCAATCCGTGCGGCGGCGGCCGGACTGAGGCAGAAGCGGACCGCAGTCGTGCTGGGGTCCGGCCTGTTGCGGGACGTGCCGATCGAAGAGCTGGCGCGCGATTTCGACACGGTGGTGCTCATCGATCTCGTTCATCTCGCCTCGGTGCGGCTGTGGCTTGCGGCGAAGGGCTATCGCAACATTCGGCTGATAGAGCGCGACCTCTCCGGCTATGACGATCTCGCCGCCGGCAGAGAGGTGGAGCCACTCGGCTTCCTGCGTGGCGTGCCCTATCTCGATCTTGTGATTTCCGCCAATCTCCTGTCCCAGATCGGCCGCGGCGTGAAGCGGCGCCATGCAGCCGAGGCGGCCGGTCGAATGCCTGAAGATACGGTGGAGAGACTGATCGCGGCGCATCTCACCGGGCTTTCGGGACTTTCCTGCCAGCACTGCCTTGTGACCGATATCGCCTATGCCGTCATAGACCGCAACGGCAAGACACATGAGGAGGCCGACCTGCTGCACGGCGTCGCCCCGCCGCCGGCAAAAGCTGCCTGGAAATGGCCTGTCGCTCCGCTCGGCGAGGAGAGCAGGGATTACCGGATCGAACACAAGGTCATTGCCGGCTGGTGATCAGGATGCCGGCCCCGTATTTGCCGAAGACAAGCTCATGAGCAAGCCGATGGGCAGCCATGATGCGGCCAGCCAAGCCTTCAGCAAGGCAAATGACAAGATGCACAAGAATATGATGATCGAATAGAGAGGCGATGCCGAAGTCGATTTCGTCCGCAGCATGACCCGCACCATCAGGGCGCAATCGACATGGCCAAGGTCGAGCTCCAATCCGGCAAGGATCCCGAAATCCGCAAGCTCGCCGAATCGGTCATCAAGGCGCAGGAAGCCGAGATCGCGGAGATGAATGCCTGGCTCAAGGCCCACGGGAAGTAATCAGCCATTGCTGAAGGGGATCGCCTGATACGGCAGGCGATCCCCAATCTTCAAACCGACCTCAGTCCTTCGGCTCGAAATCGGCCGGGCGGCGTCCGGCGGCCTGGCGGGCGAGCATCCAGCCCGGATATTCAGGCGCCAGCGCGCTCACCTCGTCGAGCCTCTGCATATCGCCTTCGTCGAGCTTCAGCCCAACGGCGGCAAGGTTCTGGTCGAGTTGATCGACACGCTTGGCGCCGATGATCACCGAGGTGACGAAAGGCTTGGCGAGGATATAGGCCAGCGCGACGGTCGCGACGCTGGCACCATGCTTTTCCGCGATCTCCCGCATGACGGCGACGCAGGCCCAGGCCCTGTCCCTGTCGACGGGCGGAAAATCGAAATTGGCGCGGCGGCCTTCGCCGTTGCCGGGTGCGCCGGGGCCATATTTGCCTGAGAGCAGACCGCCGGCGAGCGGCGACCAGACCATCAGCCCGAGCTTCTCCTCCTGCATCATCGGCACGATGTCCCGTTCGAGATCGCGGCCGGCAATGGAATAATAGGCCTGCACGGTTTCGAAGCGGGCAAAGCCGCGGCGTTCGGAGAGACCGAGCGCCTTGGAAATACGCCAGGCCTGCCAGTTGGAAACGCCGATATAACGCACGAGGCCGCGCGAAACGAGGTCGTCGAAAGCGCGCAGTGTCTCCTCGATCGGCGTCACCGTGTCGGTCGCGTGGATCTGATAGAGGTCGATATGATCGGTCTGCAGGCGCTTGAGGCTCGCCTCCACCGAATCCATGATATGGCCGCGCGAGGCGCCGCGGTCGTTCGGCTTGTCGCCCATGACGCCATAGACCTTGGTGGCGATGACGACGTCCTTGCGCGGCACATCGAGGTTCTTTAGCGCCTGGCCGAGCAGCCTTTCGGACTCGCCGGATGAATAGACGTCGGCCGTGTCGATGAAATTGACGCCTGCTGCAAGCGAGCGCTCGACGATCCGGTCGGCGGCATTCTGGTCGACATCGGCGATGGCGCCCCACATGCTGCCTTCTTTGGCTTCGCCGAAGGTCATCGTGCCCAGGCAGATTTCCGAGACGAAAAGCCCCGTATTTCCGAGTTGGTTGTAACGCATGGTCGAAAAAAATCCTTTGTTTCTGCCGCAAGAGGGACTTGCGGACTCAAGAACTTCATTTTTTGATTATTGGCCTGCGCGCGACAGGCACAGCCGTGGCTGGCTGCTGGGTGAGGCCAATTCGATGTAGTGCGACGGCGGCGTTTTTCAACGCCAGGCCTTGTCGCATCCGAAGCGAACGCCCTTGTCTCGACACAGGCGGCCGATAGATTGCCGGCCATAGTTCAAGAGGTGCACATGTGACGACGCGAGCCCTGACGACGATCGGCTTCGATGCCGACGACACGCTCTGGCAGAACGAACAATATTACCGACTGACGGAAGCTCATTTTACAGAGCTGCTTGCCGATTTCGCCGAAGGTCCGAAGATTTCCGAGCGGCTGCTGGAGGCCGAGAAACGCAACCTTCGCCATTACGGCTTCGGCATCAAAGGCTTCACGCTGTCGATGATCGAGACCGCAATCGAGATCACCGAGGGCAAGGTGCCGGCGAGCGTCATCGCCAAGATCCTCGATACGGGCCGCGACCTCCTCAGCCACCCGGTCGAGACCATGCCGCATGCACGCGAAACGCTGGAAGCGCTCGCCGGCAAATATCTCCTTGTCATGATCACCAAGGGCGATCTCTTCGACCAGGAGCGCAAGCTCGCCCAATCCGGGCTCGGCGACTTCTTCGATGCGGTCGAGATCGTTACCGACAAGACGGCCGTCACCTATCGCCGCATCTTCGCCAAGGTGGGCGACGGGCCCGAGCGGGCGATGATGGTCGGCAACTCGCTGAAATCGGATATTGTGCCGGCGATCGCGGCCGGCAGCTACGGCGTCTTCGTGCCGCACGAACTCACCTGGGTGCTCGAACATGTGGACGAGCCGAGCGAGGCACCGCGTTTCCGCAAGATCGGCCATCTCGGCGAATTGCGCGAGCTGATCGAACGGCTCGCATAGTCGGCCGTGCTTCATTTCGCCTTGGGCGGCGCCTTCGGAAACAGCGACGGAGATTCCGGCTCGGCGGGCGGCTGCGGCTGTGGCTGCTGCGGGGCAACCGCCAGTGGCTCGATCAGGATGCTGAAGGGCGCCCCGAGGCCGCGGCGCGGCGAAACCTTGGAGTAATAGGGACGCAGCAGCCAGGTGGTATTTTCCTTCACCGTCGTCTGGAAGCTCATGCCATCCTCGTCGGTGCCGAAGAAAGCCTCGTCATCCGGTTTCGACAGGTCGAAAATCGCCAGGAAGGCAAACTTGCTCTTGGTGGAAAAATCGATCTTCACGTGCTGACCTGCGCGCACCGGCAACGTGTAGACGCGGCCCTTGCCGAATTTCGTCCATCCCTTGAGCTGCATGGTGACGGCCGGGAACTGCAGCTTCTCCAGCTTCTCGCCGGGATCGAGCTGCGGCGTCTGCGCCATGGCGAAGGCCGGCAAGAAGAACAGGGCAAGGGCAGCGATCGAGATTTTCACGGACAGTTCTTTCATGGTCGAATCAGGACGGCGCGCATCGCCTCCACCTCGGGCCGGCAGAAGCAGCCCTCCAGATGATCGTTGACGAGGCCCATCGCCTGCATGAAGGCATAAACTGTGGTCGGGCCGACAAAGGTCCAGCCGCGTTTCTTCAGATCCTTCGACATGACTACCGATGTCGGCGTCGTCGGATTGGCGACGATGTGGCCACGGTCGACCACCGCCGGCCGCTCGTTGTGACCGGGCTCGTAGCGCCAGAAATAATGGGCGAGCGAGCCGAATTCGTCCCGGAGATCGATTGCGCGCTTGGCGTTGTTGATGGTGGAAACGATCTTACCGCGATGGCGGATAATGCCGGCATCGGCCAGACAGCGGGCGACATCCTTATCGTCGAAGAGGGCAACTTTCTCGAAGTCGAAGCCGGCGAAGGCGGCGCGGAAATTCTCCCGCTTGCGCAGGATGGTCAGCCAGGAAAGGCCGGATTGGAATCCTTCGAGACAGATCTTCTCGAAAAGGCGGATATCATCGGTGACAGGGCGGCCCCATTCCTCGTCATGATATCTGAGATAGTCCGGCAGATTGGCGTGCCAGTGACAGCGGCTCCTACCGTCCTCGCCGATGATGATGCCAGACGTGCTCATGTGCGCTTCATTCTCCGGGATCCGCTTCGTTCTCCGGTCATGATTCCGGCTTTACCATTTGCAAACCGTCTTTCCAAACCGATCGGTAACCCTGACGAAAAGTTTATCCGGCCGGCCGATCTTTCCTGAATCGATCTTTACCAATCGCTGGCGGATAAGGTGGCAGCGTCTCGGCGGGCGGACATATTCCGCCAGCGCATTTTCGGTCATTTGTAGAGAGTTCGTCCGATGATGAAACACCTTGTTCTTGCCGCAGCCTTCTGCGGCATCTTCTCCACGGCCGCCATTGCAGACGACCGCTACGCCACCCGGCCGCCCGTCATCCTCAGTCCCGATCTGACCGCGCCATGGATCAATCAGCTCGGCGGCAAGGTTCGTCCCGTCGTCTACCAGCGGCCGGTCGTCCAGCGGCAGCAGCGCGGGCTTTTCCAGCGCCGCGTCCTGCGCCAGGCGCCGCAGGCAGCGCCACAGACCGTTTCGACGATCAATCCCGGCATACCGGCGATCCGCCATCCGATCGAGCCGCAATACCTGCCGCAGATGGTCGACTACACCACCACGGAAAAGCCAGGCACAATCGTCATCGATACCAACAACCGCTTTCTCTATCTCGTCATGGAAGGCGGCAGGGCGCGGCGCTACGGTGTGGGCGTCGGCAAGCCGGGTTTCGAATGGGCGGGCGTCCACAAGATCACTCGCAAGACGGAATGGCCGAACTGGACGCCTCCTTCCGAGATGATCAGCCGCGAAGCCGCAAAGGGCCACTATCTGCCGGCGCGCATGGACGGCGGCCCGGAAAACCCTCTCGGCGCGCGCGCCATGTATCTCGGCTCGACGCTCTACCGAATCCATGGCACCAATGCGCCCTGGTCGATCGGCAGCGCCGTTTCTTCCGGCTGCATCCGCCTGCGCAACGAGGACGTCGTCGATCTCTACGACCGCGTCAACGTCGGCACCCGCGTCATCGTCATGTAACGGCACACCCTATAGTCTGGAAGCCGCAAGAACACGCGGCTCCACTCCTTAAAATTGCTTTATTAGGCCGTACCGATCTTGAATCGGGCAGAAGATCATGTAGCTTCGGCCGGAGTTGCTTGAGGGGAACCGATCATGATCAAATTGATGCAAGGACTGGCCGCGGCCGGACTTGTCCTGTCCTTGATGTCCACGCCAGCCTTCTCCGAGCCTGCCGGCTCAGCCTCCGATAATACACGGCGGCCGGCCCAGATCGTGCGCGTGGCGCAGATGCCGAAATATGTGAAGCCACAATTCAAGCGCAAGAAAGTGCGCTTGGTGACGACGGAAGCAGTCGGCACCATCATCATCGATACGAACAACAAGTATCTCTACCTCGTCGAAGGCAACAACCGCGCCACCCGATACGGCATCGGCGTCGGCCGCGACGGCTTCGGCTGGTCCGGCATCGTCAAGATCGGCCGCAAGGCCGAATGGCCGAGCTGGACGCCGCCGGCCGAAATGCGCCGCCGTGAGGCCGCCAAGGGCCACATCATTCCCGCTTTCCAGGAAGGCGGTGAGGACAATCCGCTCGGCGCCCGCGCCATGTACCTCTATCAGGGCGGCCGCGACACCATCTTCCGCATCCACGGCACCAACCAGCCCTGGACGATCGGCCTCAACATGTCTTCCGGCTGCATCCGCATGATGAACGCCGACGTGATGCATCTTTATGATCGCGCCGCCGTCGGCGCCAAGGTCATCGTCATCGGTCCCGGCAACAAGCAGGGCAAGGTCGCGTTCGAGGACAAGGGCATCGACGTGCTGCGCACGATGTTCGGCGGCTGAGCAACACTCACGAAAAAACGAAAGGCGCATTTCGACGCGCCTTTTCTTTTCCTTAGACTTTACGGCGGAAAGCTGGCACAGGTGCCTAAGAGTCGACATATTTGCAATATCGGGGATATTCAATGACATATGCGCTGCGTTCCTCCGCCTCCCTGCTTGCGGGCATCGCGCTTTTCACAATCTATTCAGCAGCCTCTGCCTCGGCGGAAGATCTGGAATTCTCCATCTACGGCGGCTATCAGACCGCGCCGCACAGTGGCGTCGACGTCTCGGACGGGACCAGCTTCACCGCCGGCTGGGAAGGCAAGTCCTTCGGCAGCCCGCCCTATTACGGCGCCCGCGTCACCTGGTGGCTCGAGGACTTCAACAAGCCGAACTGGGGTATCTCGCTCGATTTTACCCATGACAAGGTCTATGCGGACGACGACACGCTCGCCAAGGCCGGCTGGTCTCATTTCGAATTCACCGATGGCCTGAACCTGCTCACCGTGAACGGTCTCTATCGTTTCAAGGATCCGGCCCGCCGCTGGACGCCGTATGTCGGCGCCGGTATCGGCGTGAACATTCCGCATGTCGAAGTGATTCGCCCGCAGGGCAAGACCTGGGCTTACGAATTCGGCGGCGTGACGCTGCAGGCGCAGGCCGGCGTCGACTTCAAGGTGACCGAGCGCTGGTCGACCTTCGTCGAATACAAGGGCACCTATTCGCGCGTCGACGTTCCGATCGACAGCGGTGACCGGCTGAAGACCAACATCTTCACCAACGCCGTCAACGTCGGCGTGTCCTTCCACTGGTAATGAATTGAATTTCAGCTGCGGGGCTATTTCGTGCCGCAGCTGACCTTGCCCTCGGCGACGTAGGGTTTCTCACCACCTTCGATCGTCAGGGAATAGGTACCGCTGAAATTCGCGGTCGGCTTGCCGCGCTTGCCGGCGACCACCACCAGATCCAGCGTTGCGCCGCCGGTATCGTCACCACCGCCGTCGAACACTTCCAGGAGCAGCTCGCCATCGCGCGACCAGTGGTTGCTCAGATGATGCGATTCGAACAGACGTTTTGCGAAGGCCGCTTGCGCGGGATCCTTAACGATCAGCGCACCGCGGAAATGGTTGAGCCTGTGGCCGGCATCGCTGGCAAAACCGCTTTCGAGGGTGAAGCGCGCTTGCGCGTCATCGGCGGAACAGAATAGGCGGCTGTCGGCCTGGGCCGCACCTGCCGCACCGAGCAGTCCCGCAAGTACAATCATTCCCCGCCACATCGCCCAACCTCCCGGGAGCGGCCCGAACGGGCCTGCTGCATTCTCTTCAGCCTAACGGCAAACCAGTTAATTTTTCCGGCACAGTGCCGCCATAGGCCCAATCGAGAAGCTCGACGGTATGCAGGATCGGGATATCGGTGCCGGTGGCGATCTGGGTGATACAGCCGATATTGCCGGTGGCGATGATATCGGCCTTGGTGGCTTCGATGTTCTTAACCTTGCGTGCTTTCAGCGCCGCCGAGATCTCCGGCTGCATGATGTTGTAGGTGCCGGCCGAACCGCAACAGAGATGGCCTTCGGCCGGATCGCGCACGGTGAAGCCGGCCGCCTTCAGCAATTGCTTCGGCGCAAGCGTGATGCGCTGGCCGTGCTGCAGCGAACAGGCGGAATGATAGGCGACCGTGATCCCCCTTGGCGTATGGGCAGGCAGGTCGAGGGTCGCCAGATACTCGGTAATGTCCTTTGCCAGCGCCGAGACCCTGGCCGCCTTTGCGGCATAGACGGGGTCGAGGCGCAGCATGTGACCGTAATCCTTGATCGTCGTGCCGCAGCCCGATGCGGTGATGATGATCGCATCGAGGCCCTGGCTCTCGATTTCGCGCGTCCAGATATCGACATTGGTGCGAGCGCTTGCAAGCGCCTGTTCAGCCCGACCCATGTGGTGGACCAATGAACCGCAGCAAACCTCGCCTTGCGGCGCCACGACCTCGACGCCAAGCCGCGTCAGCAGCCGGATCGCCGCCGCATTGATACCGGGATCGAGCACCGGCTGGGCGCAGCCGGACAGGATCGCCACCCGCCCCCGCCGTTCCGTCTCCGGCCGATGCGTGCCGGGTTTTGCGAAGTCTGAAGGCGCGGGGATGCGGCGCGGCGCCAGCGCCAGCATGGCGGCAAAGGATTTCAGCGCCGCCCCCCGCATCAGGCCGGCAAAGGGGCGGCCGAGACGGGCGAGATTGAGCGCCAGGCGGAAACGGCCGGGATAGGGCAGCACGGCCGCGAGAATGGCGCGCGTCAGCCGGTTCATGAACGGCCGTCTGTAAGTCTTTTCGATATGAGCGCGGGCGTGATCGACCAGATGCATATAGTCGACGCCAGAGGGACAGGTGGTCACGCAGGCAAGGCAGGAGAGACAGCGATCGATATGGGTAACGACCTCGGCATCGGCGGGACGGCCGTTTTCCAGCATGTCCTTGATCAGGTAGATGCGGCCACGCGGGCTGTCGAGCTCGTTGCCGAGCGTCACATAGGTGGGACAGGTGGCGGTACAGAAACCGCAATGCACGCATTTGCGCAGGATCTGCTCGGATTCGGCGACATGGGGATCGGCGAGCTGGGCCGGGGTGAAGTTGGTTTGCATCTAACGGAGTCTCGACATTGGGAGGATGTCGTAGATCGTGCGTGGCGTACCGGCCGGAGAGGAGCAACCCATGCATGGATCCATTTCGTTCTTCATGCCATCTTCCCTGGATTGAATATGCCGGCAGGATCGAACTTCTCCTTCACCCGCCGCGACAGCAGCGCGACGGCCTCCGGCTCAGGATGAAAGGCGGCGGTTGCCGCCCTCGCCGCAGCGGATGCGCGGATCAGCGTCGCATGCCCGCCGCCGAGCGCCTTGATGTAGCGGCGGACCGTTTCTGCTTCGGTGCCGGCCTCCATCCGCATCCAGACGAGACCGCCCTGCCAGTCGTAGAAGGCGTCGATGCCGGCTTCCAGGCGGAGTGCGGCGACGAGCTGATGACCGGTGCCGGGGGCGACCGAGACACGCCAGACCGGCCGCGCCGTACCGTCGGCATAGGGTGATACATCACGGATTTCCTGCCAGAGTCTCTGGCTTTCCGGCTCATCCAGCCGCGTCACCGTGGCAAAGGCCGACATCGCCGTCGCAAGCTTTTCGATGCGCACGTCGACCGAACCGGCCAGGCCTTCGACGCGCAGAACCGTCGCCTCGCCCTCGGGCAATTTTCCGGCGAGGAATTTCCAGGCCACGGTCAGCGGCAGATGGGCGGCACCGGAGACCTCGAGCGGCAACGCCATCGCCGCCGCCATGGCATTGGCCGCTTCGGCATCGTTGAGGCCGGAGAGAACCAGCGTCTGTTCGGTTCTCGGGCGTGGCGGCACGCGAAAGGTGAGTTCGGTGAGAAAACCGAGCGTGCCGTGCGAGCCGGCGATCAGCTTGACGAGATCGAGGCCGGTGACATTCTTCATCACCCGGCCTCCGGCCTTGATGATCTCACCCCTGCCGTTGACGAAACGCACGCCGAGCAGGCTGTCGCGGGCGGCTCCCGCAACGAGGCGACGCGGGCCGGAGACATTGGCGGCAAAGACGCCGCCGATGGTCGGCTCGCCTGAGGTGCCCATGACCGGGCGATGATCCATCGGTTCGAAGGCGAGCATCTGGCCGTTTTGCGATAGCGCCGCCTCGACCATGGCAAGCGGCGTGCCCGAGCGAGCGGTCATGACCATTTCGCCGGGATTATAGGCGACGATGCCGTCAAGTCCGGCCGAGCGCAGCCGATCTTCTGATGCAACGGCGTTGCCGAAGCCGGCGCGGCTATTGCCGCCGCAGATGGCGATCGGCCGGCCGCCCTCAGCATGATCGCGGATGATCGCCGCCGCCTCTTCCTCGCTTCCGGGTATCAGATCGATCATGCGGCGGGGCGCCCTTCCAGCGGGAAGACCTTCGACGGGTTCAGCAGCCAGCCGGGATCGAAGGCGGCGCGCACCGCCATCTGTTGGGCGAGATCGGCCTCTGAATACTGGTGGCGCATTAGGTCGCGCTTTTCGATGCCGACGCCATGCTCGCCTGTGAGGCAGCCGCCGGCATCGACGCAGAGCTTGAGGATGTCGTTGCCGGCGGCTTCGGCGCGGGCGGCATCCTCGGGGTCGTTGGCATTGAAGAGGATCAGCGGATGCATGTTGCCGTCGCCGGCATGGAAGACGTTGGCGACTCGCAGGCCGTAGTGATCGACGATCTCCGTGGTCTTCTTCAGCACATGGGAAAGCTGGCTGAGCGGCACGGTGCCGTCCATGCAGATATAGTCGGCGATGCGGCCGGTGGCGCCGAAGGCGGATTTGCGCCCCTTCCAGATCAGCGCCGCTTCCGTGGCCGACTGGCATTCGCGCACGGTCTTCACAGCATGGCGGCGGGCGATCTCGACGATATCCTTCAGGGTGGCGTCCATTTCGGCTTCCGAACCCTCGACCTCGACGATCAGCAACGCGCCGACATCGAGGGGATAGCCGGCATGGGCGAAGGCTTCGCAGATCTCGATCGCCGGCTTGTCCATGAATTCGATGGCAACAGGGATGATTCCGGCGGCGATGACATCGGCGACGCAGGCGCCGGCCTCTTCCGAGCTTTCGAAGCCGAAGAGCACGGGGCGGGCGCCTTCGGGCTTGGCGATCAGCCGCACCGTCGCCTCGGTGACGATGCCGAGCTGGCCTTCGTGACCGCAGACGAGGCCGAGCAGGTCGTAACCGGCCGCGTCCAGCGCCTTGCCGCCGAGCTCGATCACCGTTCCGTCGACCAGCACCATCCTGACGCCGAGCAGATTGTTGGTGGTGACGCCATATTTCAGGCAGTGGGCGCCGCCGGAATTCATGCCGATATTGCCGCCGATCGTGCAGGCGAGCTGCGAGCTCGGATCTGGTGCATAGAAAAACCCGTCCGCGGAGACGCATTCCGAGATGTTCAGATTGGTGACGCCGGCCTGAACCACGGCGACGCGGTTCGGCAGATCGATTTCAAGGATGCGGTTCATCTTCGACAGGCCGAGCACGACGGCATCCTCCTGCGGAATGGCGCCGCCGGAGAGCGAAGTGCCGGCGCCGCGGGGCACGACGGGAATGCCGTAACGGTGGCAATAACGCATGACAGCCGAAACTTCAGCCGTGGTGCGCGGCAGGGCGACGGCGAGCGGCAGGCGGCGATAGGAAACGAAGGCATCGGTCTCGAACGGCACCAGCTCGCGCGCCTCATGAACCAGGCATTCGGGCGGCAGAAGATCGGTGAGATCGGCAATGATCCGGGCGCGGCGCGCCAGCACATCAGCGCGCGGGGCGAGAAACGGAATGGCGTCGGACATGGTGTCCTCTCTGACCCTGACGACCTGAAATCACGGCGGAAAGATGACTGCGCGGCGGGCCGCCAGCCTCTGCCGCCGGTGAACCGGCTTAGCACTTTCCCGAAAGTGGCGCAAATGCTAAGCACTTATGTCAAAAGGGGAAAAAATCACGAAAATCGCATGACCAATCTGGGTGATCTCGAAATCTTTGCCAAGGTCGTTTCAACGGGAAGCATGTCGCTCGCCGGGCGTACGCTCGGCTTTTCGCCCGCGGTCGTCTCCAAACGGATCAAGCGGCTGGAGGACCGGCTCGGCACTCGGCTTCTGCAGCGCACGACGCGGCAGATCTCGCTAACGGAGGCCGGACAGGGTTTTTACGACCGCGTTCTCGGCATTCTCGCAGGGCTCGAGGAGGCCGAATTCTACATTTCCGGCCGCTCGGCGCAAATGCACGGCACACTGAAGGTCTCGGCGCCGACCTCCTTCGGTCGCATGCATATCGCGCCGCATCTGAAGGCGTTCATGCAGGCGCACCCGGAGCTTGCAATCAACCTGGTGCTGACCGATGAATTCAGCGACATCGTCGGCGGCGGCTTCGATCTGGCGATCCGGATTGCGGAACTGACCGATTCCAGCCTCGTCGCCCGGCGGCTGGCGCCCGTGCGCCGGCTGCTCTGCGCCTCGCCCGATTATCTCGCTGTGCATGGCGAGCCCAGGCATATCGACGATCTGAAACACCATCGTTGCCTGCCGGCGCACAATAACGACACCTGGCGACTGAACGGGCCCGACGGCCCCCTCAGTCTGCGGCCGGACGGCATGCTGATCACCAATTCCAGCGAGGTCATCCGCGAGGCTGTCATCGCCGGCCTCGGAATCGCGCTGCGCTCCACCTGGGATATCGGGGAGGAACTCAAGGCCGGTCGCCTGGTGCAGGTTCTGCCCGCCTATGAGGGCTCGCACAATGTCACACTCTCGGCCGTCTATCCCAGCCGACAGTTCCTGCCGGCCAAGGTGCGGCTTTTCATCGACTATCTCACCGAGCTTTACGGGCCTGTGCCCTATTGGGAGCGCTGATGGCTCGGCGCCCGGTTCACCGCGAGAGATCGAGATAGGCGCTGGCGACCATCGCATCGATTTCGGCCGGTACCGGTACGACGCAGGATTCGGCACTGACCTCGCCCCTGGCGATCCGCTCCAGGCAGCGGGCCTGGAGCGTGAAGCCGAGATCCATAGACTCGACCGTGTTGCCGAGCGGCCGCGGCCCGGCGAGATTGGCCATATGACCTCCGCCAAGCACGTGGAAGCAGCGGCCGTCCTTAAGACGGAAGGTCTCGATATGATCGGCCTCGTAGAGTTCGATGCCGACGACATCGGGATGGCTGCGAAAAGCCTCGACGTCGATCTCTTGCGGGAAGTGACCGCCATTCATGAGGATCGCACCGTCCTTGAGGAGCGGCAGGTCGGCAGCCGTGACGATGCCGGCGAAGCCGGTGACCGTGACCAGAATATCGGCCGAACGAATCGCCGCCTCGCGCAGCGGCGTGACAAAACCGTCGAGATGAGCCTCCAACGTCGTCACCGGATCGATATCGACGACGCTGACAATCGAAAAGGCATTGCGGAAACAGGCCGCCGTGCCCTTGCCGCAGGCGCCGTAACCGAAGACCGTCACGCGTTTGCCGTTGGTCGAGCGGTTGGTGAAGCGCAGGTAGCTTTCGAACAGGCTCTGGCCGACGGCATGCCGGTTTTCGGCAAACTGCTTGATCGGGCTGTCATTGATAACGAGGACCGGCACGTTCAGGCGCGTGCGCAGCTGCAGCAGGCGTGTTCGTCCCGAGGTCGTTTCCTCTGTGCCGCCGAGAAGATTGGCGTAAGGCCTTTCCACGGCGATGGCGAAGAGATCACCGCCATTGTCGAGCAGCAGATCCGGCCTTTCTGCGATTACGGCCTCGAGAGTCCGATGGTGAGCGGCTGGATCGGTCGTCTGCGTGGCAAAGACAATGATGCCCTGCGCGCGCAGGAATTCGACCGTCGAGGGCTGGGTGCTGTTGAGGTTGCCTGTGCAGACAAGACGCCCGCCGCCGGCGCGAAGCGTCATCAGCAGCGCCACCGTCTTCGGCTCCAAATGGATGCCGGTGCCGATCGTCAGCCCCTCAAATGGGCGCGTACGCTCGAATTCCGCGGACGTCGCGGTGAGCAGCCGACAGTTGCTGCCGATCCACTCGATGCGGGTGGCCTTCCCTTCCATCGTGTTATCCTCTGCGTCTGATGTCGGAGCATTTCTAGCGGAGCGAAAGCACGCCGAGTATGGACGTTATTCTGGCGGAAGGGCAGAAAATCTGCCATTTCAAACCTCCGCACCACTGTGAAGCAGCCAGGTGGAAAGAGCAGCAAAAGCTGGCCGCCTGGCGTCGAGCGCGCGATAGCAGAGGCTGTAACCTGAGGGCCGGGAGATGAAGCCGTAAGGCGCGACCAACTGTCCACGCTCGAGATCGTCCTCTATCGAAGCGCGCGGCGCAAGCGCGATACCAAGTCCGGAGCGGGCGGCGCTTAGCGCCAGCAGCAGATCCTCGAATTCCTGGCGGCGGCAAAAGTCGACCGGAGGCGTGCCGCTTTCGGCAAACCATTCGTCCCAGAGCTTCGGGACGCTACGGCTGACAAGCATCGTCAGCGCACCCATTGCCGCGGGGTCCTTCGACAGCATCCCAGCAAGCGCAGGTGTGGCGACCGGACCGAACTGGTCCGCCATGAATCGCAGCGCCGTGATCCCTGCAGCCGGCCGGTACTCGCCGCCCATGATCACCGCATCCAACTCAGGGTGCATCTGCAGCGGTTCAGCCACCGTCATCGGTACGATATCGACCGCTATGTCGCCAAGGCTGGCCTGCATGTCCCCAACGCGCGGCATCAGCCACCAGACGGCGAAGGCGGAGGGAACACCAAGGCGAATCCGGCGCGTCCCGACACTTCCGAACTCCAAAGCAGCACGATGCAGGGTATCGAAAGCCACACCTGACGCTTCAGCAAAAGCGCTTGCCTCCCGGGTCGGGACCAGCCTGCGGCCCTCGCGCGTGAAGAGCTTGCGGCCGAAGTGATTCTCGAGCGTCGCGATCTGCTGGCGCACCGCCCCGCGGACGACATTCAGCTCCTCGGCGGCCTTCAGAATGCTGCCGTGACGGCAGACGGCCTCGAAGGCGCGGACGGCATTGAGAGGCGGTAGACGCATGGTGGCATATTCTCAAAAATGATCTGGAACTATTGATCCCACCATTGATTACAAGGCAAGCCGAAGTCATATTGTACACCTGTGCAATATGACGCTTTCGAAACAGGTCTTGCCGGATTTCTGAGCCCGTTCCAGCTCGATGTCCACTAAGTACGATGGTCAACCCGCTTCGGCGTCTGCGGCTTTGGAAAGCGTAAGCATTCCGTGATACAAGTATATGAGTGATTCCTAACAACCGCGGTAAAGGTGACCCGACAATTGACTCTTCTCGCCCGACTGGCTTCCGATGTGCAACTTATGTTCCGGCGTCCGCCGCGGCAGCAATATGGTGCGATCTGCTATCGGGTGAAGAAGAAAAGCGGGGATGTCGAGGTCCTCCTGATGACGAGCCGCGACACCGGCCGCTGGGTCATTCCCAAGGGCTGGCCGATGAACGGAAAGTGCGCCCACGAGGTCGCCGCGCAGGAAGCCCTGGAAGAAGCCGGCGTACGTGGATCGGCCGAGGCGGAAACGCTCGGTTCCTACACCTATCCGAAGGTGCTGCGCGACGGGGTCCAGGTCATCTGCAAGGTGCAGGTCTATGCGCTTGAGGTCACCGAGTTGGCGAAGAACTTCAAGGAAAAGGGCGAGCGCACCATCGAATGGGTCTCGTGCGACGAGGCGGCAAGCCGCGTGCGCGAACCCGAGCTCCGCAACCTCTTACTCGCCTTCAAGCGAGAGATGACCGACAGGCTTTCGGTCAAACCGGCGAAGCAAATCCCGGCGGAATGAATCCTGCCGTCTTGCACTGCTAGGAAAGCAGCGTAGAAGCAGATTCATCCTTCAGGAAAAAGAATGCCGCCACGTCCCGCAGTTCTGACGAAACGCACGCTCGACAAAGACCTCGATAAGATCACCTATGTCGAAGACGCCGCAAAGCATGTTGCGCGACGGCTGGTGGCGCCCGGGCTCGGGCTGATCTTCGTCGGCCTCGCCATGCTCTTTGCAGGCGTCTACGTCTTCGACCGGCCGGGAGCCGTGCTGATCGTGGCGGCAGCGGCCCTTGCCGGCTATATGGCGCTGAACATCGGCGCCAACGACGTGACCAACAATGTCGGTGCGGCCGTCGGTGCACGCGCCATGACGATGGGCCAGGCGCTGGTGATCGCTGCGGTTTTCGAGGTCCTGGGCGCCACGATCGGGGGCGGCGAAGTGGTCAAGACGATTTCCTCCGACATCGTCGACGCCGGCCACGTGTCGCCGGCGGTGCTTGGCTGGATCATGATGGCGGCGCTGACCGCAGCGGCCCTCTGGATCAACCTTGCAACCTGGATGAATGCCCCGGTTTCCACCACACACGCGATCGTCGGCGCAGTGATCGGGGCCGGCATCTCAGCTGTGGGGCCGGAGCCGGTGAACTGGCGGGTGATGTTTGAGATCACTTCGAGCTGGATCACCTCGCCGCTCCTTGGCGGACTGATCGCGGCCGGTCTGCTCTATCTCGTCAAGACTCTCATCATCTATCGCGACGACAAGATCGCGGCGGCGCGGCGCTGGGTGCCGGTGCTGGTCGCGGTGATGGCCGGCGGCTTCATGGCCTATATGGTGCTGCAGCTGTCGCCGGTCGGCAGATTTCCACCCCTCACGGTCGTTCTGATCGGGATCGGGATCGGTCTGGTAAGTTGGCTTGCCGTTCGGCCGCTTGTTCTCGTCCAGGCGCGGGATCTCGAAAACCGCAACAGCTCGCTGCGGGTGTTGTTCCGGTTGCCGCTGATCGGCTCTGCGGCGCTGCTTTCCTTCGCCCATGGCGCAAACGACGTTTCGAACGCGGTCGGGCCGCTTTCGGCAGTCGTCCACTCGGTCGGCATCGGCGGCGACGGCGGCGTGGGCCACCCGCCCCTCTGGGTCATGCTGATCGGCGCCTTCGGCATTTCCGTCGGCCTGCTGCTGTTCGGACCGCGCCTCATCCGCCTCGTTGGCGAGGAGATCACCAAGCTCAACCCGATGCGCGCCTATTGCGTCGCGCTGTCGACCGCTTTCACCGTCATAGTCGCCTCCTGGCTCGGCCTGCCGGTCAGCACCACGCATGTCGCCGTTGGTGCCGTCTTCGGCGTCGGCTTCTTCCGCGAATGGTACACCCGCCATTCCAAGCGCCGCATCGCCTATCTCAGGCGCAAGGCCGAGAGCTGGGAACTCGACGAGCCGGAGGAGCCGAACATTTATGAGCGGCGGCGACGCTATCTCGTGCGCCGCTCGCATTTAATGACGATCGTCGCCGCCTGGATCATCACCGTGCCGGTTTCGGGCGCGCTTGCGGCCATGATTTATTGGGTTATGTTCGCGCTCTTCGTTTAGTGCGCGTCGCGATCTTCGAGATTCGCGTGCTGCGCTTAGGGCTTTATTTTTTCGGATGTCATGATCGCAAGACCTTGCATGATCTTGCGGCATCGACTTCAAGATTTCGAGTTTTTCGATGCGCGCCAATTTCCGCATGCAACGGCTTTTCGTCGACGCGCCGCTTTCGAGTGGCGCCGCCGTGGAAGCAAGTGCCGAACAGTTCAACTATCTCGCCAATGTGCTGAGGATGGAGGATGGCGCGGAAATCCTCATCTTCAACGGCCGTGACGGCGAGTGGAAGGCTGCCCTCTCCTTCCCGACGCGTAAACGCATCCTGCTGACGGCAACCGAGCAGACCAGGCCGCAGCCGGCGCCCTCGGACCTGCATTACCTCTTTGCGCCGCTCAAGGTCGGCCGCATGGATTATCTCGTGCAGAAAGCGGTCGAAATGGGCGCCGGGCTGTTGCAGCCGGTCCTGACCCAGCATGTGCAGGGCAGGATCACCAGCCTCGACAAGCTTCGCGCCAATGTCGTCGAGGCGGCAGAGCAATGCGGCATTCTCGCCATTCCCGATGTGGCCGAGCCGGTACGCCTTTCCGAATTGCTCGACCGCTGGCCAAAAGAGCGTCGCATCATCTACTGCGACGAGGGCGATGCCGGGCAGAATCCTCTGCCGGTGCTGTCGTCGATCCGGGAAAGACATCTCGCCTTGCTGGTCGGGCCGGAAGGCGGCTTTTCGGAAGACGAACGGAAGCGGCTTCGAGGCCTCGATTTCGTCACCGCCATTCCTCTCGGGCCGCGCATCCTTCGCGCCGATACGGCCGCTGTTGCGGCACTTGCTGTGGTCCAGGCGACGGTCGGCGACTGGAGCTGACGGCGAAAACGGGTGGACATGGAAATCGCAGCTATTTTTTTGATGCGTCGTTGAAAGAATTTCACTTGCAACAGACGTGACTTGGGTCCTAATCAGCCTTCCAACTGCCCGGCCCCCTGGGCGCCTTTTGAATACAGGTACCCCGCATGGCCCGCGACACCACCGACCAGACACCGCTCTCTTCGGTTCAGGATCTGACCGATTACATCGCTGCGGGCAGCAAGCCGCGAGAGCGTTTCCGGATCGGCACCGAACACGAGAAGTTCGCCTTCTTCCGCGCCGACAACAGCCCGGTTCCCTATTTCGGGGACGCCAGCATCTCAGCCCTGCTTACCGGCCTGCAGAAGAAGAGTGGCTGGGAGCCGATCATCGACGGCGGCAACATCATCGGCCTTGCCGAACAGAACGGCATGGGCGCGATCTCGATCGAGCCAGGCGGCCAGTTCGAACTGTCAGGCGCGCCGCTGGAGACGATCCATCAGACCTGCAAGGAATCGAACCAGCACCTGGCGACGCTTCGCGAGATCGCCGAGCCGATGGGCATCCGCTTCCTCGGCATCGGCGGCAGCCCGAAGTGGGCCTATGCGGCAACCCCGCAAATGCCGAAGTCGCGCTATGAGATCATGACCCGCTACATGCCGAAGGTCGGCACCAAGGGTCTCGACATGATGTACCGCACCTGCACGATCCAGGTGAATCTCGACTTCTCCTCGGAAGCCGACATGCGCAAGAAGATGCGCGTCTCGATGAAGCTGCAGTCGCTGGCAACCGCGCTCTTTGCATCCTCACCCTTCACCGAGGGCAAGCCGAACGGTCTGCTCTCCTGGCGCGGCGACATCTGGCGCGATGTCGACAACCGGCGCGCCGGCCTGCTCGATTTCACCTTCCGCGACGACTTTGGCTTTCGCGATTACGCCGAATGGGCGCTCGACGTGCCGATGTATTTCATCGTCCGTGACGGGCACTATCACGACTGCACACACGTCACTTTCCGCCAGTTCATGAATGGTGCGCTGAAGGGGGAAGTAGCCGATCCGGCGCCGACGATGGGCGACTGGACCAATCATCTTTCGACACTCTTCCCCGACGTGCGGCTGAAACGTTTCCTGGAAATGCGAGGCGCCGACGGCGGGCCCTGGCGGCGCATCTGCGCATTGCCGGCCTTCTGGGTCGGCCTGCTCTACGACGACGCAGCCCTCGAGGCAGCCGACAAGCTGACGGGGGACTGGAGCTTTGCTGAGATCAGCGCTCTGCGCAATGCCGTTCCGGCCGAAGGACTGAAAGCCGAATTTCGCGGGCATACGCTCTTCGACATGGCGCGCGAGGTGATCGGCATATCAAGGGCCGGCCTGAAGGCGCGCGGCAAGCTGAATGGGGAGGGCCAGGACGAGAGCATCTTCCTGGCGCCGCTCGAGGAGGTACTCGCCAAAAAGGCGACCCTTGCCGAAGACCTGCTCTCCCTCTATCACGGGCGCTGGCACGGCTCGGTGGAGCCGGTCTTCGAGGACTACCAGTACTAGGTGTGCTGTCCCCGTACTCTCCAAGTCGGAAAACTCGCTCCACGCTTTGCCGTAACGGCTTCAAGTTCTTATGGCAAAAAGCCGTTTGCACATTACCTTTTCCGGATATAGTGGCGTTACACGCGTCACGACTCGGGGAAAGGGACTCCGATGCTGCCACTCTTCGACATGATGATGCAGGCGCAGAACGGCGCGGCGATGGAGGCGATCGCCCGGCAATTCAATCTCGCGCAGGAACAGGCGACGAAGGCGATGGCGGCATTGATGCCGGCCTTTTCCGCCGGCCTGAAGCGCAGCACTAGCAATCCCTATGATTTCGTCGGGCTGATGCAGGCCGTTGCCTCCGGCAACTATGCTCGCTATTTCGAGGATATGAGCCGGGCATTCACCCCGGAGGGCATTTCCGACGGCAACAACATCCTTGCCCAGCTCTTCGGCTCCAAAGAGGTTTCGCGGGCGGTCGCCGCCCAGGCGGCACAGATGACCGGGATCGGCCAGGAGATCTACAAGCAAATGCTGCCGGTATTGGCCGACACGCTGATGGGCGGGCTGTTCAAGCAGACGACCGGCCAGATGGCCTCTCCGGTCAACCCCTTCGCTAATACGGCGATGGGCGAGAGCATTCAGAAATGGCTGGAGAGCACCGGCTTTGCACCGAAACCGAAAGCACCGGAACCCAGCGTTTTCGACAATCCGTTCACGCAGGCGATGCAGCTGATGTTTTCAATGCCGAAACAGGAGCCGGCGCCTGCCCCGAACCCCTTTCTTGACAATCCCTTCGCCAAGGCTTTCCAGGAGATGATGGCCGGGCTCGGACAGCAGCCGGCCGCCAAGCAACCGGCCGCCGCCAAGGCGCCTGAGGTGCCGAAGGAAGAGGCGAAGGCCAATGCCGAGAGCTACACCGAAATGCTGAACGCCATGTTCGACAGCGGCCTCGAGGTGCAGAAAAGCTATCAGAGGAACCTGGAAGCGATTTTCGAAACCTCCCGGCCGAAGTCTTCCCCTGACAGCAAGGCATAAAAAACCCGGCGATGGCTTGGGAAAGCCGATCGCCGGGTCAAGCGGCAGGGCTATTGGCTATCACCCTGCGGGGAAACTCGACGCTCCTACTCGTCGAAGGAGCGGAAGAACTGAAGGCGCCAGCGATTGCGCGCCGAACGCGTCAGATGTTCCGACGGGTCCTCGAAAAAGGTCGAGGCCAGGAACGCAGAGGTCAGATCGGCCCTGGTAAGGCCGATATCCCTCAGCTGAGTGTCGTTCAGATCTTGCAGCGCGTTGATCTCCATGCGATTGCGGAACACGCGAAAGAGGGAGGTCAACGGCGAGAGGCCTGCCGCCAGACGCTGGGAAAACGTCGGGGTGAGCTTGCCGCAGTCGAGTTCTAGTGTCCGGTCTGTCATATGCATCGAACTCTCCTTTCTTTCGGGGCACGCAACAACCCACCCCTCCCGCGAGGTCGTACGGGAGGGAGCAGGCTGAATTCGGCTCGGACAGGCAGGTCACCTGTCCTTCACTTTGCTTGATTTGCATCCCGAACATGCCAAAGACCTATTGATCAGTCCAACGAATGTTTCTAATGATTATCATCAGCTATCTTTATAGGTGAAACCATGTCCGCGCCTCTTGATCTCGACCAGTTGCAGACTTTCATCGCCATCGTCGATTCCGGCAGCTTCACCAAGGCGGCCGACAGGGTCTACAAAACCCAATCTGCCGTTTCCATGCAGATGCGCCGTCTCGAAGAACGCATCGGCAAGCAGTTGTTCATCAAGGACGGCCGCGGCAACCGGCTGACGGTCGAGGGCGAAAAACTCCTCAATTACGCCCGGCGCATCATCCGCCTCAACAATGAGGCGATCGCCGCCTTCGACGACAACAGGCTGGAGGGGACGCTGCGCATCGGCACTCCGGACGATTATGCCGACCGCTATATGCCTGAAATCATCGGCCGTTTTGCCAAGACGCACCCGAACGTCGAGCTTTACATCGTCTGCGAGCCTTCGATGGACCTTGCCGAGCGCATGCACAAGGGCGAGCTCGATATCGCGCTCGTCACCCACAATCCGCGCGAGCGCATGTCCGATGTGGTGAGAACAGAACCGCTGTGCTGGGTAGGCTCGGCCAACCATCCTATCCGAGACGACGCGCCTGTGCCGCTTGCCGTTGGCCGGCGCGACTGCCAATGGCGCCAACTCGCCTGCTCGGCGCTTGATGCCGTCGGACGAGAACACCAGATCCTGTTCACCAGCTGGTCCTGCACGGTCGTCGCCGCAGCGGTGCTTGCCGGCATGGCGGTCTCCGTGATGCCGGAATCGGCGCTGCGGACGGGCATGAAGGTACTGAGCCAGGCGGATGGCTTCCCCGCTTTGCCTCCGGTGCAGATCGGGATCATGAAAAGGCCTGGCGTTTCGATCTCGCTGATGAACGCGATCACTGCGCATATCACTGCCTGCCTCGACAACATCACGCCGGCGGTTGTCGACGACAGCCTCGACGTGGATGTTAAATCCGCCCAGGCGCGGCTTTATCCGCGGCTGAAGGCCGCCAATACGATGCCGAGCTGGTAGGGCGCTTCAGCTCGTTATCTGCGAGTATGTCGTGATCCCGGCTCCGCTTCCATAGGCGGCGCTCGGCGCGGCAGCGGCGAAAAGGGAGGCGCGGATGACGCGTTTCCACTCGCCGAGCATGCGCCGGGCTATGGTCTCTTCGCTGACGGCGGCAAGCCGGATAACGGCGCCGATCAGGTGGCTGAAAAGGTAAGTGCGCGCGAACATTTCTTCGTCGCAAAGGTCGGGAGCCAACCTGCGTACGGCGTCATGAAAGATGCCGGCGACGCGGCCGCTATGCTCGATATTCAGCTGAAGCAGATCCTGATCCGTCTCGGTTCCCATCCAGACGCCGAGATAGACGGGATCGTCGCGATAGGATTCGTAATACCAGTCGATGGTGGCGCAGACGAGATCGAGGGCCTGCTCGAGTGACTGCACTTCGCTGAACATCGCAGCCGTCTTCGCCTGGATTGCCGAAGCGTGCTGGTCGAACAATGCTTTGACGATCGCTGCCTTCTCCGGGAAATACTGGTAAACCGAACCTATCGGCACCTTGGCGGCTACGGCGAGTTCCGTCATCCGCATGGCGCTGACGCCTTTTTGCGCGATTATTTTGGCAGCGGCGGCAAGAATAAGATCCAGCCTCTGGATGCTGCGCTCCTGCTTCGGCTTCCTGCGCAAGCCGATGCGTTCCATGCTTTCCGCGCCCATTTCGTTCCCATTCTTATTGTTCGCGGCGGATGCATCTGCGTCCGGCGCGTTGAGCGGATATGACATTGCAGGCGTTCATCAGCGGTAAATGGAAAAGCTCACATTTTAACGATCGGCAAACGTCAGTGAAATCAGACTTCTAGACCACATTACTCTGATTGATAGGCACGCAAAAAACGTTACCTGGTTGTAAGATCCGATGAGTTGCTGCCTGGACAGCGTCACCGTCAGCCCACCGCCATCCAGACGGCGAGCCAACCCCACATGGCTGCAAGCACCAGATAGCCGGCAGCAAAGATCGGGCTGCGGTAACGGAGATCATTGCTCGTGACGTGAATGGCGGCATGAGCGTAACGCAGGGCGACGAAGACCCAGGCAAGGCAGACGGCGACAAGATTGTCGGCCTCGGTGATAAAGAGAAGAATGCAGCAGGCGTAAAAGAGTACAGGCAATTCGAACTGGTTGGCGAGGCAATTCTTGACGACCAGGCTTTCTGGGGGTTCGTCACGATTTTCGCGATAATCCGATTTCCGGATCTTGCCGGCGCGCACCAATTTCCCGCGGCGCATGCCCAGGAGCACATAGAGACCATAGACCAGAGCCACATGGGCAAGCAGTGGCCAGAAGATTTGATAGCCGGTCATGGTCGCCGTTACTTTCCGCTCCTATATGTCGATGGCAGCATTAGCGGAAAGGATTAGCGGATGCCAGCGGCTCGCCGCCGGTATCCGCAAACCCGATATGGTCTTCACACCTGGGCGCTGCCGCCGTCGACGAAGAGTTCGGCACCGGTGACGAAGCTGGAATCCTCCGAGGCAAGGAAGAGTGCGGCAGCGGCAACTTCCTCGGCACGACCGACCCTGCCCATTGGCACCTGGGCCGCCAGGACGTCGAGCAAGCCCTGCTGTTGCGCTTTGTCCTTACCTGCCAATTCGACCAGTCCAGTCGTTTCCGTCGGGCCAGGACTAAGCGTGTTGATCCGAATCCCGCGATCCTTCAAGTCGAGGATCCAGTTGCGCGCAAAACTGCGCAAGGCGGCTTTCGATGCGGCGTAAACGCTGAAGGCGGGTGTGCCGGTCGAGCCTGCTGTCGATCCCGTCAGGATGATCGATGCTCCTCGCGAGAGCAGCGGTAAGGCCTTCTGCACCGTAAAGAGAACCCCCTTCACGTTCCGGTCGAACGTGTCGTCATACTGCTCTTCAGTGATTTCGCCGAGGGGCAACATGGAGCCGCCACCCGCGTTCACGAAGAGCACGTCAACTTTCCCAGCCTCTGCCTTCACCCGTTCATAGAGGCGATCGAGGTCGGCGAGATTGGCTGAATCAGCCTGGATTCCCACAACCCCGCCGCCGATCTCAGCGATTGCTGCATCGAGAACGTCCTTCCGGCGGCCGGTGATAAAAACGCGTGCGCCCTCGGCTACGAAACGCTTAGCCGCTGCAAGGCCAATGCCAGAAGTGGCGCCCGTGATAACCGCAACCTTCGCATTCAGTCGTTGTGTCATCGTGTCGTCTCCTTTGGTTCGACTGAAGCGGAGATATGGACGGCGGCGTCGTTTCGGAATAGAAAGAATTGAAATCCATTGTTTCAGGAATGAAATGAGCAAATTTCCAGATTTCGAGGGTCTGGCGATGTTCGCGAAGGTCGCCGAAGAGCGTTCTTTCCTTCGGGCTGCCCAGACGCTCGGCGTGTCAGTGCCGACAGTTTCGCGCGCCGTGAGCCGGCTTGAGCACAGGCTGGGCGCAAGGCTCTTCAACCGCACCTCACGGCAACTCGCGTTGACGGAATTCGGCCTGCGACTGGTCGACAGCGCCGCACGAATATATGCCGAAGCCGAAATGGCAGAGGACGCTGCCCGGGAGATTGCTACCCGGCCGAAGGGGCTCATCAGGCTTGCCGCACCGATGGCCTTCGGGACACGCTGGCTGGCCCCAATCCTACCCGACTTTTTCGAGCTCTTTCCGGATATTTCCATCGACCTGCACTTGAGCGATGCCGTCGTCGATATCGTCGCAGACGGCTTTGATGCGGCGCTCAGGATCGCGGTGCTGCCCGACTCCTCATTGGTCGCGCGCAAGCTGACGCCGGTGGATCGCTTCATTCTCGCTGCACCCGCATATCTCGATCGGTACGGCGTGCCGGAACATCCCCGTGAACTAGCGGCTCACCATTGCCTCGGATACACTTATAGGGCGCGACAGGATGTCTGGCGCCTGCGCAACAGTGAAGGCAAGGAGGAGGTCATCGTGCCAAGTGGCTCTCTCAAGGCCACCAATTCCCAAGCTTTGGTGCCAATGGCGCTACGCGGCCTCGGGATCATCGAACTACCCGAGTTTCTCGCGCATGACTATCTCATAGACGGCCGGCTGAAGCCTATCCTTCCCGCCTGGACGCTGCCGACCGGCGCACTGTATTTCGTCACACCTTCTGCTCGGAACCGGCCAGCGAAGGTCGAGGTCCTTTCCGATTTCATGATGGCGGGGCTGTCAAATCCGGTATGGCGGCGAAGGGGCTGATAGCCGCTTCAACCCCGGCCTGGCGAGAGCCAACGGGCAATGGCCAGCCGGGCGGCGACGATGAAGCAGATAGCGAGGCTTGCGAATTTCAACCGCGTCATCCATGGCAGCAGGTACGTTGCAAGACCTGCAGACGCGCCGTTGCCGAAGGCGATCAGACTGGAAATATTCTCGCCGTAATCGGAGATGCCGTAGATAAAAGGCAGCAGGTAGATCGCCTTGGCGAGGAGCGGATGAAGTGGCCGGCCGAACCACGAGCCGACAGGGCCAAGCCAGAGGAAGACAAGGAACAGCAGCGCCGTCAGCAATGCCGGAAAGATCAGCTCCGGCCCGAAATACATGGCGCTGAGCAGCCTCGCCGCCGTTTCGTTCCCGTCGAGCACCTTCTGCATGTGGAGGACGGCAGATTCCTCGTAACCGGCGAAATAGGTGTCGAGCACCGCCTGCCCGGTTTCGTGCTTAAAGGGAACGACGAAGCCGAATGTCGTCCAGGCAATCACCGCAAGGCAGAGGACTGCGAGCAGCGCGAGGATCCAGGACGGAATTGCGCTGCCCGCCTTCATATCAGAGGCCGGCGCCCGGATAGTTCGGGCTCTCTCGGGTGATCGTCACGTCATGAGCGTGGCTTTCGCGAAGACCGGCTCCGGAGATGCGCACGAAAGTGGCCCGCTCCTGGAAATCCTTCAGATCCTTGCCGCCGACATAACCCATGGCCGCCTTGAGGCCGCCGGCGAGCTGGTGGACGACGGCCGACACCGGTCCCTTGTAAGGCACCTGACCCTCGATGCCTTCCGGCACGAGCTTGAGTGTGTCGCGCACCTCAGCCTGGAAATAGCGGTCGGCCGAGCCGCGGGCCATGGCGCCGACGGAGCCCATGCCGCGATAGGCCTTGAAGGAACGGCCCTGGTAGAGATAGACCTCGCCCGGGCTTTCATCGGTGCCGGCCAGCAGCGAGCCGATCATGACGGCGGAGGCGCCGGCGGCGATCGCCTTGGCAAGATCGCCGGAGAATTTGATGCCGCCATCGGCGATGACGGGCACGTCCTGATCCCGCGCGGCCTCGACCGCCGACATGATGGCAGCAAGCTGAGGGACGCCGACGCCGGCGACGATGCGCGTCGTGCAGATCGAGCCCGGGCCGATGCCGACCTTGACGGCGTCCGCGCCGGCATCGATCAGCGCTCTGGTGCCGTCATAGGTGGCGACGTTGCCGGCCATGATCCTGACCGAATTGGAAAGCTTCTTGACGCGGGTAACAGCATCGAGGACACGCTGCGAATGGCCATGGGCGGTATCGACGACCAGAAGGTCGACGCCTGCCTCGATCAGGCGTTCGGCACGCTCGAAGCCGTCATCGCCGACGCTGATGGCGGCGGCGGCGCGAAGCCTTCCCTGGGCATCCTTGGACGCGTTCGGGTTCAGCTGCGACTTCTCGATATCCTTGACGGTGATGAGGCCGACGCAGCGGCCGTCAGCATCCACGACCAGCAGCTTCTCGATGCGATGCGAGTGCAGTAGGCGCTTGGCTTCCTGCTGATCGACGCTCTCCTTGACGGTGACCAGGTTGTCCTTGGTCATCAGCTCATGGATCTTCTGCTCCGGATCCGAGGCGAAGCGGACGTCGCGGTTGGTGAGGATGCCGACGAGGCGGCCGGACTTCTCGACGACCGGAATGCCCGATATGCCGTGTGACTTCATCAGGCTCAGCGCTTCGGCAAGCTTCGCGTCCGGGCCGATGGTGACCGGATTGACCACCATTCCACTTTCGAACTTCTTCACCTGGCGGACCTCTTCAGCCTGTTCGATCGGCGTCAGGTTGCGGTGGATGACGCCGAGGCCACCGGCCTGGGCCATGGCGATCGCCAAGCGGCTTTCGGTGACGGTATCCATGGCCGAGGAGAGGATCGGGATGTTGAGGTCGAAGTCGCGGGCGATGCGGGTGGAGATATTGGTCTGCCCGGGCATGACCTCGGAGTGGCCGGGCTGCAGCAGCACGTCGTCGAAGGTAAGCGCGTCCGCGCCGGTTGCCGTTTCAATGATGCGGGCCATGGCCAAATTCCTTCAGTTAAGAAAATGCAACCCGGCCCGGAAACGAATCGTCCGCCCCGGCGGTGTGCATGAATTGCTTGGAAGTTGGCGAGGGCTGGTAACACGTCTACGACAGGAAGGAAATAGCAAAAAGCCCGGTGTGGCCGCCGGGCTCGTCATGACAGCCATGCATCTACCGCATCGGCCCGAAATCGAATTCGATTCCGGAAAGCACGACGCGTAGATTCAAAGTGTTACAGCGTCCTTTGCGCGCCTGATAGACGCGCGGTCCGTAAAGCGCATCGCGTCAAACTTGATTCATGCGATGCGCTTTAGCTCTTTGCTTTTACGCATGTCGTTAACCCGGAACCGCTGCACACTTCCGGGCGACATGCGGTAGCTCAAATGTCGAATTGATAGGTCTTCGGCACGAAGCGATAGCCGCCGTCCTGCTTCTCGGCGAAGCCGACCGCCGGGAACGGCATGTGGTAGCCGAGGAAGGCGACCTTGTCGGTCGCGATCATGTCGAAGACCTTGCGGCGGCTCGCCGCCGCCTGCGCCTTGTCCATATCGAAGCGCACTTCCCAATCCGGGCGCAGCAGCGACAGAATATAGTGGTTGGCCGTATCGCCGGTCAGCAGCAGGCGCTTGCCCTCGGATTCCACATGGAACACCATGTGGCCCGGGCTGTGACCCGCCGCCAGCATCGCCGTCATGCCGGGCGCGACGCGGTCACCGTCCTTGATGAATGTGGCTTTTTCGACAAGCGGCGTCACGTTGGCGAGCACGGCCTTGTGGCCGCCTTCGGCGGGCGTGCCCTCGCGTGATTTGTTCGACCAGAAGTCATACTCAGCCTGGCCAACCACATAACGGGCATTCTTGAAGGCGGCGGCGCCGTCTTCCATCAGACCGCCGATATGATCCCCGTGCAGGTGGGTCAGCGCCACAAGGGTGACGTCGTCGGCGGAATATCCTGCGGCCTTCAGACCTTCGGCAAGCTGGCCGGCGCCGCGCGCCCGCCCCGCCGCGCCGAAGCCGGTATCGATAAGAATGACATCCGAACCGGTATCGATGATGGCAGGCGCATATCCGTTCAAGAACTTGTCGGCCGGCAGGAAGTTTGCGGTCAGCAAAGCCTTGACGGTTTCGGGGTCCTGATTGGTGCCGAAGGTTTCATTGGGTCTTTCGGAGATGTTGATGCCGTCGCGCACGACGGTGACCTTAAAGGAACCGAGCTTGAATTGATTGATTTCGGGCAAAGGCGCTGCATTCATATTGCTGCTTTCTCCAGTCGGGGCCGCTTCGGCCTTCTGTCTTAAAATTACCGGCGCCGCCAGCAGTCCGAGGCCTGCGGCAAAAAGCGTGCGCCGCTTTAATTGCGTTGAAATTGCCATGTCCACTCCCCTTTGTTGCGCGGCGTGTCGGCCGCACTGCCCCGACGATATGCCCGCCCGGATTCATACCGGGGCGAAGCGAACATATGTCAATCTTGATAGGGAAGGTTGCGGGGCAAGCCAGCTCACGCAGACGTGAACCAAACGTGCGATCGAAGCCGATTGAAGGATTGGCAGGCCCTGGAAGTGGGTCTACACAGCAAATGCCTTCCTCCTCCGATCGCAGCCTATCACGGCTCCCGTCTATGAACCGCATCGTCCCGCTGATCCTTGCCGTCGCTCTCTTCATGGAGCAGATGGACTCCACCGTGATTTCGACGGCGCTGCCGGCAATCGCCAAGGATCTCAACGTCGGGCCGATCACTCTGAAGCTGGCACTGACGTCCTACATGGTGGCGCTGGCGGTGTTCATTCCGGTCAGCGGCTGGATGGCCGACAGGTTCGGCGCCAAGAAGATATTCCGCCTCGCCATCTCGGTCTTCGTCGTCGGCTCGATCTTCTGCGCCGTCTCTTCCAATCTCGTCGAATTCGTATTTGCCCGCTTCCTGCAGGGCATGGGCGGCGCGATGATGACGCCGGTCGGCCGTCTCGTCCTGGTGCGCACCACGCAGCGCAGCGACCTCGTCTCGGCCATGGCGCTGCTGACCATTCCGGCCCTTGTCGGCCCGCTCACCGGCCCACCGCTCGGCGGCTTCATAACTACCTATTTCAGCTGGCACTGGATCTTCCTGATCAACGTGCCGGTCGGCATCGTCGGCATCTGGCTTGCGACGATCTTCCTGCCGGAGGTTGAAGCGACGGCGCCGCCGAAGCTCGATTTCACCGGCTTTCTGCTCACCTCGCTTTCGGCCGCGGGCGTAGTCTTCGGCCTGTCGGTGGTCAGCCTGCCGGCCCTGCCCCCGGTCATCGGCATCACCGCGACCTTGATCGGCCTTGCCTGCGGCATCCTCTACGTCAGCCATGCAAAGCGCCACCCGGCGCCGATCCTCAACCTCAATCTGTTCAAGAATCCGACATTCCGGGCTTCGACTACGGGAGGCAACCTCTTTCGAATCTGCGTCGGCGCCATGCCATTTCTGACACCACTGATGCTGCAGCTCGGCTTCGGGCTGACGCCGTTCCAATCCGGCCTCATTACCTTTGCCGGGGCGATCGGGGCGATCACCACGAAGTTCATGGCCAAGCGCGTTTTCGCAGCCACCGGCTTCCGCACGACGCTCATCGGCGCCGCCATGGTGACGGCTGTGGTGACCGTGATCACCGGCTTCTTCACGCCGGCAACCCCGCATCTCATCATCATCGGCGTTCTGCTTCTCGGCGGTTTCTCCCGGTCCTTCATGTTCACGGGCGTCAATGCGCTTGCCTTTGCCGATATCGATGATGCTGAAGCCAGCCAGGCGACATCGATGAGCTCCGTCATGCAACAGGTCAGCCTGGCGCTCGGCGTCGCCGTGGCGGCCGCAATTTTGGAGACCTCGATCCATATCAGGGGCGAGGCGTTGCAGGTTGCGGATTTCCACCTTGCCTTCTACATCATCGCAGGACTGACCGTGATTGCGACCATTCCCTTCATCCGGATGGACCGCAATGCCGGCGCGCTCGTTTCCGGCCACCGTCCCAGTCTCGTGAAGGCGTCTAAGATCAAGGCGGAACAGCCGGTCGTGAAATAGGCCCCCGTCTTATTCGGGGCTTTCGCAGACGGCACTCAGCTTGTTGCCGTCAAGATCCCGGACATAGGCCGCATAGAAATGGGCGTGGTAGGAACGCAGGCCAGGCTTGCCCTCATCCACCGCGCCTGCCGCTATCGCGGCTGCGTGGAAGGCATCGACAGCCGCCCGCGTTTCGGCCGCAAGCGCGACCATGGCACCATTCCCGGCAGTCGCACGGCGACGATTGAACGGCGTCACCACCCAGAAGCGGCAGCGCGTGTCACCATCGGCGGAATAGCCGATTTCCTCCTCCGAATGACGCTGGCGCCGATAGCCGAGCGCACCCAGCACGGCGTCATAGAAATGACCTGCGCGTTGAAGATCGTTGGTGCCGAGTGTGATATAGAGAAGCATCTGGCCAGCTGTATTAAAATCCTGCGCCGCCATCATCAGCCGGAATAAGTCTGAAGATCAACCCTCTTCTGTTTCGCCTTCCGTCTTACGCCCTTTAAAGCCCTTGGCCAGCAGGAACATTTCGACCGATTCGGCGCGCGACGAGGCGGGCTTGACATGGACGACCTGGCGAAAGTTCTGCTTCAGCATGGCGAGCAGATCACGCTCGGTGCCGCCCTGGAAGGTCTTGGTGAGGAAATGCCCGCCCTCCCCCAGCACCTCGATGGCGAAGTGGGCTGCGACTTCGCAAAGATGCATGGTGCGCAGATGATCGGTGCGATGGTGGCCCGTGGTCGGGGCGGCCATATCGGAGATGACGAGGTCGGGCGTGCCGCCAACAGCCTCCATCAGCTTTTCCGGCGCACTGGGATCGAGGAAATCGAGCTGCAGGATCTTGACGCCGGGAAGCTGGGCCATTTCGAGGAAATCGATCGCCGCCACACGCACGTCCTCATCCGTCGAGCCGGTGACCTTGGCGGCGATCTGCGACCAGCTGCCAGGAGCTGCCCCCAGATCGATGATGCGCTTGGCGCCGCGCAGGATGTGGTATTTCTCGTCGATCTCCAACAGCTTGAAGGCGGCGCGGGCGCGATAGCCTTCGAGCTGGGCGCGCTGCACATAGGGATCGTTGATGTGGCGCTGCAGCCATTGGCGGGAGGATGCCTTCATCTTCTTGTTCTTGACGCGCTGGCCGAGCTTGCGGCCGGTGCGGTTTCCCGCGATCGGTGCCTTTGTCATGCCCTTCCCCCTATTTCGCCCGCTGACCTCGGCGGTTGCGATGGCGCCGCCATACGCCGTCATCGGCCATCATGTCGGTGAGCAGGCCTTCCCTCAAGCCGCGATCGGCAACCCGCATGCGCGGGCTCGGCCAGCGGCGGCGGATCGCCTCGAGAATGGCGCAACCCGCCAGCACCAGATCCGCGCGGTCCGGCCCGATGCAGGGATTGGCGGCGCGGCTTTCGAAATCCCAGGAGAGAAGCTTTGCCTGCATGGCGGAGACCTCGTCATCCGAGAGCCAGATGCCGTCGACCTTGCGCCGGTCATAACGCGGCAGGTCGAGATGAACGCCGGCAAGCGTCGTCACCGTGCCCGACGTGCCGATCAGGTGGAAGTCGCCGGTCTCAGCGATCTCGATCTGCGGGCAATCGAAGCTTCCAAGCATGGCTTCGACCTCGCGCACCATGCCTTCGAAAACATCCGGCGTGACGTCGCGCCCGCCGTGACGCTCCGACAGCGTCACGACGCCGACCGGAAGGGAGGTCCAGTGGGTGATGTGATTGGCCAGCCGGCTAAAGCGATTGTCGCCGATGCGGATGACGGCGATCTCCGATGAGCCGCCGCCAATATCAAAGAGGACGACGGAACGGGTCTCGCGGCCGACGAGTGAGGAGCAGCCGGAGACCGCAAGCCGCGCCTCGGTCTCCCGGTCGATGATTTCAAGCTCGAGGCCGGTTTCCGCGACGACTCGGCCGAGGAACTCCGCGCCATTAATCGCCTGGCGGCAGGCTTCGGTGGCGATCAGCCGCATGCGGCGGATCTCCCGGTTCCTGAGCTTGCCGGCGCAGATTTTCAGCGCCTCGACCGCCCTTTCCATCGCCTCGTCGGAAAGACGACCGCTGGCGGCAAGGCCTTCCCCGAGCCGCACGATACGAGAAAAGGCATCGACGACGCGGAACTGACCCGGACGGGTCGGCTGGGCAATGAGCAGACGGCAATTATTGGTGCCGAGATCGAGCGCAGCATAGAGCTCGTCCGGCCATGCGTGCTCGCCGGCCTGGCGATCCCCCTGGCGACCGATGCTCTCCTGGCGCCCTTTACGGCCGTCGGCCGCGCCGTTCTGCATCTCGCCGGGGACGGCACTGAGCGCGGTCTCATCGACGCGGCTTTCCTGCAGCGGGACATGGGCAGGCTTTGCCGATGACAGCGGCCGGCCCTGCAGCCCGCGCTTGCCGCGATGCTTCCGGCGGTTGCGCCGGCTCGATGCCTGTTCGGCCCCGGACCGGGCGGCACTGGCTACCGCGCCTGTCTGTTCCACCGCCTGGTTTTGAAGCGAGCCATGCTGTGAAGCGCCCTGACCGCCACGACGGCGACGCTTCCGCTTGCGGGCCGGATTCCCGGCTGCATCTTCTATCGGGCGCGCAGGCTGTCCGGCACCGCCGGAAAGCTCATGCGAAGCGGGATGAGCCGCATTGCGGGATTGCCCGCCTCGCTTGCCCTTGCGGCGCCTGGACTTCTTGCCGTCCCTGCGCCCTGCCGCCGTCGCCCCGTCAAATTGCGGCTTGGCGCCGCCTTCGGGGTCTTCCACGTTGTTTTTCCACCGCGCCGCGCAAGTCCCTGGGATATGCAGCAGGCGCTCATTCGATTTTTGCGTTGCCGCAAGAATATCAGCGGCCGCCAAAATCACCAAATTCTTTTTTGGCAGAGGGCTTTGCGGAAGAGGTTCGCCCCTTGGCTGAGAGGGCCGATTTTTTTCAAAACAGGTATTTGCAATCGCCGGGCTTTTGTTTATAAGCGCCGCACACCAGCCGAACCGCCCGCCGGTTCGCTTGCTGGGGAATAGTTCAATGGTAGAACAGCGGACTCTGACTCCGTCGATCTTGGTTCGAATCCAGGTTCCCCAGCCAGTCCTTCTTCAACCTCAGATGAGCTCGGTTCTGTCGACAAAATAGGACAGACGGCTTTTTGTTGCGGCTATTCAAAGAGAATGAGGCTTGCAGGCGTCGGCGGCATCGGTTTGACCGTGACGCCGGCTAGTCCGGCCATTTTTGCCATCTCAGCCAACTCGCTTTCCTTATAAGCCTGGCCCGCTGGCGTGCTGGCGAGCATCTCCCAGGAGAAGGCCGCGGGAAAAGGCGGCGACACGCCATCTTCGTTCGGCACAAAATCGACCGCCACGATCCGACCATCCTTTGCAAGGCTCGCGATGATCTTTCGCAACAGCTCAGCGCATGTCGGCAAATCGAAATGGTGCAGAAAATTCGGAAGCAGGACGAGGTCATAACCCGTGCCCCACTCCACATCGAAGGCACTGCCGGCGATCGTCCGGTAGCGGTCCGCCACGCCGGCTTTTTCCGCATTCTGCCTCGACAGCTCCAAGACGGCGCCCCAGTCGACGGCGACGATCTCAGACGATGGAAAGGCCTTGGCAATTTCTATCCCGAAAACGCCTGGACCTGCGGCGATGTCCAACACCTTCTTTGGGGAGACCGGCCAGCCGGAGATTTCGCCAGCCAGTAGTTTGGCGCTGAGCCCGGTAAAGGAGCCCATGCCGCGCGCAAATTTCAGCCAGACCGGATTGTCTGGCGACATGTTCGCGAGCCCGGCCGAACCGCCGTTTCGCACGATGGCGGCCGGGTCGCGCAGAAAGTTATCCAGTACTTCGGGTGCGGCGACGAACTCGACAGCGGAGCCCATATAGGCCGGCGAATTGCGATCGAGGAACATTCTGGTCGAGGGCGTCGTTCTGTACCGTTCGCCCTCCTTGGTCAGGAAGCCATGGACCACAAGGTAATCGCAGAGGATGCGAACCCCACGCTCCGAGGCGCCTGTTGCCGACCCCAGCACAGCTGGCGTTTTGCCCTCGCTGATATGAGTGAAGAGATCAAGCTCGATGGCCGCTCTGATCGCCGCCGTCTTTCGGCATGCAAACAGTGCATCGACTACAAGTTCAGGCGACACTGCGCCAGCATGGGCATCCCCGATGATTGTTTCCATGGAATTCCCCCAAGAATTTCGACTGATCTTGCCTGGCAGCGCCAGCCGCAGAAATTATGCGTATATTCGGTCTCCCTACAATACTCACCGCGCTAACCCTATCGGGTTCCCCGCCGCAATGGCAGAGCTGTCCTGCGGCCGTCGACAAGAGACGCGATTGCTCTTCCACGCAGAGCGAACCACCCTTTCGCCTTTATCCTGACGGGGAGTGAAAGTTCAGACGACAATGCGGTTCCGGATTTCACAGCTGCCAGAACGCGATTTCCGAGCTGACAAGGATAGAAACTGAATGGAGCGAATGTTAACCGGCTGGAGCAGTTGCCGCGCATCGCCGCCTGTCACCACAAAGCCGACGGGTCATTGGGACCTTCCTCGCTCCGGCAGCCATGCGGATTTGGCCGACATTCACGGGATAATCTGGGCACCACGAGGAATTGAAGGCGACGCCTCCATGCCGCGAACATCGACGCGGGAATTGCAAAATGCTGATCTTGACCGCCTGGTATCAGACCGCTGGATCGGCTCCATTTTCGGACTGCAGAAACCAAGCGTAGGTGGCTCGGATGCCGTCCTCAAGCGGGATGCTTGCTTTCCAGCCCATGTCCTGCAGCTTCTTGTTGCTCATCAGCTTTCGCGGCGTGCCGTCGGGTTTAGAAAGATCATGAATGATCTCGCCCTCGTAACCAACAACGCGGCATACCAAACGCGCCAGCTCGATAATTTCGAGATCCGTGCCCGAGCCGACATTGACGTGCTGCGATCCCGAATATGTTTTGAGCAGAAACACCAAGGCGTCGGCGCAGTCGTCGACGTGAAGAAACTCCCGGCGCGGGGTCCCTGTGCCCCAGACCACTATGTGCGGGTCTTTGCGAAGTTTCGCGGCATGCGCCTTGCGGATGAGGGCGGGCATTACATGACTGGAATTCAGGTCGAAATTATCGCCCGGGCCGTACAGATTGGTCGGCATGGCCGAAATGTAATCGCGACCATATTGCTTACGATAGGCCTCCGCGAGCTTGATACCGGCGATCTTGGCAATCGCGTACCATTCGTTGGTCGGCTCGAGCGGACCGGTCAGCAGCGCCTCTTCGGGAATCGGCTGTGGAGCGAGTTTGGGATAGATGCAGCTTGACCCCAGGAAGAGAAGCCGGTCCACTCCCGCTCGGTGGGCGGCTTCGAAGATGTTGGCTTCGATGATAAGATTGTCATAGAGGAATTCTGCGGGATAGCTGTCATTCGCGAGGATGCCGCCAACTCTTGCAGCGGCGAGGATGGCCGCATCAGGTCGAACTGATTCAACAAATTTCTCGACCTCGTCCTGGCGCCTCAAGTCGACTTCCCGGCGGGTAGCCGTGATGATGCTGCAATTTTCCGATTGAAGCCTGCGCACAAGAGCGCTGCCAACCATACCACGATGACCGGCAACCCAGATCTTTTTGTTGGATAAGTCGTACACTCAGATCTCTTTCCGGCTGCCTTGAGCCTTCCAGTGCTTGATATCCTCGCGCACCATTTCGGCTGCGAGTTCGCGAACCGGCGTCTTATGGTGCCAGCCCAGATTCTGACGCGCCTTGGTCGGGTCGCCAAGCAGAAGATCGACTTCCGTCGGGCGGAAATATCGAGGATCGATTTCCACAAGGCACCTACCGGAGGCGGAGTCATAACCCCTTTCGTCGACGCCGGACCCCTTCCATTCCAAGGTGATGCCGACGTCGGCGAAGGCCCACTCGACAAACTGGCGGACACGCGTTGTCTCACCCGTCGCCAAGACGTAGTCATCCGGCTTGTTCTGTTGCAGCATGAGCCACATGCCCTCGACATATTCGCGAGCGTGGCCCCAGTCGCGCTTGGCGTCGAGGTTGCCCAGGAAAAGCTTGTCTTGAAGGCCGAGGCTGATGGCAGCCACGGCCATCGTGATCTTGCGCGTGACGAAGGTCTCGCCGCGAAGCGGGCTTTCATGGTTGAACAGAATGCCGTTCGACGCGTGCATGCCGTAGGCCTCGCGATAATTCACGACGATCCAGTAGGCATAGAGCTTGGCTGCGGCATAGGGAGAGCGCGGATAGAACGGGGTCTTCTCGTTCTGCGGCACTTGCTGCACGAGACCGTAGAGTTCCGATGTCGATGCCTGGTAGAATCGGCTTTTTTTCTCAAGACCCAGGATGCGAATCGCCTCAAGCAGCCTCAACGTCCCGATACCATCGGCATCGGCTGTATATTCCGGCGTTTCGAAACTGACGCCGACATGGCTTTGTGCGGCAAGGTTGTAGATTTCATCAGGCTGTGTCTGCTGCACGATCCGCAGAAGATTGGTCGAGTCGATCATATCGCCATAGTGGAGGATGAAGCGCGGATGGGCTTCATGCGGATCCTGATAGATATGTTCGATGCGGCCGGTATTAAAAGACGAGGACCGCCGCTTGATGCCATGCACCGTATAGCCTTTGCTCAGAAGCAATTCGGCCAAGTAGGCACCATCCTGACCAGTCACCCCGGTGATAAGCGCAGTTTTCGTCATTTTTCACGTCGTCTTTCGATGCAATCTTTGGGAGGTGTTTATGGAAACGCCCGAACTAGCGCAACCCCAATGTGACCGACACCTGGACAAACGAAATACAGCATTGCCGATCTCTTCGGTTGACGGCGGGTTGGCGCAATGAGACTAGAGCTTTCCATTTATCAGATGTCCAAAGGGAAAAACATGATCTTGGTGACGGGAGGCGCCGGCTTTGTCGGTGCGAATTTCGTGCTCGACTGGCTCGCGCTTCACGATGAGCCGGTCGTCAACCTTGATGCCCTAACCTATGCCGGCAATGTTGAGAATCTCGCCTCCGTTTGGAACGACCCGCGCCACCTCTTCGTCAAAGGCAGCATTGCGGACTACGGCCTTGTCGAAGAACTGCTGCGCTCCCATCAGCCTCGCGCCATCCTTAACTTCGCTGCGGAAAGTCACGTGGACCGATCGATCCATGGGCCAGAAGAATTTATCCAGACCAATATCGTCGGCACATTTCGCCTGCTGGAGGCGACCCGCGGATTTCTTGCCTCCCAGAACGAGCAGTTCCGGGAGCACTTTCGCTTCCTTCACATATCGACGGACGAAGTTTATGGTTCACTTGCTCCCGCCGAGGCCGGCTTCAGCGAACATCGCAAATATGAACCCAACAGTCCTTATTCCGCAAGCAAGGCCGCGAGCGACCATCTGGTCCGCGCCTATCATCACACCTACGGCCTTCCTGTTCTGACGACGAACTGTTCGAACAACTACGGTCCCTATCATTTCCCAGAGAAGCTTATTCCGCTGGTTATTCACAATGCCCTCTCGGGGAAACAGATTCCGATCTACGGAGACGGGATGCAGATACGCGACTGGCTCTTCGTCAAAGATCATTGCAGCGCGATCCGACGTGTTCTGGAGAGAGGAGAAGTCGGGGAAACCTACAATGTGGGCGGCAGGAACGAACTGACGAACCTATCGGTCGTCAACACGCTTTGCGAGATCCTCGACGAATTGAGACCCCTGCCAAACGGGGCAAGCTACAGGGGCCAGATTTCCTTTGTACGTGATCGGCCAGGCCATGATCGCCGTTATGCCATCGATGCGGCCAAGATAGAGAGGGAACTGGACTGGCGTCCCAACGAGACCTTCGAGACAGGCATTCGCAAAACCGTCGAATGGTATCTCGCCAACGAAGCCTGGGTAGAGAACGTCACAAGCGGCAGCTACCGCCAATGGATCGACCGCCAGTACCAATAACAACTTGGGAAAGGCAAGGCTCTGTCCGTGTGCGTGACGTCAATACCTGATGAAATGGTGCAAGAAACTTATGACCGGGCGGGGTACATGGCGTTGCACCCATCTGCGCGCTTTAACCTTGAAAAAGGGGCGAAGGCCGCCGGAAAAGCCTGGAGAAATCATCCTGATCACCTTCAGGGCACACATGAGAGCGCGCTCGTACGCCTCGTAGACAGCGGTCGGCTCCTTACAAACGGAGGTGTAGAAAGCTGACAGCCGATCGAACATGCCGTTGGTCAGCAACTGAAACTGGTGGAAGTGATAAAAGATCAGAGGCGAACCATCGACCTCGATCCTGCCCGACGCATCCCGCGAAAAATGCAGCTTTTCGTAATTCCAGGGAGCAACTCCGGCTCCCGGATGCTCGATGATATGGCAATTTGGATAGAGATCCGGCCATTCGTCCAAATACTTCTGGTCGCCCATCTTGCCGTCTTCCAGGCGATAGTAGCACCATTCAATACATTGCTCGCGCCAGCGCGCAAGGCAGCGCATCCCCTCTTCATCGCGCCGGAAACTCACCCATTCAACACAGAAACGGCCGTTAATTTCGCGGTTCTGCAGCCGTGGGGCAAAACGGTGTTCAATAATCGCGATGGAACTATTGCCGATTTCCTCGAAAATCGGGGTGACCGGTGAATAGAACAGCAGATCGGAATCAAGGTAAGTGATGAAATCAATTTCCGGATGCTGCTCCAGCACGAAACTCGGCAGACACGGAGACAGGGTCCAGCAATATTCAGCCACGCCACGCGATTTCTTGGCTTCCAGAAGTTCCGGCGTCTCCATATCCGCAAGAGCGATGCAGGTGATGTAGGGCCTCTTGGAGGCGGTCAAAATCTCCTGCGTCTGCTGGTCCATGCAAAGCACGAAAACATGCGCGTCAGGACACCACCGGACGAGGCTCTCCATCATGGCCATCCCTTTGATGAGATAGCCGCTGTCGAAAAGGGTACAAAAATAAGTCGTCATGATTGGGATTGTTTCCTGCACAAATAGGTGCGGCTTGCATTGCCTTTGCTACTATCACGTGGATCGGCGCTCTCGTTCAGCGTGAAGCTAGCCTGGACTTCCAGGCCATGAACTCGAAACATGTCCAATAGCTGCGGCTCGGAAAAATGGATCTCTATGGTCTCGACGCCATAGGCCTGCTTGCGGAAATACTTGGTGGGCTCGCCATAGACAACAGGCGTACGATGAAAAATCACGTATTCCTTGGCAACACGGGCGCTCTCTGCAATGGCCGCTTCATAGTTGGGAATATGCAGCAGGCAACATCCCGAGACGACGACATCGAAAGCCTCATCCTGATAGCTGAGCCGCGTCGCATCCTCCACGTCGAACGACAGTGCCGGATAGGTGCTGCGCGCCATATCGATAAAAGCATCGGAATAATCGCAGCCGCGGTAGCGTAGCGGCAAGCCACTCGCATCAAGCACTTCGGAATAATATCCGCTGGAACAACCGATTTCGAGCAGCGAACCATTGGCCGGAAGATTGTCGATCCTGCGCAGAGCGGCGGCAAAAACATCGAATACATCGATGGAAGCGCCGTTGCGATATTCCTTCAGCTGGCGCTCGACAAGAGCCCTCTGACGGGCGGGTAGATCACTCGCTTTCCAAGATGCGGCAAGGCGCGAACTTTCGCTGTCGCGACGAGACGCATCTATTTCCACATAGTGAGACGATATCGATGTCGCCGGCGACAGCCGTTCACGCAATCGCTTCAACTGGCTCTTCACCCCTGGGAAGCGATTGAGACTCGCGCGCAGAAACGACATCAGCCCAGTTTCTCCAGATATCGTTCGAGGATCGGCACCAGTTCTGCCATTCTCGACTTGTAGGTGTGGTCCTTCAGCGTCCTTGCCTGACCGGCCTTCGCGATGGCATCAGCCTCGTCGGGGTGGTCAATATAGTAGCGGATGAGTTCTGTCGCTTCCTCGGGAGTGGAATAGGCAACCACTTCCTTACCCACCTCGAAAATCTCACCGAGATTATCTTTCCTGTCGGTTATCAGCAGCGATCCCACACCGGTGGCCTCATAGAGCCGCATGTTATTGGCGTTGTTTTCGGCGACATTGATGTGTCGGTTCATAGTGATCCGGCTGCGAGCCAGAGCGCGGTACATATCCGGGCCCCAGACTTCGCCATTGTGGCGTTTACGGATCGGAGAGGAGCGTGGAAGCGTCCTGGCGCCGTAGCCGAAAAACTGTATCGGCGTAGTTTCGGCAAGATATTCGAGCAAAGGGATCGCCTTGCCATGATGGCGGCTTATACCGCCGACAAAGCTCACCGGCACATCCCGTGGAACGTCCCCGAGGATTTCGAGCACCCGAGTGTCGAAGCCAATCCGGAAATATTCGGATTTGATACCCATCTCGTGAAAACGAGGCACGAAATGTGGGAAGGACGTCAGAATGAGGTCATATGGACGCAAGAAGCCGTCCGGCGGCAACGGACAAGCGATCTGGCCCACGATCAACGGCACAGTCTTTTTCAGCTCGGTCAAAGCATGAGGAGGAAAGAAGCTGAGATCCTGGCAATAGAGCACATCCGGCTTGAATGCTCGAACCCGCGCCATCGCAACCTCCAGCAATCCAGGCAGCGCCGCCAGGCGTGCCCCGATATAAGGCAACCTGAAGAACCGATGTGGCAGTTTCATCGCCCATGGGCTGAATGGTTCGTTGTTCTCCTTCGCCCAAGCCGATTGAAGCGGAACACAATTTCCAATGATATCGATGACTTCGCAACCTAGGCCCTTCAGGTGGCGCGAATAGAAGTCAGACGTGCCGAATGCGGCCTCGAGCAGAGAATCCGTCTGCCTTTGAGAGGAAGCCGACCTCAAATCCCGATTGCGACGATAATGGGTCGTTAGAAATCGGGAATAGTAGGTATCGAATACGGCAATCCGCATGACTCTAAATCCTAGTTCTTCGCCGCGGATAGTCGGAGTTCTACCAAGAGGCTATCGCCCTGACCTATTGCGTCCAGAGCCCGGTTCCCCAAGCCCAGCATGACACCGGCAAGGCGGGCGCCGCGCGAAGCCGCGACATTGCGGAGCTTTTGAATGAAGCTCGGCCGATTCTGAGAACTGCCGCTTTCCGACCAGGTACTGGACGCCTTTCCTTCCTGTCGCTGCTCCCGTGAGGTCTTGAGCTGAAGCACTGACCAGAGGTTGGGAGTGATCGTCCTGATACGCCCGACGTCGTAACCGGATTTTCGCGCCAGCAGGGCAAAAGAATTACGATTGAAGTGGTTCTGGTGGTACGGAATGTGCCAGTTGATCCAACGCTCCTTCCACAGTTTGCGGTGGAAGGAACCCGTGTTCGGGAACGCCAGTATGACGCGGCCGCCGCTGTTTAGCCGATCCTTCAGAGCCGCGAGCAACGCAAGCGGATCGGGCACATGTTCGATGACCTGGTTCAGCACGATGAGATCGAATTTCTGATCTGCGAACGGCACGTCATAGATATTGCCGATATGGACACGGAGATCATATCTTTCGGCAATGGTACGGACGTTCGGATCGGCCTCGACACCCCAGCATTCCACGCCGAGCTTACGCATCTCCAGAAGAGAAAGGCACGAACCGCAGCCGATATCCAATATCTTCTCCCCCGGCTTGGCCAGATAGTGTCCTTGGTTATCGGTACCGGCAATCCAACGACGAAGACCGGCGAACGGCTTCTCGACGAGAGCAGCCTCTTTCTCCAGCGCATCAAAATCGATCTCCCGACGGGGATAATAATTGCTGTAGAGCGCCGGCAGGTCTTCCTCCGTCAGCCGTGGCGCCGTCGACATGTGGCCACAGGAAACGCACCGATCTATCGAGTAGACGCCGGGGCAGCCATATCGGTCGTCGCTGATGCGCTCGATGAAGATTTGCATGTTCGATCCGCATGCGATGCAATGCTGATGCTGGCCGCCGCTCATATCGTTTCTTCCTTTCGTTTCGCCAATGACCTCCACGTCGAAAACGCGCGGCTGCACGAGAAATACGCCATGCGGATCGGCGCGCTGATACGTTGTAACGGCGACCCGACAAGCGAGTAGAAAATTAGACGCTGAAATACGTTGTGAGGCGAACGCCTGCCAAACAACCGTTTTCGCCATGAAAGCCTGGATGCGTCATTTCCATAGACTGGAGGCGAATAGACGATTGCCTTGCTGCTGACAACCAGGGGCACCCCCGCACGCGCAAAACGCATGGCAATTTCATAATCGGCCATATAGTGCGGCAAAAGGTAAGGCCGCATGCCGCCATATCTGCGAAACAGGTGCGCCGGATAGAGCGTTCCGCGACCACTCAACGCGTCGACACAATACTGGCCACTGGGCGATCGCTTTTCGGCTTCGCTCAATTCCGAGAGGAGATCCCAGACGGCAAGCCTGTTGACGTTCAGCTTTGCCCCTATGCTGACGAGAGGCGGATCCCGCCCCTCCTCATGAATCACGCTTCCGACGGCAGCGTCACCGTTTGCCCTGGATGTCTGCACCAATGTCTCGACATAATGCTCGCCGAACCAGGTGTCATTGTTCAGAAACAGGATGTAATCTTCCGTTTGACAGGACGGAAGCACGTATTTCAGCCCTTCCTCGATGGCTCCCCCCCACCAAAGATTGCCGTCGCCTCGGATTTCGACCACATCGCCCTGCGACTTCAGGTATTCTGCCGTACCATCGGTCGAACCGTCGTTGATAACGACGATTGTCAGCGCGTTGACGAGAGTTTGTCTCCTGAGAGCTTCCAACACCCGCCGGGTGTGTTCCAGACGATTGAAGACTGGGATAATGACGTTCACGCGCATCGCTGAATTTCCGGCTTTTCGAGAAACCAGCCAATGTAAGGCCATTCGTGCTGCTGCGGCGCTGGTGAAACGCCAATGCCCCAACGCTTCAGTTCTTGCAAGGGTGGCGGAGTCACGGAGCCAAATGTCCCGGCTGGCTGGAAACGGTCCAATACCTCATAGCCATGCCTGGCAAAACTATCATGCAGTTCATTCCCGTTTAGGAACCAGATCGGGTAGCTCGCGCTGTAGATCCACGCCGGCACACGCTGCACAAAAGGTTTGGCTGCGACATCGAATTGCGCCGCAGTCCTATCGATCAGGATGAATTTGACGCCGCCCGACAGCAGACTTTCCAGGCATTCAAGAGGATATTCAAGATATTGGAGAACGCCGGAAAGCAGAACAAGGTCAGGCTTCACGCGGTCAATCGCCTCCTCCAGACTGTCGGAAAAACTCAATCTGTCATCTTCAAATTCTGTTCGACCAGCGCTCACAAAATGTGGTTGCTCGACAACGCACCATTTCACATCCGCAAGATGCGCAAGTGCCGTTCGGTTCTGAAAATAGGAACTTCCCAACGCGCCCCCAATATCAACGACCCTCAAGCGGAGATCGGATCTGGATGCAACATAGAGAAGCCAGGCAAGCAGCGGATGGGAGTAGCTTTTCTCCGTGAAAATGACAGTGTCTCGCTCATATGCGGCTCGACCTTCGACAACTGCACGTGTCGCTTCAAGAACCTTGGCAAGAATGGCCGGCGCATCATATCCATCGGAAGCAGCCGCGGCTGAGCGCCAACTATCGTAAGGCCCGTCGAAAACAATGTTATGTCGCCGAAATTCGCTCCAAATGTCCTGTTCCCGCGCTTGAGGTGCTTCTCGAGTCACCTCAAATAAACAGTGGATTCCCGGCAGCGAAAAAGCAAACCGTCTCATACTTCAAACCAAGCTTGGAAAGGCCGTCGCTCAAACTCGTCCAGCGCGCCACCGGGCGTGGAATTGAAGATGTGGATATCATTCGCTCTCGCGATATTTGCAATGGCTCGATATTGTCGCCACAGCCGGGCCGCCTGCTGAAAGTCGTCGTGACGGTTCGTTGTTGGGGTGCCGTCCGCATTGACGGTGAAATCTTTCCCCTTTTGCACCTTGAGTTCGAACGCGTATTGGTAGGGCGATGAGAGGAAACGATCGTGGTCGACGCCGAGCAGGATGATCTCTTTGAAACCAAGATACATCGCGACCATCAGGGCCATCACCGGCACCGAATCGACACGCGGCACCGGTTTGGAGATATCGACGATATCCACCGATGGTCTTTCGTCAAAGCTTTCGGCGAGCACGAGATACCGGACTTTTCGTCCTGAAAACAGATTGTGTTTTCGAACCAGCTCCGCTTCCGTGGAACTGAGGAACAGCTCCGTCCTTCCCAAATGCGAATGCATCTCCTCAAACCAGCGGACCACGTCTTCCGATGTCATCAATCCGTAGGTAATTTGCGGAACGCAATGATACAGAGACTGGAACTTGTCGAAATCGGAGTGCAGGTAACCGTTGGAAACGGTTATGACATTTTCGCCTTGAAGCCGCGACAGATCCAAGCCCTTGACGCTCGGGCCATTGCCCAAAATAAAACAGCGGCCACCCGCGTGCAGCCCGGCAAGCGGTCTATTTTCTGCCAGCGATCTCGCGACATCAGCAGATAACTTGTGACGATTCCTTAGCCTGCGCTTCAACTCATGCACACCATAGGGGAGCAGCATGGAGCCAAAGGTCAAAATCTTTCTCAGGGCTGCAGCCACTTCACCACCTCGAAGACTTCGGCGAATTTTACGCCGATGCGCTGGCCGGCGTTCTCGGCTTCGTTGCGGAAAAAGCTCACCCATTTCCGCCCCGTGCGCTCCATTTCGGATTCATGGGCAAGAATCGCTTTTTCCTTCTGGTCCCAATGGGCGGTGATGTCGACGTAGAAATTCCCCCTGAAATCGACGGTCGAATGATACCAGTTGCTGCGATACATCAGGAGACGGGGCACGTGGCGGCAGCTGTGCAGCGACGCGCGCGACAAAGCGAGATGGTCATGATGGATGTCCCCGACCCAGTGGGTGTAGACCATGTCGATCTTCAGATCCTGCACGAGCTTCAGGATCTCGATGTTCAGCGGGTCGACGAACTCGATCTGGAGCGTTTTGAATTCGCCGCAAAACATCTTGTGGACGCCCAGGATTTCCATCGCAGCATCCGCCTCCGCTCTGGCGACCTGGCTGCTGCGGACGGATTGGTCATATTGGTTGGAAAAGCCGGATACGGTGGCGACATAGACGTAAACCGTATCGCCGTTTGCTGCATGGCGCGCCATTGCACCACCACAGCCCAGTTCCACGTCGTCAAAGTGGGCACCGATCGCGAGAATATTCATTTACAACTCCAGAGCAGGTCACGCGTGCCTGCAATACCACAATTCAGCAGTGTGTCGAGAATGCTGAGATAGGGAATGAACTCGCCGAACGGCTGTGGATAAACCGGATGGACGAAATGCTGCCATTCGACTTCGATGCCGGCGGCCTCGAATACTTCCGGCCGCATATAATCGCGTGCGCCAAGGCCGGAGAGATAGCGTGTCGCTCCCACTTTGCGCAGCAGTTCGACGAGCAACTCGTTCCTATGCCCTTGCGGGCTTAGTGTACTCGAGCGCACCGTTGGCATCGCAATTTCAAGCATATCCAGAATCCCTTCCAGGAAATGCATGTTGAAATCGGCCAACAGATCGAACCGCTTGTCATAGAGGCTCTCAATGCGAGGAAAAACTTCGCTCCAGCCAGCAGACTTCCGATAGTTTTCGCGAAGCAGGGAAAGGTTCTGGTCTATCCATCCAGTACCGGTCGCCAGTTCCACCTCGTTGATCGGGGTGCCGAAGCTGGGCTTTTTGATTCCGACAGTGAGCCAACGATCTCCCAGCGCGGTCTTTATCTTGTCACGGTGGGTCCAGCTTTTGCTCGTTCCGTGAACAAACTGGACATGGTCCAGAACGATATAGAGGTCGGCGTTCAGAAAACGCTGAAAAAAGCCGAGATAGGAGGCAAAGTCCGGCTGATGAATCACTGCTGTCAGGGTCATGCAGCCAACCTCTCCAGCAAATCGGCCACGCGACCCACCCCGCCAAGGTCGACCGTGGTCATGGCAGTCTCGCTCATGCTCCTGATGGGAATCGCCGTTTCCAGAACACCGAGATCAAATGCCGAGTGATGGCCGGCGAAGAACGCTGCGCCCGACTGTTCAAGAGCGCGGCCGACTGGTATTTCAAAAGGTTCATTGGCGATCACGACGCACGGCAAGCCGGCCGCACAGGCTTCGAAGGGCGTAAGACCGCCACCGGTAATTGCCAGATCGTGACCATACATCTCTGCCGCAAGCGAAGGCACCTGCTTCAACAGCCTGAACCGGTCCGGCGCAGCGGTCGCGACGACCACTTCTTCAAGCTCTGCCATGTTCTGGAAGCTAGGGCCCGTGACGATCGTGACAGGGAAGGGATTGCTGCTCAGCCATTTTGCAACGCGAACCGTCACGCCGTAAGTGTCGGCGCCGCCAAGTGTGACAAGTATAGATGCAAGCTTTTCCCGAACTCGGCGATATGTCGCGATTTCAGGATTGAGGATCATGTACTCCACCCCCAGCCGAACATCCCTGCCTTTCAGATCCTCCGTGTTTTCGAACAGGAGAGCGCAGATATTCAAGTCGGCAAGTTCCGCGCCATCACCACGATCATCGAAGGTAACAAGCTTCGCGTCCAAGCCCTTGATCGTCTCGGTATGGAGCCGCTGCGTATTAAGGCGGTCGTTGATCCAGATCGGAGAGGAAGCAGCGGCTTCCAGGAAATCCTTCTCCCATCCCGTCACGACGGCGAGATCATAAAGCGACACATCAAAACCGCGCTCGCGGATGATCCTCAACGAATTCGGATGATCGTTCGCCAAAAATCGGACCGTATGACCGCGGGTACGCAGCTCGGAGGCGAGCGTCAGCGACCGAAACAGATGGCCCATGCCACGTGCATGCGAACTTTCTATGCAGAAGACGAACATAGCCTGATTGCTTCTTCTGTCCCGAGCCAGGTTCCACCCGCCAGCGCTGCGAGTGCACAGGCACGTCTCCAGTCTTCCTCAGTATCCACCGTCAGGCGCAGATCCGGAGCGACTTTGGCTTGGGGCACCTCAAGCCGACCAATCTTGAACAATTCAGGCCGATCGGTGAAGTATTCATTCACGTGCTCGCGATGATGCGGCAGCCTCCCCTCGCGATGACTGCGCGTGAGGGCTTCGAATGTGAATATCTCGGCACCGACGCCGATAGGCAGCTGGCCGAACGCATGGGTATAGTCGAATCCATGTTTTTCGTGGAAGTCGATCAGTTTCTCGAGTTCATCGATGTCGGTGAAAGGATTATCTGCGGTTAACCGCACGATATCCGACATCCCAAGTGATCTTGCACATTCGAAATAGCGGTCGAGCACATCGGCTTCGTCGCCACGAAAGCAGCTTACTCCGTGCTCAAGGCACCAGTCTTCGATGATATCGTTCTCGCTGGCCGCCGATGTCGCAACGACAATCTTGGCCGGGCGCTTCAACATCTGAAGTCTACCAAGAACATGTGCGAGAAGGGGCTTGCCGGAGATGTCGCGAAGGACTTTGCCCGGCAGCCGCGTCGATCCCATCCGCGCCTGGATGATGATCCCAAGCATCACGCCAGATCGCTCCACTGGAGCACCGCGTCCGCATCGACGTCGTTTGCAACCCGGCGTCCTGCGAGAGCTTCGAAATGCTTCGGTTCAATTCCTGTTCCAGGCCGCTTGACGGAAATGTCGCCGGCTGAGATGACATGGCCGGCCTTGAGTGGTCGATTGACGACAACGCTCTTGCGATTGTTCAATCTCGTCGTCGCTTCGCTCGCAGCCGGCTCCTTGCGGCCACTGCCTTTCATGATCTCGAACGCGCGTATCGCGTCAACGAGCCATTTCATTTCCGCGGGATCAGCGGAAAGCATGTGATCGGGACCGTCGGCGGTCTTGTCATAGGTGAAATGCCTCTCGATGACGCGGGCGCCCATTGCGACCGCACACAGGCTTGCGACGGGGTTCAAGGTATGGTCGGAATAACCAACGTCGAGATCCGGAAACGCTTCCATCATCGTTTGCATTGCACGCAAGTTCACATTTTCCGGATGTGTGGGGTAACTTGTAATGGCGTGCAGCAGAATGAGCTTGTCATTGCCGGCCGCCTTTATTGCCGCGACGGATTCCCGAACTTCGTCGAGCGTCGACATCCCCGTCGACAGGATAATTGGCTTACCCGTTTTTGCCAGATAGCGGAGAAAGGGAATGTTGACCGCGTCGTCCGAGCCTACCTTATGGGCCCCCACTCCACATTTCTCCAGCAGATCGACATCCGTTTCATGTGAGGGCGACGAAAACCAGTCCAACCCATGCTCCTCGGCGTAGCGGAAAACCGCTTCGTGAAGGTCGTGTCCGATTTCATATTTACGGAATAGTTCGAACTGGGAGGTAACGCCAGTGTTCTCCATGTCGAACATCGCGTTGCGGCTCGACAGAGTCTCAGCGCGATAGGTCTGGAGCTTGACAGCATCGACCCCCGTCGCCTTCGCCTCGTCAATCAGGCGCCTTGCCTGATCATACGTCGTGAAGTTTCCGCCGATCTCAGCGATGATATAGCACCGATCAGGCCGGTAATTCCGGAACATCCTGTTACTCCCTGTAATTCACGACCGGCAAGGCCGCCTCGCTCTGACGGCGATCGCAGCCCTTAAACTATAGGCCTGGCGACGTCTGGCCGTACCGCGCGGATTTGGCCGCTTACTGTCCGATTTCCTGACTACGGTCGACGTAATTCCGCACAATGACCTGCCGGCCGCAAATCTCAGCCGTCTCGTCATTGGTCTGTCTCGGCAGATAACACCTGCGGCAGACCTCGCTCTTCAGGAAACCTTGCGGCTCCTTGTGCAAAGCGCGCACGGCGTTCATCTTTTCCCCGTGCCAGATCTGATGCACGGTCTCGGTGTTCGCATCGCCGATGACCTCGCGGTTTTCCTCGTCGTTCGAGCACTTCATGACCAATCCGTCGGCACCAATCACCAGGCGTTGGTACTGCTGCGGGCATGTGAAGTTGTCGAGATAGGCAATATCTGAATCGTTGCCGAGATAATCGATCAGCGGGTTGAAGGCGACCAGATCCACATGAGGCGCGAACGTCTCATAATAGAGATCCGGATTTTCCCGGATCGCCGGCCAGATACCCTGCACCTTGATGACAGGACGGTGGAGACCGCGCTCCTCCTTGTATTTCTTTATGTCCTTGATCTTGTCGAGCAGAGCTTCGAACTTGATCGGCTTGCGGATCCGCTCATAGGTCTCACCGGTGCCGTCGATCGAAACGGTGATCCAGTCGATGCCGGCATCGACGAGCTGGGCGAAATAATCCCTGTTGAGCTTGAAGCCATGGGTGAGAGTCGAGACCTCTTTGATCCCATGGTCCTTGGCATAACGCACGCAGTCGGCAAAGCGCTTGTGCAGCGTCGCTTCGCCGCGCAGCGACAGGCGGATTGCCGGAACCTTGCCACCGATCTCGTCGATGATGCGGCAATAGAGGTCCCAGTCCATCCGGGTCGTATTGACGTGCTTCTTGAACTCGTCGCTGATCGTATAGCACATCGGGCAGCGCAGATTGCAGATCGACGCCAGCTCCAGATCGACCAGCAACGGATAATCCGAAACCTGCTGGTTCAGGGCATATTCCGACCATTTGCGCCGGTAATCGGCGTATTCAGCTTCCCAACCCTCGCCACGGTATCTGTCGAACGCGGCCTCGCGCTCATCCGTGTCCATCGAGTAGTTGCCTTTGTTGATCGGAACGTAACGTTCGTTCAATTTACGACTCCTTCATCAGCTCGCGGATCCCGGCCGGCAGATCCCATTCCGGCCGCCATCCGAGAACGGCGCGAGCCCGCGTAATGTCGGCCCGCACGTCAGGTATTTCATTCCGCCGAACAGCGCAAGACGACACTACAGGTAGATCAGTGCCGGCAGCTTCCTGCAAGATATCGATGATTTCCTGCACCGAATAAGACATGCCGGAGCCGATGTTAATGCAATGATAGCCTTCAGACACGTTCATGGCTTTTGCGAAGGCGCTCAGGACATCGTCAACGAAGACATAATCCCGCCGCGGACTGAGGTCCATGACCTGTATTTCCTGCTTGGTTCTTACCTGGTTCAGAAGCGTCGGTATCAGAAATTCCGGGCGCTGCCCAACCCCATATATATTGAAAAGGCGCAATACCACCACTGGTATCTGCTCGTGTGTGGCGGCGAACTCACAGAGTTGTTCGGCAAGATGTTTGGAAAGAGCGTAGGGATTGCTGGGTCTGACCGGAGCAGTCTCGTGGATCGGCAGCCGCTCCGGCACTCCGTAGACATAGGCGCTTGAGAATATAAGCTTGGCCTTGTTCCGTTTGCACCAGTTCAAAGCATGCTGCGTCCCGAGAACGTTGGCAGCCGTGAAGCTCGGGCCTTGCGTCCAGCTGTCGGGAACAAATGTCCTGCCGGCTAGATGAAACAGCGTACGCGCCGGGGGAAGTTCCTGCCACGTCCCCTCCTCACTTATGTCGCCATGAGTCCGGTCCAGCGCCAGCACATCAATGCGGGCCTGTTCAAGCCGCTCTACCAGACGTCTCCCGAGGAAGCCGCCAGCACCGGTGACGATGGCATCAACCATTCAAGAACCTGGACTGCATGTTTTCGAACTGCTCGATCGCCTGTGCATAATCGTCCGGGCGTCCGATATCGAGCCAATAGCCGGGAAAATCGCGAACGGTGGCCGGCTTTCCGGCCGCGAGGAGATCAAGCATCAGCTGGTCAAAGCCATAGGCACCCCGATGCGGAATGTGCTCGACCGCCCGCGAAGACACCATATAGACGCCCATGCTGACTTTATATTCAGCGGTCGGCTTCTCCCGGAAGCCGGTCAGACGTCCCGCCTCGTTTGTATCAAGAACGCCGTAGTCTATGCGATGCTGCCGTGTCTTGGACGAAATCGTAAAGATATTGCCGTCACGGACATGAGCATCATGAAAATCGGCGTAGTTTAGGTCCGTCAGAATGTCTCCGTTCATCACGAGGAAATTCTCCGGCAGATCCTTGATCAACCGCAGCGGCCCCATCGTGCCAAGCGGCTCGTCCTCAAGCGAATAGTCGATGCGTACGCCCCACTTGTCGCCATCCTGGAAAAACGCCTTGATCAGTTCCGCCTGGTGGTTGACGGCAAGGGTAATGTGCTGAAACCCGCCTGATATCAGCTGACGAATGATGACCTCGAGAATAGGATAATCACCGATCGGCATCAGAGGCTTTGGTAGGACGACAGTATAGGGCCGCAACCGCGTTCCCATCCCTCCCGCCAGAATGACTGCACGTCTAGACATTGAAAATATCCGCCTTATACCGCGCCAGATTGTGCGGCTGACGCAGCCATTCGATCGTTGCCTCGAGCCCGTCCTCCAAGCTGTAGCGAGGGGAAAATCCTGTCAGGGACTTGATCAGGCTGTTGTCGCAGCACAGGCGCTCCACTTCGCTGTTTGTGGGGCGCAAGCGCTGTTCGTCGCATTCGACCTCCACATTGACGCCGATGAGGTCGGCGATCAACTGAACGGTCTCGCCGATCGAGATCTCGCTGCCGGAGCCGATGTTGACCGTCTGGCCGACGGCTTCGTCACTGGCCGCAAGAGCCAGGAAGCCGTCGCATGTATCCTGCACGAAATTGAAGTCGCGGGTGGGCGAAAGCGCGCCAAGCTTCAGCGTCGTCCGCCCGCTCAGAAGCTGTGAAATGACTGTCGGAATAACCGCCCTTGCAGATTGTCTCGGGCCGAACGTGTTGAAAGGCCTTGCAATCGTCACGGGCAGGTCAAAGCTCGAATGGTAGCTGTAGGCGATCGCATCGGCGCCGATCTTGGACGCCGAATAGGGAGATTGCGCCTGTAGGGGATGGCTTTCGCTGATCGGGACGAAACGCGCCGTGCCATAAACTTCGCTCGTCGAAGTCTGGATCACCCTTCCTACACCAGCGTCGAGAGCCCCTTGAAGAACATTCAACGTCCCATGCACATTCGTATCGATGTAGCTTGAGGGTGCCTGATAGGAATAGGGAATCGCAATCAGAGCGGCGAGATGGAAAACCGTATCCACGCCTTTAGCGACGGCGCGCATTTGCGCGGGATCACGGACGTCTCCGAGGATTACTTCGAACTGGCCACGATGTTCGGATTGGTCCAGCCAACCCCAGCTGGAAAACGAATTGTACTGGCAGAGGGCGCGAACTTCGACGCCCGACCTGACTAGCGTCTCGACAAGATGAGAGCCGATGAACCCGTCTGCTCCGGTGACAAGCGCTTTCTTCATTTCAAAACACCCTCAGAATCGCGCAGGAAGACCTTCTCAACCTCCCAAGGTAACTGTATCGCCGAAATCGACGGCTTCCGTTGCTGACCCAGCATCTGGATGATTCCCACATTGTCCTCTACGTCAAACCGAATACCCTCGGCGACGGAATATATCGAGAACCGGCTCGATATCCCCAGCCGCACGTAGAACGTGCCCGTGTTGAGAAGGCATCCGGGAAATTTGACGCGGGCTCGATAATAGCCGGCTGGCCGGGCGTCGAGGCGCCCCACATCGAGTTCGGGATCGGAAAGGCTGACGAGGGGAGTATAGCCGTCCTCCATCATGATCTGCATTCCGACCGAGAGGCCGGAAAGCGGCTCCCTCAATTCGTATTCGACCTCGACGGAGAAGCCCTTAGACAGTTCCACCGTTCCCGAAACCTCGTCCTTCTCGTTCAGTACCGCAACACGGCAAATGACCGCCTTTCCATCGACGTCCTCGGGATTGACCGAGTAAATTGCCGTGCCGCCGAATTCCGGGCGGTCGAGGTAGGCCTTTATCACATCTGCGGTATCGCCCATCGCAGCGACTTTGCCGTCGGCCATCAGGATCGATTTCGGGCAGATGCTGCTGATCGCAGTCATATTGTGGCTGACAAAGATAATCGTTCGACCAGCCTTCGTGACTTCCTGCATGCGTCCCATGCATTTATTCTGGAAGTTGACGTCGCCGACAGCCAATACCTCATCAATCAAAAGAATTTCCGGCTCGAGATGCGCCGCAACGGAGAAAGCCAGGCGCACGTACATTCCGGATGAATATCGCTTCACCGGGGTGTCAATGAACTCGCCGATCTCAGCAAACTCGACGATCTCATCGAATTTGGATCTGACCTCGGCACGGCTCATGCCGAGGATGGCGCCGTTGAGATAGACGTTTTCTCGACCGGTTAGCTCCGGATGAAATCCGGTACCAACCTCAAGCAAGCTGGCAATTCTGCCGCGTATACCGATGAAGCCCGCATTGGGCATGGTGATGCGTGACATGACCTTCAGGAGCGTCGATTTCCCGGCTCCGTTCCTGCCGATAATGCCGACGATCTCGCCGTGTCCGATCTCGAAGGAGACATCATCAAGCGCATAGAAGATGTCACCCTTCAGGCGCGATGGTCTGCCGCGATCAGACGCAAAGTCGGAGACCGACACGTTCGGGTCCGGAAGGTTGCGCCACCTCGCCCACCAGCTCTGAAGGTCGCGATAGAGGGTGCCGTGATTGATCACGCCAAGACGATATAGCTTGCTGACATGCTCAGCTCGAATAACGATATCGTTCATCAGACGGTATCCATCGCGTTGGCTTCCGCGCGCGAGAAAAGTGCCAGCCCGCATATGGTGATCGCAACGGTCACCCCAAGGTTGGCAAGAAGGAGACCGACAGGCAAAGCAGAAACGTCAAATAGCGCCCAGCGGAAGGCCTGAACCGGTGCCGTCATCGGGTTGATGTAATAGAACCAATGATAGCGTTCCGGGATCTGGCTGAATGGATAGACGATCGGGGTAGCGTACATCCACAGTTGCGTCATGAACCCGACCGCATAAACGAGATCGCGAAACCGGACCGTAAGAGCGGAAACAACAAGGCCAGCACCAACGCCAAGCACTGCCGTATAGAGCAATACCAGCGGTGTCATAAGCAGGAACCAGTAGCTCAATGCCAGATCCGGGTCTGCGATTTTCATCCCAGCCGCGACCGTCAGCAAGAGCAGGAACTGGATAGCAAATGCGACAAGGCCGCTCATAGCAACGGAGAGCGGCACCACAAGTCGGGGAAAATAAACTTTCCCAAACAAATTGGCATTTTTTGAGAAAACTTCGGAATTATTGGTCAGGCAGGCAGCAAAATAACTCCAGATTATGGTGCCCGACATGTAAAACAAGAAAGGCGGAAGGCCGTCCGTGGAAAGGTTAGCAATTTTCCCGAACACAACATAATAGGTCATGGCCGTCAGCGACGGCTGGATGATGTACCAAACCGGCCCCAACACCGTCTGTTTGTAAAATGTCGTGAAGTCGCGCTTGAAGAACATCCAGACGAGATCACGATATCGCCAGACCAGCCCAAGATCCGGCGCGTTGCCCTTCGAAGGCTTGATAACGATATCCCAATCGTCATTCTCACGTGCCGAGGCCGGTCCTTTCATCTGCTCTGTCATGCCGCCAACTTCAGCTTTTCCGGGAGCGCAGCAAGAAGGCTGCAGACGCGCTCGATCTCATCCTTTCTATGCCCGGCCGAAATAGGCAGGCTCAGTTCGGTGGCATGCAGCTCATCGGCAATGGGATAATCGCCGGAAAGAATGCCTTGCATTGCCTTCTGCCTGTGCGGCGCGATCGGATAATGAATCTCGGTCTTGACGCCGTTATCGAGCAGCCACTGACGCAATTCGTCGCGGGCCGGGTGACGTATCGCGAAGATATGAAACACGTCAAACTCGGCAGATCGGCGAAGCGGCTGCGCAAGCCATTTGGGCAGATTGGCAAAATAGATATCGGCCAGTGCCCGCTTGTGCTCAGTCACCTGATCGAGGTGACGGAGTTTAACACGCAGGAATGCCGCCTGCATCTCATCAAGCCTGGAATTTACTCCGATATAGGCGTTCTCATATTTTTTCTTCGAGCCGTAATTGCGCATATGTCTCAAGCGATCGGCAAACGCATCGTCATCCGTGACGATCGCACCGGCATCTCCCAAGGCGCCCAGATTCTTCGTAGGATAGAAGCTGAAGCAACCGGCAATTCCGAAGGTGCCCGTCAGCCTGCCGTCATAGCGCGCGCCGTGAGACTGCGCGCAATCCTCGATCACTTTGAGACCATGCTCGCTTGCAAACGTGGCGATCTCAGTCATCCGGCATGCTTTGCCGAAAAGATGCGTCACGCATATTCCGCGCGTGTTCGATGTCAGCGCCGCAGGAAGCCGTTCCGGATCGATATTGAAGGTTTCGCGCTCGGGCTCCACCAGGATGGGTTTGTGGCCCGCGCGAAGAATTGCCAGAATAGTGGCTATATAGGTGTTGGAAGCAACCATAATCTCGCTGCCTTTCGGCAGATCGAGCGCTTCGATCGACAGTATCAATGCGTCCAGACCATTGGCCACGCTGATGCAATGTTTGCTTTCCGCGAAGGCGGCGAATTCAGCTTCGAAAGAGGAAACCTCGTTGCCAAGTACGTACCACCCGGAACGAATGACATGGGAAGCAACCGCCTCCAACTCTTCCATCAGCGCGCGGTTGGCCTGCGCAAGACTTTCATACTCAATCATCTCAGAGCCGTTCATAGGGAGTGTCGATGTAATCATCCTTATCATATCCGCGAGAGGCAAAAACGAGCAGGATTGAACCGGGACCGAAGGTCATTTCGTGCCAGTCCCTTGGCTCGACAAGCAGGCACTGGTCCGGTGACGACAAGGTGATCTCTTCCCTCGCTTTTCCATCGTCCATCAAAACCACCACGCTTCCCGAAATCGCCACCAAAGCCTGCCGAGTCTTGTGATGACGATGACCGCCGCGTGTATATCCGTCGGCACCATAGATCCAGAAGCTACGGACGACCGGAAATGGTAGTATTCCGTCCATGACGGTCAACGCGCCTCGTGCGTCGGACATCGTCTTCAACGTAAGCAGGGTGAAAGCAGACAAGATTGGTTTCCAGTTTTGCGGGTCAGCCAGGCGGGAAATGCGGAGCTGGCTCCCTCACCAGGCTGATGAGGTATCGTCCGTAAGAGCTCTTTTCAAGCGGAGCCGCCAGCCTTAGCAATTGCTCGGCATCTATGTATTTCAAATGAAAGGCGATTTCCTCGGGGCAGGCAATCTTCAGCCCCTGGCGCCGCTCGATGGTGGCAATGAACTGACTCGCTTCAAGGAGTGAATCGTGCGTGCCCGTATCAAGCCAGGCATGCCCTCTCCCCAGGACGGCAACGTTCAGCCTGCCGGTCGACAAATAATGCCGATTGATGTCGGTAATCTCGGTTTCACCACGCAGCGAGGGTTTCAAATCGGCAGCAATGTCAACCACGTCATTGTCGTAGAAATATAAACCCGTGACAGCGTAAGAAGAGCGGGGCCTGGATGGCTTTTCCTCCAAGGTTAGGACTTTGCCCTCCCCGTCAAATTCCACCACGCCATACCGTTCGGGATCGTGGACTTTATACGCGAAGATCGTCGCTTCATCCAATCTCTCGGAAGCCGCGGATAAATCCTGTGTCAGCAGGTTGCCGTAAAAGATATTGTCTCCGAGCACGAGGGCGGTTGCCTCTTGCCCGATGAATTCCCTGCCGATCAAGAATGCCTGGGGAATGCCTTCGGGCGCAGCCTGCACGGCATACTGAAGGTTCAATCCCCATTGGGCGCCGTCACCCAGCAGCTGTTCAAAACGCGGTGTGTCCTGCGGTGTGGAGATAATCAAGATATCCCGGATTCCCGCGAGCATGAGCGTCGACAGGGGATAATAGATCATCGGTTTGTCAAAAACCGGAAGAAGTTGCTTCGAGATGGCAAGGGTCGCCGGATGCAGCCGAGTGCCTGAGCCCCCCGCGAGCAATATGCCCTTGCGCAGCTTTTTCTTCGAAGACAAGAGACCTCCTGCAACCGGTAATTCGTGTGCAATCACGAGCTTGTCGTGATCACATCGCTCTTCGACAGTGCTCACTACAGTTAGATCGATCCGCATGCAATGCACTTAGCGAGAGAAGGAGCCGCCGCCGCTCGTCAATCGGGCGTTGATCGAGGATAACTTGCGGTACTCGATTGCGGTACTGCCTTTCCGTCTGCTACGGGTCGGCTAGATTTCGCCCGTTAGAATGTGAGCAAGACACCCGTCAAAATGGCTGCAGATACCGCCAATCCAAGCGCCCCCCGGATAAGCCTCATTACCGTTTGCTGGAATGTCGAGCAGACCATTGCCGATACCTTACGGTCCATCGACACTCAAACCTACCGCAATTTCGAACACATCATCGTCGACGGCGGCTCGCAGGATTCTACCCTCGCCATCATTGCTTCGGCGCCGGCGGAGAACCGCCGTGTGCTTTCGGGACCGGACGGAGGTATCTATGAGGCAATGAACAAAGGAATTGGTCTAGCGACGGGTGATATTATCGGATTCCTGAATGCCGACGATGTTTTCGAGAGCAGCGACTCCCTCGGAACCGTCGCGGCTGCGCTGGAAGATGAAGCATATGACGGCTGCTACGGTGACCTCGTCTATGTTTCCAACCGGCACGTGGATCGCGAGATCCGATACTGGAAATCCCGAGCCTTCAAATCCGGTCTCTTCGCACGCGGCTGGTGCCCGCCACACCCAACATTCTATGTTCGGCGCAACATCTATGACCGGTTCGGGCGGTTTGATCTGCGTTACCGGCTTGCGGCCGACGTCGAGCTGATGATGCGATTTTTGGAAGTCGCGCGGATCAGAACAACCTATATCCCGCGAGTCTTGGTCAGAATGCGCTTGGGGGGCGCCACGAACAAGAACGTTCAAAATATATCGCGTCAGAACAAGGAGGTGCTGCGCGCCCTTGCCGACAACGGCCTGAAGGTCTCAACATCGATGTTCTGGGCCTTTAAGATTGTGAACCGGCTGGGCCAGTTCCTGATGCGCAATCGATCGCGGCACTAATCAGCTTAAAGCCGCCGCCAATGGCCGGTCACACCGCCACCCTCCCCCGCACTGCATCCGCAATCGCCGTCATTCGGTCCGCCGCAGCATGCCCGATCAGCATGAAGGCATGCGTCGCATTCGACCAGTAGACGACATTCATACCTTTGCGGTTTTCGAGGTCGGGTGCCTTCGGCCCGGTGTCAGATCTAACGATGCAGAGCGCCATCGGGCCGGTCTCGGGGTCGAGATAGGCGATCTGGGCGAGCGCCTTGCCGTCATATTGCAGCAGCAGGGCGCGCTTGAAATCGATTCCCGGCAGCGCGACAGCTTCGGGGGAGAGCGATAGATCGAGCTTCTCGTCCAGACTGGCGAGCTGGGCGGCCTGGTTCTGCCTGCCGGGAACGGGGCCGGCGAGCGTTTCGGCCGTATAAAGCGAAATATAATCGGCGACCACGGCGCGCCATTCGCTGTTTTCGTCCTTTGGGAACAAGCGCCTGCCGATGCCGATGGCGGCGCGGTCGATGGCGATGCCGGCGACAAGCGAAGCGGCGAGCGCGCCGAGGAAGCGGCGGCGGGTAACAGCAGGCGCAAAGCCGGTTTTTGCGCCCTCACGCGCAGGAATGGCGGCCAGCATCGCCTCCAGTTTCTGGCGCGGGGCCTCCGAGAGGAGTGGGGCAAAAGCCTGCTCGAACGGCAGGCTGGCGCGCGTCAGGAATTCCAGCCTTTCGGCGACGCGTTCGTCGTCCTTCACGATGGCCTCGATGCGGGCGGCCTCTTCCGCCGGCAGCTCGCCGTCGATGAAGGCCGTGAGGTCCTCGTCGGAGGGAATGGTGTGTTTCGTGCTCATCGCCGTCCCCCTTCTGGTCCGGCACCGGAGAGCTTGGCGCGGGCGGCCGCCAGCCGGCTCATCACGGTTCCGATCGGAATATCCAATATGCCTGCAACCTCGCGATAGGAAAGTCCTTCCACATAGGCGAGGAAAACCACCGTCCGCTGCGCCTCGGGCAACGCATTTACCTGCTTCAGCACCTGCCCCGCCATCACATGCATTTCAGTATTTTGCGCGCCGTCGAAGCTCAGCGCCTCCCCGGCATCGACGAAACCCTGGCCCTGCCGCACCCGGCGCGAGCGGATCTCGTTCAGCCAGATCGAATGCAGGATCGAAAACAGCCAGCGGTCGAGCCGTGTGCCGGGGAGGAACTGATCGGCGCGCTCCAGCGCGCGCAGGCAGGTCGCCTGCACCAGGTCGTCGGCGACATCGCGCTGATGCGAGAGAACGAGGCCATAACGCCAGAGCCTGGCCAGGTTTTCCGTCAGGCCGCTCCTGATATCCGCTTCGCTCGCGATAGCCGCCTCCGCCGATCCTGCCTTGCTTGGAACCGCCTGACAGACCGGCGATTCCGTTCTCATGCGACTATAGGCAGGAAATGTGGTGCGCGCGACCGACATTCGGTTATCCTTTCCCGCTTCAATTTCCCGCCCAATGGCCTGCCGCTCAGATCTTCGACGGGTCGAGGATCGCAGCGTTCAGATCCTGATATTCTTCGCAAGCGGTGCCGCAGATCGTCATGATCGTGTTCAACTGCTCCTTTGCGAGATCGAGCCGGCCTTTGATGACATAGGCTTCGCCGAGATATTCGCGGACCTTGGCGTATTGCGGATCCATCTTCACCGATTGCAGGTAATAGGAGATGCCTTCGTCGGTGCGGCCGAGCTTGCGGGTGGCGTAACCGCGATAGTTCAGCACCTCGGCGCTGTTCTGGTCCTTGACCGTGTCAAGCATGGCAAGCGCCTCTTCATAGCGGCCGGCCTTGGCCAGCGAATAGGCATAATCGGTGCGGTTCTCATCCGAGACATTGGCGCCCTGCTGCTTGACGCATTTCTTGGTCTTCTGGTCGTAGATCTCGCCCTTCTTGCAGGTCGGCATCGTGCTGTTGTCATTGCCGACCGCAAAGACCGGGCCGGAAAACACAGATGCGGCAAGGCAGCCACCGAGAAGGATGGAAGCGATGCGGACTGTCGTGATCGTCATGGGAAAACTCCTCGAAAGTGACGTTGCGGGGAGAGAACACCGCTGCCCCAGCCTTTATTCGCCGGCCTCTCCATTTTCTCCATCACTGCTTCGTGAAGCCCCGAGGCCGAATAGATCATCGGAACCGGGTGTTCTCAGCGTGCGCCGGGAACGCCAAGGAGAATTCCGTGACCGATACCGTCAAACTCGTCAGCCTCGCCGTCGCCACCCCCGAACATGTCATCTTCCAGAAAGAGGCGGCCGAAGCCTCGGCGCGGCTGTTTGGCGATCGGTTCGAGGATTTCCGGCATCTTGCCCGCGTCTTCGACAGCGCCGGCATTCAGAAGCGCCACGCGGCGCGGCCGCTGGCCTGGTTCGACGAAACCCATGGCTGGCAAGACCGCATGCAGGCCTATGCGGAGGTGGCGGGCGCCCTTTTTGTCGAGGCGGCCACCTCGGCACTTCACCGGGCAGGTCTCAGCGCCGGCGATGTCGACTGTATTGTCACCGTCTCTTCCACCGGTTTTACGACGCCGAGCCTCGATGCGCAGCTGAGCAGCAGGATGGGCTTCAGGAGAGATATCGAGCGCGTACCGGTCTTCGGGCTCGGCTGTGCCGCCGGTGTCTCCGGCTTTGCGATCGCCGCGCGGTTGGCTCGCAGCCGGCCGGGCGCCGTCGTGCTTTTCGTCTCGATCGAGCTTTGCACGCTCGCCTTCCGGCTGGATGCGCTGACGCGGCCGAACATCATCGCGACGGCGCTTTTCGGCGATGGTGCCGCCGCCTGCGTGCTGCGAACCGGTGGAGAGGGGCTGGCAGAGGTGGAATCGACCGGCGAACACCTCTTTCCCGACACACTCGATATCATGGGATGGAAGATCGACGATGGCGGTTTCGGCGTCGTGCTGGCGCAATCGTTGCCGCCCTTCGCCGAACGGGAGCTCGCCCCGGCGGTGACGACCATTCTGGCGCGAAACGGGCTTAGACCGGAAGATATCGACCGCTTCATCTGCCATCCCGGCGGCATGAAGGTGCTGGCTGCGATGGAAAGCGCGCTTTCGTTGACACCGGGTACGCTCGATCACGAACGAGCCGTGCTTGCCGAATATGGCAACATGTCCTCGCCGACCGTGCTGTTCGTGCTGGAGCGGGCAATCCGCGCCGGGCTGCCGGAGCGGGCGGCGATGATCGCCATGGGGCCGGGTTTTTCCGCGAGCTGCGTGACGCTGCGGAGGGCGGCATGATGTGGCCGTCGATCGCGCTCCTGACGTTCGTGACGCTGCAGCGGCTGGGCGAGCTTGTCATCGCCCGGCGCAACACCGCTGCCCTTCTTGCCCGCGGCGGCCGGGAAGTTGCCCCGGAGCACTATCCCGTCATGGTGGCGCTGCATACCGCCTGGATCATCGGCCTCTGGCTGCTGGCACCGGGCAGGCCGGTCCAGCTCTTCTGGTTCCTGGTTTTCATGGGACTGCAGGCGTTACGGCTCTGGGTGCTGGCGACGCTGAAAGACCGCTGGACGACACGCATCGTCATCCTGCGGGGAGCGCCGCTCGTCAGCTCCGGCCCCTATCGTTTCCTGCGGCATCCGAACTATGCGATCGTCATCGGCGAGATCGCCACCCTTCCCCTCGCCTTCGGCCTGCCGGTCTATACGATCGTCTTTTCGCTTTTCAATGCCGCCATCCTGCATGTGCGCGTAAAGGCCGAAAATGCTGCACTGGAAAGCGCAATGATTTTGAAATAGATGCGATTTTTCGTTTGCGCCGTGGGATCGGCGGGGGCATTTTCAATCGACGACAAAGCGGAATGCAGGGGAATGACCAAGAACGCAATCGTGCTCGGCGCCGGTATCGTCGGGGTGTCAACGGCAATTCATCTTCAGCGGCGCGGCCGGCAGGTGACGCTGATCGATCGGAAGGATCCGGGCAGCGAAACCTCCTTCGGCAATGCCGGCCTGATCCAGCGCGAAGGCGTCGCGCCCTACGGCTTTCCCCAGCAACTCGGCCTGTTGCTGCGTTATGCACTCAACAACGAAATCGATGCCCATTATCATCTCAGTGCCTTGCCAAGCCAGCTCGCCTTTCTTGCCCGTTACTGGTGGAATTCGAATGCCCGGCGCCACGCGGTCATCACACGGGCCTATGCGCCGCTGATCGAAAACTCTGTTGCCGAGCACAAGGACCTGATCGAGGCCTCGCAGGCGCAGGCGCTGATCCGCAAGGACGGCTGGATTAAGATCTTCCGGACCGAGGCGACGCGCGACGAGGCGCTCGCCGAGGCCGCCCTTTGGCAGAGCGAATTCGGCGTGACCTATGACAGCCTCACGTCCGCCGATATCGCCCGCATCGAACCCGATATTACCGTCCGTTTCGCCGGCGGTATCCGCTGGCGCGATCCCTGGTCGGTGCTCGATCCGCATGCGCTGACAGCGGCCTATCGCCGCTATTTCGAGAGCCTCGGCGGCCGCTTCGTCACCGGTGACGCCGCCTCGCTCGGCCAGTTCGGCGCCGGCTGGAAGATCATGACGGGGGAAGGCCCGCTCGAAGCGGACGATGCAGTCCTCGCGCTCGGGCCGTGGGCGGCTGTCGCAACGCGCCGGCTCGGCTATTCCTTCCCACTCGGCGTCAAGCGCGGCTATCACATGCATTATGCCGCCAAAGGCAATGCCGTGCTCAACAACTGGATGCTCGATGCCGAACGGGGTTATTTGCTGGCGCCGATGAACCGCGGCATCCGCCTGACGACAGGGGCGGAGTTCGCAACGCTTGACGCGCCGAAGACGCCGGTACAGCTCGACCGGGCCGAAGCCGTGGCGCGTACGATCTTCCCGCTCGGAAGCAGGCTCGATCCCGAACCATGGATGGGCGCGCGCCCTTGCACGCCCGACATGATGCCTGTCATCGGTAAGGCGCCGCGCCATCAGGGCTTATGGTTTGCCTTCGGCCATGCCCATCATGGGCTGACGCTCGGGCCGGTGACTGGCCGCGTGCTTGCAGAACTCATCACCGGCGAGACGCCGTTCATCGATATCTCGGCTTACTCGCCGAAACGATTCAAGCCGTGACGCCGAGGGTGGAGAGACCTCTGAGGGCCGTCACGGTGATGCCTTCCACGGTATCGTCGATGTCGACGGTGACGACGCCGGGTTCGCCTGTCGGCACCTCAAGTGTCGCCAGCTGGCTTTCGAGCAACGAGACCGGCATGAAATGCCCCTTGCGCTCGCCCATGCGCTTGGCCAGCAGCGCCTTGGAGCCTTCGAGGTAGACGAAGAACAGATTGCCGGCAGCAGCCCTCAGCCGGTCGCGATAGATGCGCTTCAGCGCCGAGCAGGAGACGATGATGCCCTCGCATTTGTCCAGCGATGCCTGCATGCGTTTGCCGATAAGGTCGAGCCAGGGCATCCGGTCCTCATCGGTCAGCGGAATACCCTTCGACATTTTCTCGACATTGGAAGCCGGATGAAGCGCATCGCCTTCGACGAAGTCAAGGCGCAAGGCCTCGGCGATCTTCTCGCCGACCGAGGACTTGCCGCAGCCACTGACCCCCATGACGATGATTGCGTGGGGTCTGTTCATCCGCTGATCCGGCATGCTTCCTCCGAGCATCTAAGCTTTCGTCTAGTGCAATTCCCGGCAAAATCGCTTCGCGCTTTGCCTGGGAAAAGCGCTTCCTGGAATTGCTCAGGTTTCCCGCTCAGTCGAGCGGGAAATGACAGGCATATTGCTGTGCGCCTTCTCCACTTAATTCGGGAGAAACCTGACGACAATAGTCCTGCGCCTTCCAGCAGCGCGGATTGAAGTGGCAGCCGGACGGCGGCTTCAGCGGCGATGGCAGTTCGCCTTGCAGCCGGATGCGGTTCTTCTCGCGTTCGGGATCGGCGATCGGGGTCGCCGACAGCAGGGCGGCAGTATAGGGATGGCGCGGCCGGGCGAAGACTTCGGCGGCAGGACCCGTTTCGATCGGGCGACCCAGATACATCACCATGATCTCGTCGGCGATGTGATGGACCACCGAGAGGCCGTGCGAGATGAAGAGATAGGCAAGCCCCATCTCCTTCTGCAGGTCCATCAGCAAGTTCAGCACCTGCGCCTGGATCGACAGATCCAGCGCCGAAACCGGTTCGTCGAGCACCAGCACTTTCGGCCGCAGCATCAGGGCGCGGGCAATGGCGATGCGCTGGCGCTGGCCGCCGGAGAACATATGGGGGTAACGGCCGTGATGCTCCGGGCGCAGGCCGACACGGGCCATCATCTCCTCCACCTTGCGGCGGCGGGCGCCAGCATCGAGATCGGTGTTGATCTTCAGCGGCTCTTCCAGGATCGCACCGACCTTCTGGCGCGGGTTGAGCGAGCCGTAGGGATTCTGGAAGACGATCTGCACCTGGCTGCGCAGGCTGCGGTCGCCGACCCGCGCGGGCTTGCCGTCGATCAGCAACTCGCCGGCCGTCGGATCCTCGATCATGGTGACCAGACGAGCGAGCGTCGACTTGCCACAGCCGGATTCGCCGACGACGGCAAGCGTCTTGCCGGAATGGAGGCTGAAGCTGACGCCGTTCAGCGCCTTGACCGTAGCATCGGCTTTGAAGAGACCGCGGTTAACGGTGTAGAAGCGGGCGAGATCCCTGCCCTCGAGAACAGCGCTGGTCACACCAGGTCTCCTGCAGTTTCAACGCGCATGACACCGGGATGGCCCAGCGGCTTGCCGTCTTTCAATGGGTAGTTGCACAGCGCGCGACCGAGTTCCGGTCCCTGGCGTACGACGCCGCGATCGCATTCGATCGTGGCATAGCCGCAGCGCGGGGCGAAAAGACAGCCCGTCGGGCGGCCGTGCTGGCCTGGAACGACGCCGGCGATCGAGGGAAGTCGCTGCCCCACTTCGGCGCGTTCCGGCAAGGCGGCGAGCAGGGCTGCAGTATAGGGATGATGCGGATCGCGGAACAGCGCCTTCACCGGCTGCTCCTCGACCTTCTGGCCGGCATATTGCACCTGCACGCGTTCCGCGGTTTCGGCGACGACACCCATGTCGTGGGTAATCAGCACCAGGGCCATTCCCTGCTCTTTCTGCAACCGGACAAGCAGATCGAGGATCTGCGCCTGGATCGTCACATCGAGCGCAGTCGTCGGCTCATCGGCAATGAGGAGCTTCGGGTTGCAGGCGAGCGCCATGGCGATCATGACGCGCTGGCTCATGCCGCCCGACATCTGATGTGGGAAGTTCGACAGCCTGTCCTCCGGCGCCGGAATCCCAACGAGGCTCAAGAGTTCGATCGAACGTTCGCGGCGCTCTTTCCTGTTGAGGCCCATATGGACGCGCAGTGTCTCGCCGAGCTGGAAGCCGACGGTGAAGCACGGGTTGAGGCTCGACATCGGCTCCTGGAAGATCATCGCCATGTCCTTGCCGACGATCCTGCGGCGCTGGCGGGCGGAAATGCCGCGCAGATCCTGGCCGTCGAACTGCATGCGGTCGGCGGTGATTCTGGCCGTCCAGGGCAAGAGGCCCATCAGGGCCAGCATGGCGACAGATTTGCCCGAACCGGATTCGCCGACGACTGAGAGGATTTCACCCTTGTCGCAGGTCAGCGATACGCCGTCCACGGCGCGAAACAGACCGGATGACGTCTGGAATTCGACCGTCAGATTTTCGATTTCGAGGAGCGGCATCACGACCTCTTCAGCTTGGGGTCAAGCGCATCGCGCAGGCCGTCGCCCATCAGGTTGATGGCAAGAACGGTGATGAGGATGGCAAGACCTGGAAATGTCACAACCCACCAGGCGCGCGAGATGAACTCGCGGGACTCGGCGAGCATGGTGCCCCATTCGGGTGTCGGTGGCTGTGCGCCCATGCCGAGAAACCCGAGGGCGGCGGCATCAAGGATCGCCGCCGAGAAGGCGAGCGTCGCCTGGACGATCAGCGGCCCGAGACAGTTTGGCAGGATGGTCTTGAACATCAGCCGGAGGGTACCGGCGCCGGCGACGCGCGAGGCGATCACATATTCCTTCTCACGCTCTGAAATGACCGAGGCGCGGGTCAGCCGCACGAAATGCGGCTGGTTGACCAGCGAAATTGCGATCATCGCGTTGGTAAGGCCAGGCCCTAGCACCGCCACCAGCACGAGGGCGAGCAGCAGCGACGGGAAGGCCAGTATGATATCCATCAGGCGCATGATCGCCGTATCGAGCCTGCCGCGGAAATAGCCGGCGACGAGGCCGATCAGCACCCCGCATATGACCGACAGCGTGACGACCACGACGCCGATGAACAGCGAGAAGCGCGCGCCATAGATCAGCCGCGAGAGGATATCGCGACCGACGGCATCCGTTCCGAGCGGAAACGAGGCGTGGCCTCCCTCCATCCAGGACGGTACGGCGAGCAGCACCTCTCGGTTCTGCTCGTTCGGCGCATGTGGCGCAAAGACCGGTGCAAAGATCGCAACGACCAGAATGACGACGAAAACAACGAGGCCGATGACGGCGCCCTTGTTGCGGGAGAAATAATGCCAGAATTCCGCAAGAGCGGATGGCTGGCCGGTTTTGACGGTGACCGTGCTCATGGACCGCTCCTAGTGTCGAATGCGCGGATTGATGAAGCCGTAGAGGACATCAACTATCAGATTGACCAGCATGATGACTCCGGCGATCAGGAGAAGACCACCCTGCACCACGGCATAATCGCGCTTGAACACCGAATCGACCATCCATTTGCCGATGCCCGGCCAGGAGAAGATCGTCTCGGTGAGGATAGCGCCGGCAAGGAGAACGCCGATCTGCAGGCCGATGGTGGTGATGACGGGGATCATCGCATTGCGCAGCGCATGCACGCCGACGACGCGCAGCGGCTTCAAACCCTTCGAGCGTGCGGTGCGGACGTAGTCCTCGCCGAGAACCTCGAGCATGGCGGAGCGCGTCTGGCGGGCGATGACGGCGAGCGGGATGGTGGCCAGCACGATGGTGGGCAAAATGAGATAGCTGACGGCGGAGGCAAAGGCGCCCTTCTGGCCTGACAGCAGGCTGTCGATCAGCATGAAGCCGGTAACCGGCTTGAAGAAATACATCAGCGAGATGCGGCCGGAGACCGGCGTCCAGCCAAGATAGCCGGAGAAGAAGATGATCAGCAGCAGACCCCACCAGAAAATCGGCATGGAATAACCGACAAGGGCCACACCCATCACGCTCTGATCGAACCACGTGCCTCGTTTGACGGCGGCAAAGACGCCGGCGGGCACGCCAAGACAGACGGCGAGGATGATGGCGCATAGGGAGAGTTCCAGCGTCGCCGGAAACAGCGTCAGGAATTCGCCGAGGACCGGCCGCTTGGTGACGATCGAGGTGCCGAGATCGCCCTGCAGCACTTTTCCAAGATAATCGAAATACTGCACATACATGGGGCGGTCGAAACCGAGGTCGTGCATGATCTGGGCGTGCCGCTCCGGCGCCATCACGCGCTCACCCGAAAGCAGCATGACGGGATCTCCAGGCAGCAGGCGGATGAATGAGAAGGCAATCAGGGAAACGCCGAGGAATGTCGGGATCAGCACCGCAAAGCGGCCGATAAAAAAACGCAACATGGCAGATGTCCAATAGTTTCCGGCGGTCAGGAGGGTCCTGACCGCCGGCTGCGCCCAGCTCTGCCGGGCATTTTTGCATTATTTTTGTTATTCGGAAATGTCGACGCCGTCGAAACGGTGAATGCCGAGCGGGTCCATCTTGAAGCCCGAGACCTTCTTGCTCATCGGAACGAAGACGAGCGAGTGGTCGAGGGTCGCCCAGGGGGCTTCCTTCTTGAAGATCAGCTGCGCCTGCTCATAGGCCTTGGTGCGCTCGCCGACATCGGCCGTCATCTTGGCCTTGGTCATCAGGTCGTCATATTCCTTGTTGCACCACTGGGCACGGTTGTTGCCGCCGACGGCATCGCAGCCGAGCAGCGTATCCATGAAGTTGTCGGGGTCGCCGTTGTCGCCGGTCCAGCCGAGAATGACGGCGCCGTCGCGCTTCACGTCGGAGGAGAGCTTCAGGTATTCGGCCCATTCATGCGTGACGATCTCGACCTTGACGCCGACCTTGGCGAAATCGGCCTGGATCAGTTCGGCGGCGCGGCGCGCGTTCAGCATGTATGGACGCGATACCGGCATCGCCCAGACCTTCATGCTGAGATCCTTGACGCCGGCATCGGCAAGAGCCTTCTTGGCGGCATCCGGATCGTACTTGTCGTCCTGAACGGCATCGTTATACGACCACATCGTCGGCGGGATCGGGTTCTTGGCAACGGTGGCCGCACCCTGGAAGACGGCGTCGACGATCGCCTGCTTGTTGATCGCCATGTTGAGCGCGCGGCGGACTTCCGGCTTGTCGAAGGGCGCCATCTGCGTGTTATAGGCGAGGTAGCTGACGTTGAGACCGGCCTGCTCCTCGACGACCAGGTTCTCGTCCTTCTTCAGTTCGGGAACGTCGGCCGCATTCGGATAGGGGATCAGGTGGCACTCGCCGGCCTTCAGCTTCTGGGCGCGCACAGCAGCGTCAGAGGTGATGGCGAAAACCAGATCGTCGATCTTTTCCTTGCCCTTGAAATAGGTTTCGTTCGCCTTGTAGCGGATGACGGCATCCGGCTGATAGGCGACGAAGGTGAAGGGGCCGGTGCCGAGCGGCTGCTGGTTGAGCTGCGCCATCTTGCCGTCGGCCGCGAGCTTGTCCGCATATTCCTTGGAGACGATCGAGGCGAAATCCATGGCGAGGTCGGCCAGGAACGGCGCTTCGGGATGGTTGAGCGTGAACTTGACGGTGAGGTCATCGACCTTCTCGACCGACTTGATCAGTTCCGGGAAGCCCATGCCGGCAGCGTATTCGTAGGAGCCGCCCTCGACATACTTGTTCCACGGGTTATCGGACTTCAGCTGGCGCTCGAAGGAGAAGACCACGTCGTCGGCGTTGAAATCGCGCGTCGGGGTGAAGAAGTCGGTGGTCTGGAACTTGACACCGGGATGAAGCTTGAAGGTGTATTCCTTGCCGTCGTCCGAAACGCTCCAGCTGTCGGCCAGACCGGGTTCGATCTCGGTGCCGCCATGCTTGAATTCGACGAGGCGGCTGTAGACGGTACGCGAGGACGCGTCGAAGGTCGTGCCTGCCGTATAGAGGCTCGGGTCGAAGCCTTCCGGCGAACCCTCGGAGCAATAAACAAGGGTCTTGGACCAGGCCGACGTCGCCATGACCGAAATCAGGGCCGTCGCTGCCAGCATGACAGAGATCTTTTTCATAATATTGTTTCCCGGTTGTTCTTTTTTGATGTCTGGAGACCGCACGTAGGCATCCCGATCGACGGTCGATGGAACGACATTTATCTACTGAAAGCAACGGGCTACGGAGAAAATTTTTCCAGCTGGACAACTTTAGAAATTTTTGGTCAAGAATCAGCCTCATTTGGAAATATTCGGATAAAAATGCGCGAGATTTCGTCGCATTTTGGATAATTGCGCCCTCCCAGCATCGCATCCTGGACATATCAGCATTCTCGAGCCCGGCGATACGCCGCAAACAAAAACCGCGACTGCCGAGGCAACCGCGGTTTCATAAGTCTGTCCTGTTTCTTGCAATCAGGCGGCGGGGGCAACGACCGCCGGCTTGCGATATTCGTGTTCGCCGGTAATTCCGAGAAGGAAATTGATCTGCGGCCGCGCCTTGACGAGATCTTCGATCGTATATTCCGAGAGCACGCCGAAGAAGGCGTTGAGCGCCTTGCGCAGTGCCGAGTTCAAGCCACAGCTGTCGACCAGCGGGCATTCGACCATGCCGTCATCTTCGAAGCATTCGGCCATGGCGAAACTGTCTTCCGTGACCCGGACAACGTCGAAGAGCGTGATCTCTGCCGCAGGCTTGCCCAGGCGCACACCGCCGTTGCGGCCGCGCACCGTTTCCACCAGCCCCGCCTTGTTCAGCGGCTGGAGAATCTTGAAAAGAAAGAGTTCGGAAACCCCGTAAGCCTTGGCAATTTCCGGAATCCGGCTCAGCTGCCCTTCGTTGGCAGCACAATACATCAACATGCGAACCGCATAGTTGGTCTGCTTCGTCAACCGCATGCCGATCTCCTGACTCGTGCCTGTTCAGACGTATATAGGCGGTTTGGTAGTTTTGAACAATTCCAAAATATGAAATTCGCATTCAGCTTATGAGGCCATTTGCCGCGACGTCAATCCTGCTTCAGAGTACCGGCATAATCCAGGATCGCCTGCTTGCGCTCAGGCGTGCCCGGATGAGTGGACAGCATGCTGGTGTGGGAGCGATCGCCGAGTTTTTCCTCCAGCAGGTCGAAAAACCGGGCGATCGCAGCCGGATCCATGCCGGCCTTGCGCATCAGTTCGACGGAGCGCCGGTCGGCTTCGGCCTCTGCGCTGCGGGAATAGGACAATGCGAGCAGGCCACCGCCTTGGGTCAGGATATCCTCGACACCGGAGCCAACATCGCCAGCAATCAGCATGACGAGACCGGCAACGCCCGCGGCGCGATAGAGCTGCCTGAGGCTATGCTTGAATTCGACATGACCGACCTCATGAGCGAGAACGCCTGCGATCATCTCATCGTCGCCACCCGCGAGTTCCACCAACTGGTCGGTGATGATGATGTTGCCGTCGGGAAGCGCGAAAGCATTGGGACCGATCAGGCCGCCGTCGCGGAAATTCAGCACGTAACGCTCGGCGCCGGCTTGGGCATTGGCGGCAACCTGGCGAAAGCGAGCGGCGATTTCGGCCTGCCGCACGCTCGTCAGCCGACTTGGAGACAGGGCCGTCCTATCCAGCGTGTTGAGAGCGCCATAAGACATAGTCTCGGAGACGACGGGTGGCGTCACGAGGATGGCGACTTCGACGAGGGCGGGCAATGCATAACGATAGATGCCGACGGCGAGCAGAACGACAGCGATCGCGAAGAGGAAGAGACGAGGATGAAACTCCTCCAGCCGATGCACCCATCCGCTTCTGCCGCCGGCGCGAAGGAAAGTATCGATCGCCTCGTTGTCGGCGCTTTCGAAGACCGAGCCGTCAGCAAAGACCGCGCGCCGCGGGATCGACCCGACGCGCGGCGTGAAGGAGACTTGCCCAACATCGCCGTCAGCAAGAATTGCGTCTTCTGCGGTCACGGCGACCAGGCGGCCGCCGCGCGACAGCAGGCGCGCGGGAACGGCGCCGCTCGAATGCGGCGGATACCATTCCCCTCTCGCAATGGCTTCGCCTTCAAAAACCAAAATCGATACCTTCCATGCTCATATATTCCGAACTGATGGCAGCGCCGCTGGCCTGAAACTGCGTGAAAACCTCGCCGATCTCGCCCTCGATGCGAATTGCCGTGTGCTCGGTGACATAACGCGCCAACCGAACCGCCGCCCAGGGGCGCATCAGACCGAGGGTGAGCACCGTCACCACGACGTTCGATATGGCGATCCAGGCATAACGTGCACGGGAAAGATCGCTCCGCAAGACATGCCGGCCGTCGATCTGCGTCGATGACCAGACGATGTTGTGGACGGCTGCCCGATAGATGAGGCCGGCAAGGCCGTAGATGATAAAGAGGCCGAAGAGGCTCAAATAGATTGCCCCAAGGAGAGCCACCTCTTCGATCGAGCCGCCGCCGCCGGGGTCCACTACGAACATAAGTATAAGCAGTCCGACCAGCATGACACCGCCCAGCACGACCATCAGGGCCGGGACGAGAAGCGCGCCGTAAAGCGCGCCGATCTTAGGATCCGTTTGGAACGGTCGGTCGCCGTAGCGGAGATTGTTGAAGATATAGCGGTTGAGCCATCGGCTGGCGAAGGGCGCAAGCAGGCCGAGCGACAGGAAAGCGACGAGGCTTCCGAGCAACACGGAGACGAAGGCGCCGCCGGCGGTGCCGATGAAATCAAACCGCACATTTCGATAGCTGGTCACGCGAGCGTTGAAACGAAGGCCCCTGACGATCAGCCAGGGCAGAGCGATAAGCACCAGGATCGTGGTCACGACAGAGAACAACGGATGGATCGCCGCCAGAATGTTGGCCACCACAATGAAGGCGAAGACGATGACGCGGCCGATGAAGATCTGCTTGCCGGTGGCGTGATATTCGAAGCTGCGGCCAAGCAGGGCGGTGTTGCCGTAGAAGTAGCGGTTTCGCCGCACTTTCGCCCAGGCGGAATAGATGCCGAGCGTTACGATCGTCAGCAGGACATTGACAATCCAGATGCCGAAATATTCCGACGCCGTGCCGGTGAACCGGGCACGTTCGAACGCGTTTGCCGCGGAGTCCGCGGACACTCTGTTATCCATGATCTTTGCTTCCCCCAGCATGTCGAACCCGGCACCCGTGATGAGAATCGCGCGGCGGGCCCATTATCTGAAGAGCAAAGAGGCCCAGAAATCAACAACCTTAAATCGAAAACGGGGGCCGAAGGGCCCCCGAATTGCAGATCGATCTCTCGTGAGATTATTTCATGGTCGGCATGACGAATTCGGCGCCGCTCTTGATGCCGGAGGGCCAGCGGGCGGTGACGGTCTTGGTTTTCGTCCAGAACTTGATCGAATCCGTGCCGTGTTGGTTGAGGTCGCCGAAGCTCGATGCCTTCCAGCCGCCGAAGGAGTGGTAGGCGAGCGGAACCGGGATCGGAACGTTGATGCCGATCATGCCGATATTGATGCGCGAGGCAAAATCGCGGGCGGCATCGCCGTCGCGGGTGTAGATCGCGACGCCGTTGCCATATTCGTGCTTCATCGGCAGCGACAGCGCTTCCTCATAGTTCTGGGCGCGAACGACGGAGAGGACAGGCCCGAAAATCTCGGTCTTGTAGATATCCATGTCAGGCGTGACGTGATCGAACAGGCAGCCGCCGACGAAATAGCCGTCTTCATAGCCTTGGAGCTTGAAATCTCGGCCATCGACCACGAGCTTGGCGCCCTCCTCGACGCCGCGGTCGATCAGACCGCGAACGCGGGTATAGGCTTCCTTGGTGACGAGCGGACCCATGTCGGCCTTCTCGTCGGTGTAGGGGCCGATGCGCAGCGATTCGATCTTCGGCGTCAGCTTTTCGACGAGGCGGTTGGCGGTCTCTTCACCGACCGGAACGGCAACCGAGATCGCCATGCAGCGCTCGCCGGCCGAACCATAGCCTGCGCCCATCAGCGCGTTGACGGCCTGGTCCATGTCGGCGTCCGGCATAATGATCATATGGTTCTTGGCGCCGCCGAAACATTGGGCGCGCTTACCGTTCATCGCCGCCGTGCCGTAGACGTAGCGGGCGATCGGCGTCGAGCCGACGAAGGAGACGGCGCCGATATCGGGATCGGTGAGGATAGCGTCGACGGCACCCTTGTCGCCGTTGACTACGTTGAGGATGCCGGCCGGCAATCCGGCCTCGATCATCAGTTCGGCGAGGCGGATCGGCAGAGAGGGATCACGCTCGGAAGGCTTCAGGATGAAGGCATTGCCGCAGGCAATCGCCGGCGCGAACATCCACATCGGGATCATGCCCGGGAAATTGAAAGGCGTGATGCCGGCGCCGATGCCGACCGGCTGGCGGATCGAATACATGTCGATCGCCGGACCCGCGCCCTCGGTGAACTCGCCCTTGGCGAGATGCGGGATGCCGCAGACGAATTCGCAGACTTCGAGGCCGCGAACGACGTCGCCCTTGGCATCCTCGATCGTCTTGCCGTGTTCCTTGGAGAGCATTTCGGCAAGCTCGTCCATGTGCTTGTTCAGGAGTTCGACGAACTTGAAGAAAACGCGAGCGCGGCGCTGCGGGTTGGTGGCCGCCCATTTCGGCTGCGCGGCCTTGGCGTTCTCGACTGCGGCGCGCAGTTCCTCGACGCTTGCGAGCGCCACCGTTGCCTGCACTTCGCCGGTCGCCGGATTGTAGACGTTGCTGACGCGGCCGCTGGTGCCGGCGACTTGCTTGCCGCCGATGAAATGTCCGATCTCACGCATGGATGTTCCTCCTGTTTGGATGGCCCACAATTGCACTTCAATTTGCACAAATCAATGCGCTGATATAAGCAACCGTTGTGCGCATTTTGTAGCCCAGATGCAGGCGCTGCTGCTTCCAAACTTGGCACGGCATGCGGACAAGTCAAACTCAGCGGAGGATAAACCGATGAAGCAAAATCCAGTCGTGCGAATGGCGGAGTTGGAGATCGCCGCGGAGAGGCTCGAAGCCTATTGCGCATTGCTCAAGGAGGAAATAGAGGCTTCGGTCGCGCTGGAAGACGGGGTTCTCTCGCTCAGCGCTGTTGCCATCCGCGAGGCTCCGCACCGCGTTCGCATTCTCGAAGTCTACGCCGACCAGGAAGCCTACGAGGCGCATCTGCTGACCCCGCATTTCCTCAAATATAAGAGCGAGACGGCCGGCATGGTGACGTCGCTGATGCTTATCGATGTCGATCCGATTGCAATGCGGGCCAAATGATGAACTGGGACGACGTTCGCATCTTCCTCGCCGTCGCCCGAACCGGGCAGATCCTCGCCGCTTCGAAGCGATTGGGGCTTAACCACGCCACCCTTTCGCGCCGGCTGACCTCACTCGAAGAGGCGCTGAAGACGCGGCTGTTCGTGCGCCGGACGAATGGCTGCGAGCTGACGGCCGAAGGCGGCATCTTCCTGCACGCCGCCGAACGGATGGAAACCGAAATGCTCGCGGCGCAGGCCAATCTCGGCCATACCGATACGGCGATCGCCGGGACGGTGCGCGTCGGCGCGCCCGACGGTTTCGGCGTCTCCTTTCTTGCGCCGCGCATGGGCAGGCTGATCGAGCGCCACCCGGAGCTGAAGATCCAGCTGGTGCCCGTGCCGCGCTCCTTCTCGCTGTCGCAGCGCGAGGCCGATATCGCGATCACGCTGGAACGTCCCGAGCAGGGCCGGCTCGTCTCCTCCAAGCTTACGGACTACACGCTCGGCCTCTATGCCTCGCGCGACTACCTCGCGTCAAACGGCAGACCCGGCCATGTCGAGGCGCTTAAGGCGCATCCGCGCATCGGCTATGTCGAGGACCTGATCTTCACCGCCTCGCTGAATTTCTCCGGCGTGGTGATGCGAAGCTGGGATGCAAGCTTCGAGATTTCGACGGCGATCGGCCAGACCGAGGCGGTGCGGTCAGGCGCCGGCATCGGCATCCTGCATGACTATATCGCCCGGCAATATCCGGAGCTCGAGCGTATCCTGCCAGAGGTTTCAATCCGGCGCGGCTATTGGACGACCTATCACGAAACGGCGCGGGACCTCGTTCGCGTCCGCAGCGTCGTCGACTTCCTGCAGGAACTCGTCAGCGCCGAGCGGCAGATATTCCTTTAACCCCGGAGACGTGCTTGGCAGGCTCATCGTTCTCATCCGGGTTCGGAACCGGTGCCTCGTCCGGGAGCCTGTCCGGCTCCGGTTCGGTGATCGGCGGCACCGGTTTCCAGCCGGGTGCCGGCATCGGCGGCTGATCGGGAATGGGCTCGTTGGGCACGGACATGACCGCCTCCCTTTCGTGACGTTGGTTTTGCGCGGTCTCGCCGGGCTACCTGTCAGGCCTCAGCGTTTCGGCAGCACGCATCGGCATGCTGTCGATGATGGCGAAGAGTTCGCCACTGGTGATCGGCTCGCTGACCTTCAGCTTGACAGTTCCGTCCTTGCCGAGCAGGAAGGCGGCAAACTCGCCCGCCTCCGGCGCCTCGAGATCACGGCGGATCGCTTCGCCGTCGAGGTCATCGGCAGCGCCGAAAAGCGCCCGCACCGCGCCGGCCGAGACCTTCAGCACCACCATGTCGCGCTCATCGAGCGCGCTGCGTTCGGACAGCAGCTGGTTTTCCTGGCGCGCCGCGCGGGCATTATCCTTGTCGGCGAAGAGAATGAAGACGCGGTTCTTCCACTGGAAAGCGGCAAGGCTTTCGATCGGCGCATAGGCACTGTTGGATCCATCGATCTTGGTCGCGCCGTAGAGAAGGGTTTTCGACATGCGTATTTCTCCCGTCAGCTTGGAGAACGGCCCGACATGGGACGGGTTCCATCTAATCGACAGGATCCTGGTTTTCGTTCCTGCACTGGGAGGCGGCACGTGCTTCCAGATATCACCTCGCGAACCTCTTGAGAGGCCGGCCACGGCGCGTGATACTCAAAACTTCTCAGGATTTATCTTTAAGCTCGCGCGACGGAACTCATTCAGCTGTCGCAAATTGCGGCTGGCGAATGACACGGGCGAAAATGTATCTCAGAAGCGGCAACACTGCCGTTGCCACCTCGCTGGAGTGCCCACCAATGGTCGAAAGAACTCGCCCGTAACAACGTACGTCAATATCGGCCGAAATTGACACACGCCCTTACGGATTCGGCCCCCTTCCCGTCAAACAAGGTGCCGCGAGGTTCAAGGAAAGATCATGCAAACAAGAAGTCCCACGACTGCAGGCTTGAAAGAGCAACATTCCTTAACGTTATGGTGTTGTCGGAATCGGCAGTGATAATCGTGTCATTCCCGGATTGCTCAGTTGCCGCAAAAAGTGCATCCCAGTCGGCGAAAATGTTGTGATCGATCCAGATTGCGTCATGTGCGGAGCCGGTTGCCACGAAATTTGTGATCGTGTCATGGCCCCAGTTGGCCGAATAAATGAAGACGTCGGCCGCCGCTCCACCAGTGAGGATATCGTTGCCGGCGCCGCCCGTGAGCGTGTTAGAACCACTGCCGCCGATGATAACGTTGTTCAGCGCATTCCCTGTTCCGGCAAACGGCCCCGTTCCGATAAATGTGAGGTTCTCGACATTGGTCCCCAGTGTGTAGGCGGCCAGTGTCGTGCGAACCGTATCGGTCCCTGCGTCGGCGGCTTCGGTGACGATGTCGCCGGCATCGTCGAGGATATAGGTGTCGTTGCCACTCCCGCCGATCAAAGTGTCCGCACCAGCCCCGCCATTCAGCGTGTCATTGAAGGCGCCGCCGGTGATCATGTTGGCGAGCGCATTGCCGGTGCCGGTGAAGCTGGCGGAGCCCGTAAAGAGCAGGTTCTCGACATTGTTGCCGAGCATATAGCTGGCAAGCGCCGTCCGGACCGTGTCCGTCCCCTCGTTGGCATTCTCGATCACCACGTCGGTCGCGATATCGACCACATAGATGTCGTCGCCAATCCCGCCCAACATCGTGTCGGAACCAGCCCCGCCATTCAGCGTATCGTTGCCCGCAGCGCCTATAAGCTTGTCGGCGGCGACACCACCTGTGATGATGTTGTCGAGCAGATTCCCTGCCCCGGTAAAGGCTGCCGTTCCGATGTAGGTGAGGTTCTCGACATTGGCAGCCAATGTGTGGGCACTCAGGTTCGTGCGAACCGTGTCGATCCCCTCATTGGCGTTCTCGGTGACGATGTCGCCGGCATTGTCGACGATATAGGTGTCGTCGCCAACACCACCGATCAAATGATCGGCCCCGCCCCCGCCATTCAGCGTATCGTGGCCGACGCCGCCGGAAAGCGTATCGTTGGCAACGCCACCGGTGATCGTGTTGTCGAGATCATTGCCTGTTCCAGCAAAGGCTACCGTTCCGATATAGCTGAGGTTCTCGAGATTGGCGGCAAGCGTGTAGCTCGCCAATGTCGTGCGAACCGTGTCGGTTCCCTCGTCGGCGGCTTCGGTGACGATGTCACCGGCATTGTCGACGATGTAGGTGTCGTTGCCATCACCGCCGATCAAGCTATCCGCACCGGCCCCGCCATTCAGCGTGTCATTGAAGGCGCCGCCGATGATCGTGTTGGCGAGCGCATTGCCGGTGCCGGTGAAGCTTGCGGAGCCGGTGTAGGTCAGGTTCTCGACATTGTTGCCGAGCGTATAGCTGACAAGCGCCGTCTGGACCGTGTCCGTCCCCTCGTTGGCATTCTCGATCACCAGGTCGGTCGCGATATCGACCACATAGATGTCGTCGCCAATCCCACCCGACATCGTGTCGGAGCCGACCCAGCCGATCAATGTGTCGTTGCCGGCGCCGCCTGCCAGCGTGTCATTGCCGATGCCACCGTCAAGCGTGTCGTTGCCGGCGCCGCCGGTGATCGTGTTGACGAGCGCATTGCCCGTGCCGCTGAAGCTGCCGGATCCCGTAAAGAGCAGGTTCTCGACATTGTTGCCGAGCGTATAGCTTGAAAGCGCCGTCTTGATCAGATCGGTTCCTTCATTCAGAACTTCGGTGACCACGTCGCCTACGTTATCGACAATGTAGATGTCGTTGCCCGCACCACCGATCAAGCTGTCCGCACCGGCCTTCCCGTCCAGGGTATCGGCACCTGCCCCGCCCCTTATGGTGTTGGCAAGCTCATTGCCCGTTCCGGCAAAGGCTACCGTGCCGACAAAGCTCAGGTTTTCGACATTGGCGGTAAGCGTATAGCTTGCCAGCGTCGTGCGAACGATGTCGGTTCCCTCGTCGGCAGCTTCGGTGACGATGTCGCCGGCATTGTCGACGCTATAGGTGTCGTCCCCCGCGCCGCCGATCAGGCTATCCGCACCGGCCCCGCCATTCAGCGTGTCATTGCCGGCGCCGCCGGAAAGCGTATCGGCGGCAGCGCCACCCGTGATCGTGTTGTCGAGATTGTTACCCGTGCCGGCAAACGCGCCCGTGCCGGCAAAGCTCAGGTTCTCGACATTGGCGGCAAGCGTATAGATTGCCAGGTTGGTGCGAACCGTATCGGTCCCTGCGTCGGCGGCTTCGGTGACGATGTCGCCGGCATCGTCGAGGATATAGGTGTCGTTGCCACTCCCGCCGATCAAGGTGTCCGCACCTGCTCCGCCATTCAGCGTGTCATTGCCGGCGCCGCCGGTGATCATGTTGGCGAGCGCGTTGCCGGTGCCGGTGAAGCTGGCGGAGCCCGTAAAGAGCAGGTTCTCGATATTGTTGCCGAGCATATAGCTGGCAAGCGCCGTCCGGACCGTGTCCGTCCCCTCGTTGGCATTCTCGATCACCACGTCGGTCGCGATATCGACCACATAGATGTCGTCGCCAATCCCACCCAACATCGTGTCGGAACCAGCCCCGCCATTCAGCGTATCGTTGCCCGCAGCGCCTATAAGCTTGTCGGCGGCGACACCACCTGTGATGATGTTGTCGAGCAGATTCCCTGCCCCGGTAAAGGCTGCCGTTCCGATGTAGGTGAGGTTCTCGACATTGGCAGCCAATGTGTGGGCACTCAGGTTCGTGCGAACCGTGTCGATCCCCTCATTGGCGTTCTCGGTGACGATGTCGCCGGCATTGTCGACGATATAGGTGTCGTCGCCAACACCACCGATCAAATGATCGGCCCCGCCCCCGCCATTCAGCGTATCGTGGCCGACGCCGCCGGAAAGCGTATCGTTGGCAACGCCACCGGTGATCGTGTTGTCGAGATCATTGCCTGTTCCAGCAAAGGCTACCGTTCCGATATAGCTGAGGTTCTCGAGATTGGCGGCAAGCGTGTAGCTCGCCAATGTCGTGCGAACCGTGTCGGTTCCCTCGTCGGCGGCTTCGGTGACGATGTCACCGGCATTGTCGACGATGTAGGTGTCGTTGCCATCACCGCCGATCAAGCTATCCGCACCGGCCCCGCCATTCAGCGTGTCATTGAAGGCGCCGCCGATGATCGTGTTGGCGAGCGCATTGCCGGTGCCGGTGAAGCTTGCGGAGCCGGTGTAGGTCAGGTTCTCGACATTGTTGCCGAGCGTATAGCTGACAAGCGCCGTCTGGACCGTGTCCGTCCCCTCGTTGGCATTCTCGATCACCAGGTCGGTCGCGATATCGACCACATAGATGTCGTCGCCAATCCCACCCGACATCGTGTCGGAGCCGACCCAGCCGATCAATGTGTCGTTGCCGGCGCCGCCTGCCAGCGTGTCATTGCCGATGCCACCGTCAAGCGTGTCGTTGCCGGCGCCGCCGGTGATCGTGTTGACGAGCGCATTGCCCGTGCCGCTGAAGCTGCCGGATCCCGTAAAGAGCAGGTTCTCGACATTGTTGCCGAGCGTATAGCTTGAAAGCGCCGTCTTGATCAGATCGGTTCCTTCATTCAGAACTTCGGTGACCACGTCGCCTACGTTATCGACAATGTAGATGTCGTTGCCCGCACCACCGATCAAGCTGTCCGCACCGGCCTTCCCGTCCAGGGTATCGGCACCTGCCCCGCCCCTTATGGTGTTGGCAAGCTCATTGCCCGTTCCGGCAAAGGCTACCGTGCCGACAAAGCTCAGGTTTTCGACATTGGCGGTAAGCGTATAGCTTGCCAGCGTCGTGCGAACGATGTCGGTTCCCTCGTCGGCAGCTTCGGTGACGCTGTCGCCGGCATTGTCGACGCTATAGGTGTCGTCGCCCTCACCGCCGATCAGGCTATCCGCACCGGCCCCGCCATTCAGCGTGTCGTTGCCGGCGCCGCCGGAAAGCGTATCGGCGGCAGCGCCACCCGTGATCGTATTGTCGAGATTGTTGCCCGTGCCGGCAAATGCGCCCGTGCCGGCAAAGCTCAGGTTCTCGACATTGGCGGCAAGCGTATAGATCGCCAGGTTGGTTCGAACCGTATCGGTCCCTGCGTCGGCGGCTTCGGTGACGATGTCGCCGGCATCGTCGAGGATATAAGTGTCGTTACCCGCACCACCGATCAAGCTGTCCGCACCTGCTCCGCCATTCAGCGTGTCATTGCCGGCGCCGCCGGTGATCGTATTGGCCAGCGCATTGCCGGCGCCGCTGAAGCTGGCGGACCCGGTATAGGTCAGGTTCTCGACATTGTTGCCAAGCGTATAGCCGACAAGCGCCGTCCGGACCGTGTCCGTCCCCTCGTTGGCATTCTCGATCACGATATCAGTCGCGATATCGACCACATAGATGTCGTCGCCAATCCCACCCAACATCGTGTCGGAACCAGCCCCGCCATTCAGCGTATCGTTGCCCGCAGCGCCTATAAGCTTGTCGGCGGCGACACCACCTGTGATGATGTTGTCGAGCAGATTCCCTGCCCCGGTAAAGGCTGCCGTTCCGATGTAGGTGAGGTTCTCGACATTGGCAGCCAATGTGTGGGCACTCAGGTTCGTGCGAACCGTGTCGATCCCCTCATTGGCGTTCTCGGTGACGATGTCGCCGGCATTGTCGACGATATAGGTGTCGTCGCCAACACCACCGATCAAATGATCGGCCCCGCCCCCGCCATTCAGCGTATCGTGGCCGACGCCGCCGGAAAGCGTATCGTTGGCAACGCCACCGGTGATCGTGTTGTCGAGATCATTGCCTGTTCCAGCAAAGGCTACCGTTCCGATATAGCTGAGGTTCTCGAGATTGGCGGCAAGCGTGTAGCTCGCCAATGTCGTGCGAACCGTGTCGGTTCCCTCGTCGGCGGCTTCGGTGACGATGTCACCGGCATTGTCGACGATGTAGGTGTCATTGCCCTCACCGCCGATCAGGCTATCCGCACCGGCCCCGCCATTCAGCGTGTCATTGAAGGCGCCGCCGATGATCGTGTTGGCGAGCGCATTGCCGGTGCCGGTGAAGCTTGCGGAGCCGGTGTAGGTCAGGTTCTCGACATTGTTGCCGAGCGTATAGCTGACAAGCGCCGTCTGGACCGTGTCCGTCCCCTCGTTGGCATTCTCGATCACCAGGTCGGTCGCGATATCGACCACATAGATGTCGTCGCCAATCCCACCCGACATCGTGTCGGAGCCGACCCCGCCGATCAATGTGTCGTTGCCGGCGCCGCCTGCCAGCGTGTCATTGCCGATGCCACCGTCAAGCGTGTCGTTGCCGGCGCCGCCGGTGATCGTGTTGACGAGCGCATTGCCCGTGCCGCTGAAGCTGCCGGATCCCGTAAAGAGCAGGTTCTCGACATTGTTGCCGAGCGTATAGCTTGAAAGCGCCGTCTTGATCAGATCGGTTCCTTCATTCAGAACTTCGGTGACCACGTCGCCTACGTTATCGACAATGTAGATGTCGTTGCCCGCACCACCGATCAAGCTGTCAGCACCGGCCTTCCCGTCCAGGGTATCGGCACCTGCCCCACCCCTTATGGTGTTGGCAAGCTCATTGCCCGTCCCGGTAAAGGCCGCCGTGCCGATATAGCTGAGGTTCTCGAGATTGGCGGCAAGCGTGTAGCTCGCTGATGTCGCGCGAACCGTGTCAGTTCCCTCGTCGGCAGCTTCGGTGACGATGTCACCGGTATTGTCGACGCTATAGGTGTCGTCGCCCTCACCGCCGATCAGGCTATCCGCACCGGCCCCGCCATTCAGGGTGTCATTGCCGGCATCGCCGGTGATCGTGTTGGCGAGCGCATTGCCGGTGCCGGTGAAGCTGGCGGATCCGGTGTAGGTGAGGTTCTCGACATTGACCAAGGCGGCGATCGAGTAGGCTGCAAGCGCCGTGCGGATTTCGTCGGTGCCGGCACTGACCGCCTCGTTGATCACGTCGCCCGCACTGTCGACCATATAGATGTCGTTGCCGGCGCCGCCATTCAGCGTGTCATTGCCGGCGCCGCCGTCCAGAAGATCGTTGCCAGCGCCGCCGGTGATCGTATTGGCGATGCTGGTTCCAGTCCCGGTAAAATCGCCGGTGCCGATGAAGGCCAGGTTTTCGACATTGGCATTGATGGTCAAAGCATAGGAAGAAAGCGTCGTCTTGATCAGATCTGCTCCTTCATTCAGCCCTTCGGTGATCACGTCGGCAAGGGTATCGACAATATAGGTGTCGTTGCCCGCACCGCCGATCAAGCTGTCCGCACCGCCCTTCCCGTCCAAGGTGTCGGCACCTGCCCCGCCCCTGATCGTATTGGCAAGGTCATTGCCCGTCCCGGCAAAGGCTGCCGTGCCGATATAGGTGAGGTTCTCGAGATTGGCGGCAAGCGTATAGCTTGCCGATGTCGCGCGAACAGTGTCGATCCCCTCGTTGGCGGCTTCGGTGACGCTGTCGCCAACATTGTCGACGCTATAGGTGTCGTCCCCCGCGCCGCCGATCAGGCTATCCGCACCGGCCCCGCCATTCAGCGTGTCATTGCCGGCGCCGCTGATGATCGTGTTGGCGAGCGCGTTGCCGGTGCCGGTGAAGCTGGCGGATCCCGTGTAAGTCAGATTCTCGACATTGTCGCTGAGCGTATAGCTTGAAATCGCCGTCTGGACTGTGTCCGTCCCCTTGTTCGCACTCTCAATCACCAAATCGAAGCTAGAGTCAATCACATAGAGGTCGTTGCCGGCACCGCCGATCAGCGTGTCGTTGCCGGCGCCGCCATCCAGCGTGTCGTTGCCGGAGCCGCCGGCGATGGTGTTGGCGAGGCCGCTTCCAGTGCCGGTAAAAGCGCCGGTGCCGATGAAGGTCAGGTTTTCGACATTGGCAATATTGGTCAAGGCAAAGGAAGAAAGCGTCGTCCTGATCAGATCGGACCCTTCGTTTAGCCCTTCGGTGACCACGTCAGCCAGATCATTGAAGATATAAGTATCGTTGCCCGTTCCGCCGATCAATGTGTCGTTGCCGGAAAGGCCGTTAAGGGTGTCATTGCCGGCGTTGCCCCAGAGAGTATTGTCCGCCTCGTTGCCTGTGATCGTATCATTGCCGGAGCCGGCCTTAACGTTCTCAATCAACGACGCGGTATTGCCTTCATGAAGAAGGGCGTTGAAAATGTTGCCGCGGGCATAGCCATTATTCGGACCTCCTCCCAGGTAGGACAACTGGCCCTGAGAAAAAACCGAGTACCCGCCTGCTTGCAAGTCGATCTTGAGGGCGGTTGTATAAGCGCTCAAATCATAGGTATCGATACCGCCGCCGTCCCAGATTGTTGCGAAGATCCTGTTGGCAGCTGGCGTGATGGCCGCGACCCCGTTGACATAGGTGATGCCTTGGTTCGGATTCCACTTGTAGACAGTATCGCCACTGTTTGTAGTGTAGTCCGCGCCATACATTTCCTGCAGGGCGGCGATGTCAAGCATCATGAAGGTTTGTGGCGCGCCATCGTGCTCATACGTGTACCCACTCCCATTGTCGCCGATATATGAGCGGTAGGTCATGATCGTGTATTCGAGCGAATCGTACGCGCTCGGAACGACTATTCCGTATTCGTGAGCATGCTTCAGTCCGAGAGCGTGACCCAGCTCGTGCGCCAGGGCATGACCTGCATAGTTGCCGAACCTCGGGAAGCGAAGATCATCTTCGGTGCCAGCATACCCAGTCCCGAACCAGACATCACCACCCGGCCCGCCGCTGGCTGGTAAATAGGCCCACGCTGTCTCGAGATCGGGATGCGAGGATTGAGCGAACCGCACCGCTGCGGTGTTGGCGCTTCCGGCCTCGAAGTTGGCGTTCGTGAATCCCTCGACGGAAAAGCCGTCGTTCGCCGCACTCCCATAGGACTGCTCCATAAAGTACAAGGCAAGAGACTGCTGCTGCGACGAAATTGGAGAGAAAGAATAGTTTTTCTCGCCGTTGTAATCATACGCTGACGAAGTCGTGGGAAACGCATAGGTGATCGTTCCTCCCCAGGCAAAGTCACCCAAGAGCCCGTCTATCTTCTGATCCCCAGTTGAGCTGACGTACGTCGGCCAATTCGTAAGGTCCGCCATAAAAATCCCCGTTGCCTATTTCATCCGGCCGCGCCTATTGCCGATTTCTCTCTGCTTCATCTCAGGGAGAAATTCAACTAAAAGCTTTATTTGTATTCGAAAAGCATTTTGATCTAGCCGCCAGCCCTTATGAAGCGCTTCTTCTGGAACCTCTAAAATGGGCTAGAGACATTCCATGATCCTGCGCTCTGCCCGTCCAAACCCTCATAATTGCTGGCATGACTGCACTTAAATTGTGGTTACGGTCATCTGGTGAAATTTAGTAGGCTTGAGACTTATCGGGGAAGCGAGACCCGGGTTGTTTGCGCCACCAAACGTTGTTTGCCTCTCTTGCCGCGGGTGGGCTTCGCGGTTCGGATCCTCCGCAATTTGCTTGCGTGGCCGGTCCCATTCGAGTGGGGATGTGGCGATTGGGACCTCGCTGTTCCTGCGTGCCGCATATGTAGCTCACCCGGCGGCATGGCACCATACGGATGGGTTGTACTTCTTGAATGTTCGATTTGGTGTGGCAAATAAGCAGCAGATTCGCCCTCAGAAGCGTAGGTTCTCTTCAGGGCGCTGCGCAAGCACGCGCTTTCGTCGAGACACGACAAACATCCGTACAGGATCATTACAGATACAGTTAACGGCTGTACTTACGATGCTGGTTCGAAAAGACGTATCTAGAAGGATTTGTCTGATGGAAAGCTGACGTGGGGGAGATGGTACGGTTGGGGGGTCTCGAACCTCCGACCTCAGGTGCCACAAACCTGCGCTCTAACCAACTGAGCTACAACCGCATAAATCACGCTCGGCGCGATGGGGGTCACATACGAGGACTTGGCCATGAATTCAAGCCCCATTCCTCGTCAATATACAAAAAGGCTGGACACGAGGTCCAGCCTTTTGTTTCCGATCGGCAAAGACCGATCAGGCGACCTTGAAGGATGCCATCGCCTTTTCGGCGGCTTCCTTGGAGGGCTTTGCGAGCTTTTCGGCAACCTGCTTGGTGGTTTCCTGCATGGACTTCGCCTGATCCACGGCGAGTTCGGCCTGCTTGCGCAGGAAGGAGGTCTGCAGCTCGACGAATTCGGCGACTGACTTGACGCCGAGCAGTGCTTCCATGTGCGAGAGCGAGGTTTCGGCATTGACGCGCAGGACGTCGATCGCCTTCAGGCCGATCTCGACGGTGCCCGCCTGTGCCGTCTGGACGGTGGCTTCGAGCGTCTTGCCGGCTTCCTCGCCGGCAGTCTTCAGCTTGGCATAGGCTTCCTTCGACTGCTGTGCGCCCTTTTCGGCGAATTCACGGAAGGATTCAGCCAACTTGGACGGGTCGAAAGAAGCGATTGAAAAAACGTCATCGGTCTTTATGGTAGCCATGGGTCGCATTCCTTTGGGCTAAGGCAGTTGCTGCCTGTGGTCATTGAATGAAGTCTATATAGGGCATCTTATTGTGCATTGCAACATTTATTGTGCATCGCACAACTCGTTAACCCTTTCGGCTGAAAGGACCCCGCTGTTCTGGACCGGCATGCGACCTGCAGTTATTAATAAGCCGTTAATTTAGAAGGCCGACAGCGACAAGGTTCGATCATGCCCGCAGTCCAATACCCGTTCATCGATATCGCCGTGCATGCGCGGGTGCGGGAACGATTTTCACGCGGCGAGGCGATGGTCCTGCTTTCGGCCGATCTTGCCCGCCTGCTTTGGGCAAACGGTGCGGGTGCTGAGCTTTTCGGCCATTCAGCAGTCTACGATCTGCTCGACCAGGGCGTCGATCGCACCGATATCACCTTCCGCCAACTGGAAACGGCGGCGCGTCAGCTTGCCGACGTCGGCGACAACAGAAGCCTGATGATCCGTATCGCAAAGGGCTTTCAGCGCGTGCAGGTGCAGGCGACGGCCGAACTGATCCGGCTTTCATCGGGCGAGAAAGCCATTCTGTTTTCAGTGCCGGTGTCGGCAAAGCCGCTGACGGCAGGCGCTGCGGCGACCCGGATGCTGCAGGGTCTCGATGATCCCGACACGCATATGGCTGTCATCGGCGCCAATGGCGAGGTCATCGCCGCCTCGCCTGGCTTTGCCTCGCTCGCCATTTCAGTCGAGACCGCAAAGGCCTTGATCAACCTTGCCGGCGCCCATCCCGACCGCCTGGTGAAGCGCCCGGTCGCCACCGGCAGGGGTTATCTCCCGGCAGCGGTCGGCAGGCTGAGCGACGAGCCGGCGCTCAATCTGCTCTTTGCCGTGGAGACCGCGATCGGTCATCTCGACCCGATCGACGCGCCCGTGCTCGACGCAGTCGATGCACCGGCGCAGGCGGCTGATGCGGCTGCGGGCGAAGAAAGCACACCGCTCTCCGAACTTCCTCCGGAAGAGGCGGCTGCGGCGAACGGATTCAGCGAGATGGTCGACGCGGTCTCTGGGATCGAGGAGGTCGAGGAGACGCTGGAGGAGATCGTCGACGAAAGCGCCCGGCCGACCGCGGCAACTGCCACATCCGCAGAGGCACCGGTTGGGGAGAGGAATCCGGCCGAAGACGAAACGCCGGAGAACGACGGGCGCGCGAACGAGAGCAGCGTGAATGAGGCCTACGAGGCCGAGGAGCACGTCGACGCCGCCGCGATATACTCCGCCAACGAGACGGCGGAAGCGACCGCGATGGCGGAGACACCTGCCGAAGCCGGCCAAATGCCGGTCGATGAGGCGCCGGAAACCGTTCCCGAAGAGCCCGCCACCGCAGCTTCAGGCGCCTCCCCTGCCCCGTCGCTTGCGCCCGAACCCGGTTTCGTCTTCAGGCCGAACAGCCGCGCCACGCGCTTCGTCTGGAAGATCGACGCGGAAGGCCGGTTCAACGAGGTCAGCCACGAATTTGCCGAGGCTGTCGGTCCGCATGCATCCGCCATCATCGGCTCCGCCTTCAGCGATATTGCCGCCCTTTTCAATCTCGACCCTGACGGCAAGCTTTCGGAGGCACTCGCCCGCCGCGACACGTGGTCGGGCAAGACGATCCTCTGGCCGGTCGAAGGCACCAGCCTCGTCGTTCCTGTCGATCTCGCTGCGCTACCGACCTACACCCGCAACCGCGACTTCGACGGTTTCCGCGGCTTCGGCGTCGTCAGGCTCTCCGATGCGCAGGAAGATCCGCTGGCGCTCGGCCTGACGCTCGGTCCGAACGGCATAGGCCATGATGCGGCAAGCCTCGGCCCCGCATCCGAAACTGTCACCGACCCGACCCACGATGCTCAAGCGCCCGAAGCGGTCCTGGCGGAAACGACAGCCGCCGACGAGGTCGAGGACCAGACGCCGGCTGCAGCCGCCCCGACCGAAGAGACATCCCCCGAAGCCACCGTGGAAGAGGCCGGCTTCGAGCCGCCCGCCTTGGAAAGCGCCGCCGAAGAACCGCGGGACGGCGTCAACGCCGGCGCGGGTGAAGCGGCCCCGGCCGATGCCGCAGACGAGCCCCCGGCGCTTCGCGTCGCGGAAACCCCTAATCGCCGTTCCACCGACAAGATCGTGCAGCTTCACAGCACAGGCGCCGCATTGACGGCCGCTGAGCAGGCGAACTTCCGCGAAATCGCCAAGCGCCTGGAAGCCTTCGGCGCCCGCAGGGAAGAGCCTGACACCCCGGCACCGGCGGGCACCACCGCCACCGAAACGGCGTCTTTCGAAGAAATCGCGGAACCGCAAACCTTCACAGGCGAAGCGCCAGTCGCCGATAGCGCCGACACAGCTTCGCTCGATGAGATAGCGCCGCAGGAAGCGATCTTCGAGAACGCGGCCGAGGCGGTGCGCGAAGACGGCGCCACTGAAGAGCCCACCGCCATCGCCGAGGACGAGGCGACGGAAGGGCTCGAGGAGACGGTCAGCCAGATCGAGGTTCTCACAAGTTTCATCCCGCCGCGCGTGAAGATGACCGATGGGCTTTCGGCCGGAACGGTCGACCAATTGCCCGTCGCAGTCCTTATCCACGTCGGCGATGCGCTGATCCATGCCAACCCTGAATTCATGCGGCTGACGGGTTACCAATCGCTCGACGCGCTGCGCGAAGTGGGCGGGATCGAAGCCCTGCTGCAGCGCCGCGACCTTGAGGAAAAGGCGGCCGGTTCCGGCACCATGATGCTCGTCAAGGCCGACGACACGCTGACGCCCGTAACCGCGCGACTGCAATCGGTGCGCTGGGAAGATGCCAATGCGCTGATGCTGGCGCTCATGCCTGTAGAAGGCAAGGAGGATGTCCGCGGCGAAAGCAACCGTGCCGAGGCGCGTCCGGAGCGGATGGTCGAGAAGGTCGCCAAGCTTCAGGTCGAGGTCGAGGAATTGCGCTCGATCCTGGAAACGGCGACCGACGGCGTCGTCGTCATCGGCACGGAGGGCGACATTCGTTCGATGAACCGGTCGGCGAGCGCCCTGTTCAATTACGACGAGCAGGAGACGCGTGGCAAACCCTTTGTCATGCTGTTTGCTCATGAGAGCCAGAAAGCAGTTCTCGACTATCTGAACGGGCTCTCCGGCCACGGCGTGGCAAGCGTTCTGAACGACGGGCGCGAGGTGATCGGCCGCGAGGCCGGCGGCGGCTTCGTGCCGCTTTTCATGACGATGGGCCGGCTTACCTCGTCGAACGGCTATTGCGCCGTCATCCGCGATATCACCCAGTGGAAACGCACCGAGGAAGAGCTGCGCAACGCCAAGGGCGCGGCCGAGACCGCCAACGCCCATAAGACCGATTTCCTCGCCCGCGTCAGCCATGAAATCCGCACGCCGCTAAACGCCATCATCGGCTTTTCCGACATGATGGCCGGCGAGCGTTTCGGTCCGATCGGCCATCCCCGTTACATCGAATATGCCAACGATATCGGTCGCTCCGGCCGACACGTGCTGGATATCGTCAACGATCTCCTCGACATTTCGAAGATCGAGGCGGGCGAGATGGATCTCGACTTTGCCGCCGTCGGCCTCAACGAGGCGATCTCGGAGGCCGTCGCCCTCGTCCAGCCGCAGGCGAATGGCCAGCGCGTCATCATCCGCACGGCGCTGTCGCATTCGGTGCCAGACGTCGTGGCCGATCTGCGTTCGATCAAGCAGATCGCGCTCAACATCCTGTCGAATGCCATCCGCTTCACGCCCTCTGGCGGTCAGATCGTCGTTTCCACCTCCTACGAGGCGAATGGCAGCGTCGTGTTGAGGGTTCGCGATACCGGCATCGGCATGACGCGCGCCGAACTCGACCATGCGATGAAGCCGTTCCGTCAGGTTTCCTCGACCCAGTCACGCCATCGCGGCGACGGCACCGGGCTCGGCCTGCCCTTGACCAAAGCGATGGTGGATGCCAACCGGGCGACATTCTCGATCAATTCGGCCCCGAACGAAGGCACGCTCGTCGAGATCACCTTCCCGTCGCAGCGCGTGCTGGCTGGCTGATCCCCAGAGCCTTTCCTGGTTTGATTGCGGCATTCTGCCGCAGGTGAACTCGGTAGGGCAAATGCGGGTGGCGAAGGAACCTGAAACGCTGCACAGCAGGCAAAAAAAAGGCAGCCAGAGGCTGCCTTGAATGGGTGCTGTTCAACAAGAGCTCAGTCGATGAACGTCATGTTTCGTAAGCCCGAAGGCTTCAGACCGCCTCGTTCATGTGCGGCCCCCAAGTTGTTTCACCTTTGACGAAGGTTTCTTAACGAAAGGTTTCCATCACAGTGGATTGCTGAATGGTGAAAGCTTGTAGTTTACAATTTCTTATCAGTCACTCAGTTCCCTCAAATCAGCGAAAAGCCGCAGCGCCTCCGGATTGGCGAGCGCCTCCTGGTTTTTCACCGGCCTGCCATGAACGACCTCGCGCACTGCAAGCTCGACGATCTTGCCGGATTTGGTGCGGGGAATATCGGCAACCGCGATAATTTTTGCCGGCACGTGCCGCGGCGAGGCGCCGGTGCGAATACGCGTCTTGATCGCCTTGATGAGATCCTCGGTCAGCGTTACACCGGACGCAAGTCGGACAAAGAGGATGACACGCACGTCATCGTCCCACTCCTGGCCGATGCACAGCGCCTCGGCCACCTCGTCCATCTGCTCCACCTGGTTGTAGATCTCGGCTGTGCCGATGCGCACGCCGCCAGGGTTGAGCGTCGCATCCGAGCGGCCATGGATGATAAGGCCGCCATGCTCCGTCCATTCAGCAAAATCGCCATGGCACCAGACATTGTCGAACCGGTCGAAATAGGCGGCGCGATATTTGGCCCCATCAGGGTCGTTCCAGAACATGACAGGCATGGAAGGGAAGGCCTTGGTGCAGACCAGTTCGCCCTTCTGGCCGCGCACCGGCTTGCCGTCATCGCTCCAGACGTCGACCGCAAGACCAAGGCCCGGGCCCTGGATTTCGCCGCGCCAGACCGGCTGCAGCGGATTGCCGAGCACGAAGCAGGAAACGATATCGGTACCGCCTGAGATCGAGGCGAGCTGGACCTCCTCCTTGATGCCCTCGTAGACGAAGGTGAAACCCTCGGGCGACAGCGGCGAGCCGGTGGAGGTCATCAGCCGCAGGCTGGAGAGATCATGGCTGGCGCGGGGCGTCAGTCCGCCCTTGCGCACCGCATCGATATATTTTGCCGAGGTGCCGAAAATCGCGAATTTTTCCGCCTCGGCATAGTCGAACAACACATTGCCGTCAGGTGCAAAGGGCGAGCCGTCGAACAGGCAGAGCGTGGCGCCGCTGGCAAGCCCGCTGACCAGCCAGTTCCACATCATCCAGCCGCAGGTGGTGAAGTAGAAGAGCTTATCGCCCGCCTGAAGGCCGCAATGGAGCCGGTGCTCCTTGAGATGCTGCAGCAGCGTACCGCCGGCCGAATGCACGATGCATTTGGGCACACCCGTCGTGCCTGAGGAAAAGAGGATGTAGAGCGGATGGGCGAAGGCAAGCGGCGTAAACGCGATCTCCCTGGCCTCATAGGGCGCAATGAAGGCTTCCAGCGTCGAAGCCCCGGGCGTCTTGCCCGCCACCGCCTCGGCATCGCCGGCATAGTGGACGACGATCGTGGGGACACCGAGGCTTTTCGCCACCGCAGCAACCTTGGGGCCGACATCCTGCAGTTTGCCGGAGTACCAATAGGCATCGCAGGCGATGAAAAGCCTGGGGCCGATCTGGCCGAAGCGGTCGAGCACGCCCTGCTCGCCGAAATCTGGGGAGCAGGATGACCAAATGGCACCGATCGAGGAGGCGGCGAGCATGGCGGCGACTGTCTCCGGCATGTTCGGCATCATGGCGGCGATACGGTCGCCCTTGCCGATGCCAAGTGCCGCGAAGGCCTGCTGCAGCCTGGAGACCAGAGCGCGCAGGCGGTCCCACGACCAGCGATCCCAGGCCTTGTCCTCGCCGCGGAAAATGATGGCGTCTGCCTCGCCGTGATGGGGCAGCAGGTTTTCGGCGAAGTTGAGCGTCGCATCGGGAAAGAAGCGGGCGCCGAGCATGTTGTCGCCGTCGACGAGCACCTCTGCGCCGCGTTCTCCCTTCACGCCGCAGAAACTCCAGACGCTCGACCAGAATTTCTCCCGCTCGGCCACCGACCATGCGTGCAGATCTTGAAAGCCCGAAAGCGAAAGCCCGAACTCGGCGTTGCAGCGCTCGATGAAGGCATGGATCGGGCTTTTGGCGATGGTCTCGGCCGAGGGCACCCAAAGTGGCTTATTATCTTGCATTCATTCCTCCTCCCCAATGCCGTCTTTATATCATGCTGCATTGCATTATAAAGTGCGCAACTGCCCGATCAAAGGCCGCGCCAAACCAGATTCGTCGGACGCGGTTCAGCTCTTCGTCTTGATGCGTGTCGTCGTTCCGGAACCGCTGCACACTTCAAGGCGACATGCATTGGATTTGCATAGGCCCGATATTTCATATATCGGGCGAAATCGGCGCATAAGGGGTAACCGGCGGAGATCATGAGTACGTCTAGACATCGCAGGTGGCGCAGGAAGATCGGGCCTGTTTCGCGCTGGCTGCCGGCCTTCGCCCGCGTCTCGACGCTGCTTCTGCTGGTTGCGCTTGCGCTGTTCGTGGCCCTCAGGGTCGCAGCGCCCTATCTCATCACGACCGGTTTCGTGCGCTCCGGCATCGAGGATGCGCTGTCGAAATGGACAGGTTATCATGCCGAGATCAAGGGCGATCCGGTCCTCGAATTCTGGCCGACGCCGCGCATCACGCTCAACCAGGTCACCATCGGCCAACCTCGCGAAAGCGGCGACAAGCTGCTCGGCAGTATTGAAAGCCTCTCGGCGGATTTCAGCCTTATCGATGCGCTCAGAGGCCGGACGAGCTTTCACGAGTTCCATCTGCTGCGGCCCAAACTGGCGCTGACGCGTGACGAGAATGGCCTGATCGACTGGAGTTACGCAGGCCTGCTTGCGCGCGCGATCAGCGGCGTGCGCTACGAAAACGGCGCGGAGGTGCTGGATCCCGCTCTCGACGCCGAGATCGGTGCGGTGACCATCGAGGACGGCACGCTTGCCGTTACCGACGTCAAGAGCGCCAAGACTTACAATCTCGACAGCGTCACGGCCGACATCGCCTGGCCGCGGCTCTCGGACGCGATCTCGGCGGTCGTCATCGCCCGCATCAACGGCGTGGACCTTAAGGTCGATTTCGCCTCGCGCCAGCCGCTGCTTGCCTTTGCCGGCAGGAGCGCCGAGACGCGCACGTCGCTGACGTCAAGCCTGCTGACGGCGCGTTTTCAAGGGATCGCCAGCATCGCCAGCCTTTCGGCTCTTTCCGGCAATATCGCCGTCAACATTCCCGATGTGCCGGCGTTTCTGACATGGTCGGGCAGATCGGTCCCCGGCGTCGGAACGCTGAAGAGCGCCTCGCTGGAATCCAACATCATGTCGTCGGGCAGCGGGCTGCGTTTCAACGATCTCAGCCTGTCGCTGAACGAGGCGAGCGCCACCGGCGTGATGGACCTTTCGACCACGGCCGGCAGACGGCCGAAGATCGGCGGCACGCTCGCCTTCGACCAGATGAACCTGAAACCATTCCTCGACGCTTTCGCATTGAGATTGGCGGCCGGTGAGGCGGAGGGACTCTCCAACGGCATCAGCGAGCCGCTGCAACTGCTCGACGTCGACGTCAGGCTTTCGGCGCGGCGCGCTGAGATGGGCCGCTTCGAGCTTTCCGATGTCGGCGCCAGCATGATCGTTACCGGCGGCGAAGCGAAATTCGATATCGGCGACAGCGCTTTTGAAGGCGGCGAAATGACGGCGCATCTGGAGGCGACGCGGCGCGACTTCGACGGCGGTGGCAAGCTGCAGTTGTCGATCCGCGATGCCGACTTCGCTGGCCTTGCCGAGCGCCTGCAGCTCAAGGGACCTTTGCCGCTTGCGACCGGATCGCTCGATCTCGAGCTGCAGTCGCCGAAAGCGATCTGGACGACCGGTCCTGCCGACGTCACCGGCAAGCTGCACTTCTGGACGAAAGAGGGGACGATCCCGGGCATCGATGCCGGCGCGCTCAGGACACAGGCCGCAGAAAAGCCGTTCTTTCCGCTGAGCGCAGCGGCGAGCGGCGCCTTTACCTTCAACCGACTGGATCTCCGGGCCGATTTTGCCAACGGTTCGGCCGAGATCCACGACGCGAATATCGCCGGACCAGCGCAGACGCTGACACTTTCCGGCGTCATCACCTATCAATCCAACGGACTGGCGCTGTCCGGATCGCTGGAGGCGACCGATCCAGCCAAGGCGGCGGAGCTGCCGCTTCTGCCGTTCTTCGTCGGCGGCTCATGGCCGAACCCGGTCATCTCGCCGGTCCCGCTTTTTGGCGGCACGCCGCACGCGCCGTAGAGACTTTCCTGGTCAGGCGCCGGCGGCGGCGCGCTCGTCGCGCTCGCGCTGCACTTCGCGCCGCTTGGTGACCACGGATGCGCAGATAACGCCGAGCGCGACGATGGCGATCAGGATCGTGCAGATCGCGTTGATCTCGGGCGTCACTCCAAGGCGCACCTGGCTATAGATCTTCATCGGCAGGGTGGTTGCGCCCGGGCCTGAGGTGAAACTTGCAATCACCAGGTCATCCAGCGACAGCGTGAAAGCCAGGATCCAGCCGGAAAACACCGCCGGGGAGATGATCGGCAGCGTGATCTCGAAGAAGGTCCGCACCGGCGGCGCGCCGAGATCCTGCGCGGCTTCCTCGATCGATTGATCGAAGCTTAAGAGCCGTGATTGCACGACGACGGCGACGAAGCACATGGTCAGCGTCGTATGCGCAAGCGTGATGGTCCAGAAGCCGCGGTCGAGGCCGATCGCCACGAAGAGCAGCAACAGCGAGAGACCGGTAATGACTTCGGGCATGACGAGTGGCGCATAGACCATGCCTGAAAAGAGCATCCGGCCGCGAAAGCGCGTATAGCGCACCAGCGTCAGCGCCGCCATGGTGCCGAGGATGGTTGCGAAGGTGGCCGACAGCAGACCGACGCGGATCGTCACCCAGGCGGCGTCGAGCAGGGCCTGGTTCGACAGCAGCGACACATACCATTTCGTCGAGAAGCCGCCCCAGACGGTGACGAGCTTCGATTCGTTGAAGGAAAAGACCACCAGCAGCACGATCGGCAGATAGAGGAATGCAAAGCCGAGCGCGACGGAGATGATGTTGAAACGGGTCCACCTCAGCATGGCTATCTCCCCCGCTCTTCGGCCTTGGCTTGCGCATTCTGGAAGAAGACGATCGGAATGACCAGGATCATGAGCAGGATGGTCGCGACCGCCGAGGAAACCGGCCAGTCCCTGTTGGCATTGAATTCGTTCCAGAGCGTCTTGCCGATCATTAGCGTCTGCGAACCGCCGAGAAGATCGGGAATGACGAACTCGCCGACGGCGGGGATGAAGACCAGCATGCAGCCGGCAATCACACCCGGGATCGACAGCGGGAAGGTGACGCGCCAGAAAGCCTGAATCGGCGTGCAGCCGAGATCCTGCGCTGCCTCGATCAGCGTGCCGTCCATTTTTTCGAGCGCCGCATAGAGCGGCAGCACCATAAAGGGCAGATAGGAATAGACGATCCCGATATAAACGGCGGTGGTGGTGTTGAGAATGATCAGCGGGCTGTCGATCATATGCAGAGACAGGAGAAGCTGGTTCAGCAGTCCTTCGGGCTTCAAGATCGCAATCCAGGAATAGACGCGGATCAGGAAGCTGGTCCAGAACGGCAGAATGACGAGCATCAAAAGCGTCGGGCGAATGCCGCGCGGCGCCTGCGCCATGCCATAGGCAATCGGATAGGCGATCAGAAGCATGAGGAAGGTCGAGACCGCCGCGATGATGACGCTCGAGAGATAAGCGTTGAAGTAAAGCGGATCGTCGATGAGGTAGCTATAATTGTCAAAGGAGAAAGTTGCGACCTTGCTCCAGAAAGCACTCCAGCCGTCGGCCAAAGAGAAGACCGGCTCATATGGCGGTATGGCGATTGCCGTCGTCGACAGCGAGATGCGGAAGACGATGAAGAACGGCGCGAGAAAGAAAAGCAGCAGCCAAGCATAGGGAATGATGATGACGAGGCGATTGTAGAGGCGCGATGCGGCGGTTTCCATAGGCTCAGTCCTTCAGCAGCACGCCGCCATTCTCATCGAAGGAGACCCAGACGTCCTGATCATAGCTGAAGGGGTCTTCGACGGAACGTTGCGCGTTGAGGGAAGAGGCTCTGACGAATTTTCCGCTCGGCAGCTTGATGTGGAAAACGGTCATGTCGCCAAGATAGGCGATATCCCAGATCTCACCCTTGGCAGCGTTGACCGAGGCGTTCGCGGGTGCTGCGCGCGTCACGCGGATCTTTTCCGGGCGAATGGCAAAACCGGCACTATTGCCGACCGCCGGCGTCTCCGTGGCAGCGGTACGGATCGTGAAGCCGCTTTCGACGGCGACCTCGACTGCCCCGTTTCCTGACGTCGTCACCTTGCCGTCGAAGATGTTCACGTCTCCGATGAAGTCAGCCACGAAGCGGGAATTCGGCGCCTCGTAGATTTCGGCCGGCGTTGCCACCTGCACGACCTTGCCGTGGCTCATGACCGCGATGCGGTCGGCCATGGTCATCGCCTCTTCCTGATCGTGGGTCACCACAACGAAAGTGAGACCGAGTGTCTGCTGCAGGTCCATCAGTTCGAACTGGGTTTCCTCGCGTAGCTTCTTGTCGAGCGCGCCGAGCGGTTCGTCGAGCAGCAGCACTTTCGGACGCTTGGCGAGGGAACGGGCGAGCGCGACGCGCTGGCGCTGGCCGCCGGAGAGCTGGTTCGGTTTGCGCGAAGCAAATTGCTCGAGCTTTACGAGCTTCAGCATCTGCGTCACGCGTTCGGCCATTTCGTCCTTCGGCATGCCGTCCTGCTTCAGGCCGAAGGCGATATTCTTCTCGACGGTCATATGCGGAAAAAGCGCGTAGGACTGAAACATCATATTGACCGGCCGCTTGTAAGGCGGCGTGCCGGCGAGATCGGTGCCGTCGAGGATGATTTCGCCCGAACTCGGCTGTTCGAAGCCGGCAAGCATGCGCAGAAGCGTCGACTTTCCGCAGCCGGACGCACCGAGCAGCGCGAAGAACTCGCGGTGATAGATATCAAGCGACAGATCATCGACGGCGGTGAAATTTCCGAAGCGTTTGGTGACATTCTTGAAGGCAATGAACGGTTTTGCGGACGGATCGGTCCAGGGTGCGAAAGCGCGGCGGATATTGCCCAAAGATTTCATAATATTCCCCGAGAATATAAGTTTTCAGCCGGCCTCCCACCCCGGCCGGTAACTGAAAGGCCCGGACGTTTCCGTCCGGGCCTGGCATCAATTTACTGGCCGGTGACGACCTTCGTCCAGATCCGCGTCGCCGTGCGCTGAGTCTTCGGGTCCCATGGCTTTACCGTGAACAGGTTCTTCATCACCTCCTCGGTTGGATAGATAGCCGGATCCTCCAGCACTTCCTTGCTGACGAACTGCTGCGAGGCCTTGTTGCCATTGGCATAGAAAGTGTGGTCGCTCGCCTTGGCGATGACCTCGGGCCTCATCAGGTAGTTCAGGAACTCATGCGCTTCGGCCACATGCTTGGCATCGGCGGGGATCGCCATCATGTCGAACCACATCTGGGCGCCCTGCACGGGGATCGAATAATTGACCTCGACGCCATTCTTGGCTTCGGCTGCGCGGTCGCGGGCCTGCAGCATGTCGCCGGAATAACCGAAGGCAATGCAGATGTCGCCATTGGCAAGGGCGTTGATATATTCGGACGAGTGGAACTTGCGGATATAGGGGCGCACCGCAGTCAGCAATTCCTCGACCTTCTTGAAATCCTCGGCCTTGGTGGAGTTCGGATCGAGGCCGAGATAACGCAGCGCCGTGGTCATGACGTCCTTTGGCGTGTCGAGTACGTAGATGCCGCAGTCCTTGAACTTTTGGGCGACCTTCGGATCGAAAATCACTTCGAGACCGGGCTTGGCATCCGGCCCGAGGATTTCGGCGACCTTCTTGACGTTATAGCCGATACCATCGGTCCCCCACATGTAGTCGACGGCATATTCGTTGCCGGGATCATATGCAGCTGTACGCTGTTGGATTACGTCCCACATGTTGGAAATGTTCGGCAGCTTCGACTTGTCGAGTTTCTGGAAGACGCCGGCCTGGATCTGTCGCTGCAGGAAGTCGGCCGTGGGAACGACGACGTCATAACCGGTGCCACCGGCAAGCAGCTTGGTTTCCACCGTCTCGTTCGAATCGAAAGTGTCGTAGACGACCTTGATGCCGGTTTCCTTGGTGAAATCAGCAAGGATGCTGTCGTCGATATAATCCGACCAGTTGTAGACGTTGACGACGCGCTCCTGCGCAACGGCCGGCGCGGCGGTAAGGAGCGCGGCAATGGCGACGGCCGTCACGGTTGCGATGGTTGACCTCATGATTTCTCCTGTTTTGTTCGAAGAGCCCGCATCCGCGGACATCTTTTCCCTCTGGTTTTGCCCGCAGACTAAGAAGGAATTTCTAAGCCCACAAGCGCAAAAAATGCGCCTTCAATCATTTCACAATCACCGGAAGTCGAAGGCGCTAAGGCCCGCCACCATCTCGTCGAGCCCGAGCGGTCGCGTTACCGGCGGCTCGGCGCGGGAAAGGCAACCGCGCCGCTCGCAAAGCCGACAGGCCGGCCCGATCGCAACCGGGTCGAGCGCCGCCGCCTGCCCGTAGACCGTGCCATCTGCGAGGGCGGCATCGCAGCCGACCAGAATCGCGGTGCGCCTGATCCTTTCTCCGAATTCGACGCTCGGCCCCTCCAGGGTTCGGGCAACCGTCAGGAAGGATGCGCCATCAGGCATGACGACCGTCTCGGCGAGAATCTGGCCCGGTTGCAGGAAGGCGGCGTGGATATTGAGCTTTGGACAGCCGCCGCCGAAACGAGCCTGCGGAAAGCCCTGGGCGCCGGCGCGCCGCAGCCGGTGGCCGGCCGCATCGATCTCGACCAGGAAGAAGGGGATGGCTGCCGCCCCGGGTCGCTGCAGCATCGTCAGACGCGTTGCCGCATGGCCGAAGGAGACGCCGAAACGTGCGCGAAGAATATCGATGTCGTAATGAGTCGCCTTGGCTGCCGAAAGGAAGGCTTCATAGGGCATTGCCAGCGCCAAGGCCGCAATGCGGGCAAGCTCGAAGCGGGCGATGCGACGCGCCTCGGCGGAGGAAAGCGAGAGATCATCGAGCTCGGCATCGATGGCCGACAGCAAAGCAAGGGTCGCTGCCTCGACTGATATCTCGTGCGCACGATCGGCCGGCGACAGCCGTTCCGAGATGAAAAGCCGCATCGAATGACGGTCGAAACGGCGGCGCAGATCCGGCATGACGTGTACGGGCAGGACGCGCACCGCAATGCCGCGTTCGGCGCGCAGCCAGTCCTTCAGCCCCGCCGCAAGATCGAGGCCGCCGGGCAACGTCGCAGCAAAGGCTTCCGCCGCTGTCTCGATCCGCCCAAAATAGCCCGATCGGCGCTCCAACGTCTCGCGCAGTTCGTCCAGCGGCAGCCGGCCGGCCGCAACGGGCGCATGCCCCTCGGCCACCATCAGCGCCGTTAGATCGGACAGCCGGGCTGCCTGTTCCCTGTAGGCGCGATAGAGCTTGATCATGCCGCTTGCGGCATTCGGCGCCGCCTCGGCCACCTCCACCAATTCCTGATCGCCCGGCAGCTCGCCTGACAGCAGCGGGTCGGCGAAGACCTCCTTCAGCTGGCCGAGACTGCCGCCGGTCTGCCCCCGCAACTCCTCCAGATCGACCCGGTAGACGGCCGCGAGCTTCAGCAGGAGCTGCACTGTCAATGGCCGCTGGTTGCGCTCGATGAGGTTCAGGTAGGAGGGCGAAATCTCCAGAGCCTCTGCCATCGCGGTCTGAGTCAGCGCCAGCGCATTGCGGATGCGCCGAAGCTTAGGACCTGCGAAGATCTTCCGTTCCGCCATGTCACACCTTTGACAAAGACGAGGAGCGTTCTATTTACAAAATTTTACAAATTCACAGCGCCCCTCTGTCAATCCTCGTCATCTTAACCTCTTTCCCGCCCCAAAATCAAAGGTTTTCCTGGCTATAACCGCGCAAATTGTCAATTTTGTCATTCATTCATCCGGTAACGGTTTTCAGCTTAGGAGAGCAACATGACCGATTTTTACAAGCTTGTCCGAAACGCACCAGCGGGCCGCTTCGACGGTATCGAGAGGCCCTATTCGGCCGCTGACGTGCAGCGGCTGAGAGGATCGGTGGCGCTCAGCCATACGCTCGCCGAAATGGGCGCGGATCGCTTGTGGCAGCTCATCCATAAGGAGGACTTCGTCAACGCGCTCGGCGCGCTCTCCGGCAATCAGGCCATGCAGATGGTGCGCGCCGGGCTGAAGGCGATCTACCTCTCCGGCTGGCAGGTGGCGGCCGACGCCAATACTGCATCGGCGATGTATCCCGACCAGTCGCTTTATCCCGCCAATGCCGGGCCGGAACTTGCAAAGCGCATCAACCGCACGCTGCAGCGCGCCGATCAGATCGAGACCGCCGAAGGCAACGGCCTCTCCGTCGACACCTGGTTTGCGCCGATCGTTGCCGATGCGGAAGCCGGTTTCGGCGGGGCGCTCAACGCCTTCGAGATCATGAAGGCCTATATCGAGGCGGGTGCAGCAGGCGTCCATTTCGAGGACCAGCTCGCTTCGGAGAAGAAATGCGGCCATCTCGGCGGCAAGGTTCTCATCCCGACGGCCGCCCATATCCGCAATCTCGACGCCGCTCGGCTCGCCGCCGACGTGATGGGCGTCGCGACGCTGGTCATCGCCCGCACCGATGCGGAAGCGGCAAAGCTTTTGACATCGGATATCGATGAGCGCGACCAGCCCTTCGTCGACTATGATGCCGGGCGCACGGTCGAAGGCTTTTACCAGGTCAGAAACGGCATAGAGCCTTGCATCGCCCGTGCCGTGGCCTATGCGCCGCATTGCGACCTGATCTGGTGCGAGACCTCCAAGCCGGATCTCGAACAGGCGCGTCGTTTTGCCGAAGGTGTGCACAAGGTCCATCCCGGCAAGCTGCTCGCCTATAATTGCTCGCCTTCGTTCAACTGGAAGAAAAATCTCGACGAGGCGACAATCGCAAGGTTCCAGCGCGAGCTCGGCGCGATGGGATACAAGTTCCAGTTCATCACGCTGGCCGGCTTCCACCAGCTGAACTACGGCATGTACGAGCTGGCGCGCGGCTACAAGCAGCGGCAGATGTCGGCCTATTCGGAGCTGCAGCAGGCCGAATTCGCCGCAGAGGCGAACGGCTATACCGCCACCAAGCATCAGCGCGAGGTCGGCACCGGCTATTTCGACGCCGTGTCGCTCGCCATCACAGGCGGCAGGTCCTCGACCACCGCGATGCACGATTCAACCGAACATGCGCAGTTCAAACCGGCTGCGGAATAACCAGAAGAGGAGGATAAGATCATGGCATCCATCGCACGCGTCCGGGAACGGGCCGAGGAGCAGGCATCCAGCATGAGCGAGGATCAGCAGACGACGATCCGCATGCTCGCCAACGACCTGCATCGGCTGAACCAATCCGTCATGAATGCCGTCGAGGCCGGCGTTTCTGTCGAACTGGTGCGCTCGGCTCGTCATCACGGCGGCGACGGCAACTGGGGCGACCTGTTGATCCCGGTCGTCGTCACCAACCGGCACTGACGAAACAGCCGGCGGCCCGGGCATATGGCTCCGCCTGCCTCGACCACAGCGTCCGCGCCTCGAAAGAATGCGCGGACGCCTCATCGTCTTTCCATCTTCTGCCCTCGGCATCAGCCGCGGCTTGGACGCTTTCCGGCGAAGAGATCGGCATAGCTTCGGATGAGCTTGGTCATGCGGTCGGCTACCGTGCGGATCTCGGGACGATGGCGGTCCTCGGCATTCATCACGATCCATTGGCGGTGGCGCAATTCCGGCAATTCGCCGCCCTGGCGCTGCAAATCGGGATGGAGATCGCCGACGAAACAGGGAAGCACGGCCTTGCCGGCGCCGGCGCGCACCAGATCCGGCAACGAACGCGGTCGGTTGACGGTGGCGACTATACCGGCCGCAGCATGGCTATGCGGCCAGCGCAGATAGGCCGAGATCGCCTCCTCCTCGCCGACGGCAATCCAGCGCTCGTCGGTCTCGGCGGCATTGCGTCTGCTATAGACGGCATAGGCCACCTCCCCGAGCTGGCGAGCGGCAAGATTGCCCTCCTCCGGCTCGAAGGCGCGAATGCCGATATCGCTCTCGCGGTAGGCAAGATTTGCCCTCGTTTCGCCGATGGTGAGCGAAATGGCAAACGCATCGCCCGGCATGCGGATCGCGGCGAAATTCTCCGTCAGGAGCCAGGCGATCCAGGTACCGGCGGTGATCCTAACGGTCGTACCGCCCTCACCCGACTGCCGCCAGGCTTCGACCTTGCGGGCGGCGGCCTCCATCTCCTGAAGGTGATCGAGCAGCGCCTGGCCATCCCCAGTCAGGCGATATCCGGTTTGACTACGCGAAAATAAGGCGCGGCCGACCTCCTGTTCAAGATCGAGCATGCGCCGACCAATGGTCGCAGGGCTCAGCCCGCTTGCGGCACTGGCTCCAGTCAAGCCGCCGAGCCGGGCGACCTGCAGGAAAAGCTGATAGGAATCCCAACTTGCATTTTTCATTATTGAAAAACATAACGTGGATTTCGCTGTTTATAAAGACAAACTTGATGCCTAAATCGTGAGATGTCTTGAATGGAAAGGACATCCCATGATCGACATGATCACCATTGTAGGCGTCCATGGATTTCGCCACCATCGCTGGCCGAGCGGCAGCAAGGCGGACGAGGATCAATTCTATGCCGAGTTCGGAGACAGCAGCACCGTCCGCTTCGCCGCCTGGCTGACCTCGCTCGATCTCATCATCAAGGGCGCCGCGTCAAAGGAAAGACGCCGCAAGGATGGGGCTAAATGCTGCGGCGGCCGTGGCCGTGCTCCTCAGGCGACTTTCCTTGCGCCGAAGTGAGCGGCCGCAGGTTCCGCGCCGATGCGGAAACGCTCGATCAGCGCCATCAGCGTATCGGCCTCGCCGGCGAGCAGGCGGCTTGCCTGCGTGGTGTCGGCAACCATCGACGCGTTCTTCTGAGTCATCTGGTCCATGGCGTTGACCGAACTGTTGACTTCCTGCAAGGCGGCCGACTGATCGCGGCTGGCGGTGGCGATGGTCTCGACATGGCCGCTGATCGCGATGATCTCCTGGCTGATCGAAGCAAGGACGCTGCCGGTCTTCTGGACGAGTTCCGAGCCGGCCGTCACTTCGCGGCTTGACGTCTCGATCAGAGACTTGATCTCGCGCGCCGCGTCAGCCGAGCGCTGGGCAAGCTCGCGGACCTCCTGGGCGACGACGGCAAAGCCCTTGCCCGCCTCGCCCGCCCGCGCCGCCTCGATGCCGGCATTCAGCGCCAGAAGGTTGGTCTGGAAGGCGATATCGTCGATCACCTCGATGATCTGCTCGATACGCTGCGAGGCACCTTCGATGCGCTCCATGGCGGCGACGGCATCACCGACCACGGCGCCGGAATTGTCGGCCGTCTTCTTGGTCGCGGCCACGACATTGTTGGCTTCGCGGGCACGCTCGGCGGAGGAGCGGACCGTGACGGTGATCTCTTCCACCGCCGCTGCGGTTTCTTCGAGACTAGCCGCCTGCGCCTCGGTGCGCTTGGACAGCTCGCCGGCAGAAGCGGAGACGGCGCCGCTGTTGCGCTGTATCGTCGAGGCGCTGTCACGGATGCCGGACAGCGTATCCTGCAGACGCAGAAGGGAAGCGTTGAAATCGACGCGCAGTTGCTCCAGTCGGCCGACGAACGGCGTGCCGATCGTTTGCGAGACGTCACCCTGCGACAAGCGTCCGAGGCCGGCTGCAAGCTGACTGACGGCAAAATCGATCTGGCCGTCGAGCGAGCGCTTGTCAGCATCGTTCCTGGCGCGTTCGGCATCGCTGAGCGCGCGCTGTTCGGAGGCCTCGGTCTCCAGATCGCGCCGGGCGCGGGCGCTGTCGCGGAAGAGCGAGAGCGCCCGACCAATCTCGCCGAACTCGTTCTTCTTCTCGAGACAGGGGACCACCCTGTCGAGATCCCCCGAGGAAATTGTGTGGACGCTCGCGGTCAGCGCCTGCAGCGGCTTTACCGACAGGCGGATCGCATAGAAGGCGAGAACACCCACGAGCAGCATGACGACGGCGCCGATGCCGAGAACCAGGATCAGCAACTCATTCATGCGCTGATAGTAGAACTCCATCGGAATGCCGATGAAGAGAATACCAATATTGGCGCTCGACGCGTTTTTGATCGGGAAGTAACCGGTCATGAATTTGCGGCCGAATAGCTCGGCCGGTCCGTAATACGCCTCGCCCCGGGCGAGAACCGCCTGGGCCGGGTGTTCGGCTGCAAGCTTGGTGCCGACGGCGCGATCGCCGTTTTCCTTCTTCACATTGGTAGATATGCGGACGTAGTCGCCGCCCTGCTTCTGGAAGATCGTCGCGACACCGGCGATCGATTGCGCGGTGCGGTCGACAAGCGAATGATCGGCAAGGACCGGAACCGCCTCTTCCGTGACCGTGGCGAGCTGATTGTCCTTCACCTCGATCTTCGCGGCCGGGTCAGCCGCGCCGTAGAGCACAGCCATCGAGCGGGCGGCGTTCCGGGCGTCGGAGACAGCTCCGTCCATCACGTGGCGGCTCAGATTGTAATAGATCACGCCGACGATGGCGGCCGTGCTGATCGCCAGGAGAAACAATGTGATCGCAACGATCTGGCGAACGATAGACGTAGAGAAAAAGCGCAGCATCAAAACCCCCGACGGCAACGAGGGCTAAATTAGAGGAAAAGCGTTAAGGAAAATTTTCCATAAATCTGGGTCGCCCGAGATATTCGTCCGTCCCGTTTGCGGGCGATTTCTACCCAACACGCAAACGGCCCCGGAAAACCGAGGCCGTTCGGATGACTGGACATCGGCCTTGATCACGCGGCGCGGTAGACCTGCGCTTCGGCAGCCTCACCATGGATCTTGAACTGCTGGATGAGGCGTCGCAGCGCATCGGCCTCGTCGGCCAGTTCGCGGCTGGCGGCGGTCGTCTCCTCGACCATGGCGGCGTTCTTCTGCGTCATCTGGTCCATCTGGTTTACCGTCGAGTTGACACTCTGCAGCGCGTTGGACTGATCATGGCTGGCGCGGGCGATCATCTCGACATGCTGGCTGATCGTGACGATCTGGGCGCTGATCTTGGCAAGCACCGTCCCGGTCTCCTGCACGAATTGCGAGCCGGAGCTGACCTCGCTGGTCGATTTGTTGATCAGGCCCTTGATCTCTTGCGCGGCGGCGGCGGAGCGCTGGGCGAGTTCGCGCACCTCCATGGCGACGACCGCGAAGCCCTTACCGGCCTCGCCGGCGCGCGCCGCTTCGATGCCGGCGTTGAGCGCCAGCAAATTGGTTTGGAAGGCGATCTCGTCGATGACGCCGATGATCTGCTCGATCTGGCGCGAGGCATCCTCGATGCGGCCCATCGCATCGATGGCGTTGTTGACGACGACGGCGGAATCGTCGGCGCTGCGCTTGGCCTGGCGGACGATCTGGTCGGCATCCTTGGCGCGTTCGGCCGACGAGCGGACCGTGACGGTGATCTGATCGACGGCAGCGGCGGTCTCTTCGAGCGAGGCAGCCTGCTGTTCCGTGCGCTTGGAGAGATCCTCGGCCGACTGGGCCATCTGATTGCCGTTGCCCTGGATCAACTCGACATTGTCGCGGATCTGGCTCATCGTCGCCTGCAGGCGCAGCATCGAACCATTGAAATCCTGACGCAGTTGTTCGAGACGGCCGATGAAGGGGGTTTCGATCGTTGTCGAGATGTCGCCCTGCGACATGCGTTCAAGGCCGGCGGCAAGCTGGTTGACCGCGAATTCGATCTGGCGGTCCATCTCGCGCTTTTCGGCGTCGTTGCGCTGGCGCTCGTGTTCGGCGGCAGCGCGTTCCTCGTCGCTCTGTTCCTCGATGCGGATTTTCGAGATGGCATTTTCCTTGAAGATGCCGAGCGCGCGGGCCATGTCGCCGATTTCGTCGTGGCGCTGCTCGCCTGATATGCTGGTATCCAGCGCTCCCTCGGCAATGCGGCGCATGGCGGCGGTAATCTGGCTGATCGGCCGCTGCAAGGTCAGCACCAGGGCGATGCCGCCGAGGATCGACAGCAGGATGCCGAGACCGGTGGTCAGGACCGAGATGCTGTTTGCCTGGGTGCGCTCGGTGCCAGCCGTCTGCTTCTGGAGCTCGGCGAAATCGGTCAGCTTCGTCCAGATCTGGTCGAGTTCCTGGCGGGCGGCGGCATAGGCCGCGACACGCTCGCCGATCGTACCGACGATCTTCGAGCCACCGTTGGAAATGGCGTCGAGCGCAGGCTGGATCGCGCCCGATATGCCTTCGGCAAAGCCCATGCCGTTGGCGCTGGTGGTCAGAACCTGCATGTCCTTGCCGAGCGTGCCGGCCTGCTGCTGCAGGCGAACGAGGTTATCCTTGCTGGGATCGGCGAGGAAATCGGAAAGGACGATCTGCAGCGCATAGACGGAATTTTCCAGGCGCCGCGTATCCTGAAGGACGGAGTTGGTCTGGGCGATGCGGCCTTCGAGCTCGGCGAAACGCTGGGTCGCTTCGCGCATCTTCTGCGTCGCGGTCAGCTGCGTATAGGTCGAGGTCTGGCGGAAGCGCGACACGAGACGACCGAGTTCGGCGATGTTCTCGTCGGTCGGATTGGGCATCTGGGCGATCGCCTTGATGCTGTCGATGGTCGCGGCCAGGGCTTCGACGACGTTCTTCTGATTGGTCGGAACCGAAATGGCGATCAGGCGCTGGGATTTGACGATCTCGGGCATCTGTTCATTGATGAAGGCGATCTTGTCCTGCGGCGTCTGCGGTTTGCTGAAGCCGCTGGCGACGGTGCCGAGGAAATCGCCGCCTTTCAGCAGGCGATCGGCCGTACGAAGGGTAACGGTGGCGTCGCTCTCGTCGCGCTGCAGCGCGCTCTGCAATTCCTCAGCCTGATATGAAACGGTGAATCGGGTGCTGATCAGGCTCTTCTGCGCCGCGTCGATCTGCTCGTGCAGCGCCTGTTCCTGTTCATGCAGGCCCCAAAGCTTGTCGACCACGCCCGAAATGTCATTGGTGCGGCTCGAAGCTTCCGCGAGACTGTCGCGGCCAGCTGCCTCTTCACCGACCTGGTCCAGCGTCTGATCGAGTACGCCCTGCTGCGTCTTCAGATCCGCAAGCAGCTTATCGCGCGCCTCCGGACTGGTGATGCGCAGGAAATCATCCATCGAGCCGTAAAGATCCTTGAACCCGCTCAGCGACTGCAGCACGCTGTTGGAGATTTCCATGCGCCCCTGGAGAAGCCCGGATGCATAAAGGCCGGTCAACCCGACCGCCGAAATGGTGACGACAAAGGGCAGAACGAAGATCAGAACCTTCGTCTTGATCTTGAATCGGGATAGAATCTTGTCAATCAACATAGCGTTCCGGGCCTTTCATACACTACTCCTCCCGCGGGCAGCCATGAGGCGCCAGCCGAGTGCACATCGGACTATTCTACTTCCATTGGGAAACCCGGAGGCCAGGCGGCAGTCATTGCCAGTTCATATCCAAGCAGACTTGGAAACGCCCAAATAATCGCGGGCAATTGTGTCGGATTAGATATTAATTTTCAGATAAACAGTATTGACGGCTTAAGCCAAGGCGGTGAAATAACTGCAAATATGCCCCGCGCGGCCGCAATGTGGCAATCGGAAGCCGGCAAGTTTGCCTTCAGATACGCGGGCAGATCAGATGAAATGGGCGAGCAGCAGCGCCAGGCTGGCGGCGGTCGCGCCGGCTGCGAGCATCAGGTATCGCAGGGTGGCCATCCGGGCGTCAGGTTTTGCCTGGGTGATTGCGATGGCGCGGGCGCGTCGTGCGTTTCTGTTCATGCTCGAAACCTCACTCTTATGACACTACAGTCCAACAAAAAGGCTTGCCGGTAAAGCTTAATTTGGGAACAGCCTTCGCAGCCGGCAATTGAGACAGGATGGCGCACCTCTCTTAAGAAGTCTTGAATCGATATAGCGGATATCTACGCGCATTCACCGGCGGCAAAGCCGGAGGCCCAGGCCCACTGGAAATTATAGCCGCCGAGCCAGCCGGTGACGTCGACGCATTCGCCGATGAAATAGAGGCCGGGCACGGCCCTTGCCTCCATGCTGCGGGAATCGAGCGCCGCCGTGTCGATGCCGCCGAGCGTCACTTCGGCGGTGCGGTAGCCTTCAGAGCCAGAAGGTTTGACGATCCAGTTCTGGGCGCCGGCGGCAAGGCGCTGCAGCGTCCTGTCCGGCAGGTCGGCCATATTGCCGGTAATATTTTCGCGCTCGACGAGAAACTGCGCCAGCCGCTTCGGCAGGATCTCCCCCAACGCCGTCTGGGCCGACTGGCGGCCATTCAGCTGCTTTGCCGTCTTCAGCTGCGCGACGATATCGACATCCGGTTCGACCGCAACGACGATCTCGTCGCCCTCCCTCCAATAGGAGGAGATCTGCAGGACGGCCGGTCCGCTTAAGCCCCGATGGGTAAACAGCAGGGCTTCGCGAAAGGCGGTCCGGCCATGGCGGATTTCAGCCGGGGCGGAAATGCCGGCAAGCGGCGCAATGCTTGCGAGCAGGCCGGGATCGAGCGTCAGCGGCACCAGACCCGGGCGGGTTTCGAGCACGGCCAGGCCGAACTGCTCGGCAAGGCGATAGGCAAGGCCGGTGGCGCCCATCTTCGGGATGGATTTGCCGCCGGTTGCGACGACCAGCGAGGATGCCTCGTAGACGCCTTGGCTCGTGGAGACGCGGAATCCCGCCGCCATCCTTTCGACGCCCGATATTTCGGTGCCGAGCTGCAGCACCGCGCCGACTGCACGCATCTCGTCCAGGAGCATGCGGATGATGTCCTTGGCGCTGTCGTCGCAGAAGAGCTGGCCAAGCGTCTTTTCGTGCCAGGCAATGCCGTGCCGATCGACCATGGCGATGAAATCGGCCGGCGTGAAACGGGCAAGCGCCGATTTGCAGAAATGCGGATTGGCGGACAGGAAATTCTTGGGCCCGGCATGGATATTGGTGAAATTGCAGCGACCGCCGCCCGAGATGCGGATCTTCTCGCCGGGCGCCCTCGCATGGTCGATGACCACGACCGAGCGGCCGCGTTTACCCGCGCGAATGGCCGCCATCATGCCGGCGGCCCCGGCGCCGATGACGATGACGTCGCTTTTGCGCTGCAAACTCTTTTCCCCGATCCAGTCGGCGTCTTCTTTTCCATCAAAGGGCGAAAGTCAACGTTTTCAGCCCCTCGCCAATTGGCAAAGTCCGGCTATGATGGCGCCACGATCAACCAAACCGGTGTGTCATGTCCCCAAAAAAGACGACGCTGAAGCCTGCCAGAAACGTACCCGCCTCGACGAAAACACCTCCGGACCCCGGATCTCTGCGCGGCGTTGCGAACTGGAAGGAAGCAGCACAGTGGCTGCGGGCCAGGGGCATCGAAGACATCGAATGCATCACGCCGGACCTTGCCGGCGTTCCGCGCGGCAAGATGATGCCGAGTTCTAAATTCACCTCGAACACCTCGCTGGCGCTGCCTTCGGCGATCTACCGGCATACGATTTCGGGCGAGTATCCGGAGGAGACGGAAAGCTTCCGATACGAGCCCCGTGACAGCGACCTGAAGCTGATGCCTGATCTGTCGACGCTATCGGTCGTGCCCTGGGAAAGCGACCCGACGGCCCAGGTGATCTGCGACATCGTCGATTCGGATGGCGGGGAAGTGCCCTATACGCCTCGCAACGTGCTGAAGCGGATCATGAGCCTCTATCATGATCGCGGCTGGAAGCCGATCGTTGCGCCGGAGATCGAGTTCTACCTGGTCGCCAAGAATGACGACCCCGACTATCCGCTGCACCCGCCCAAAGGCCGCTCCGGCCGCTCGATTCTCGGGGGCCAGGGCTACTCGATCGCCGGCATCAACGAATTCGACGAGCTGATCGACGACATCTATCATTTCTCCGAGAAGCAGGGGCTGGAGATCGATACGCTGATCCACGAAGAGGGCCCGGCGCAGCTCGAGATCAACCTGCGCCACGGCAACCCGATCGAGCTTGCCGACCAGGTATTTCTGTTCAAACGCACAATCCGAGAGGCGGCGCTCAAGCACGACATCTACGCGACCTTCATGGCCAAGCCGATGCAGGGCCAGCCGGGGTCGGCGATGCATATCCATCAGTCGGTCGTCAATATCGAGACGGGCAGGAACGTCTTTTCCAATGCGGACGGATCGGCCTCGAAGGAATTCTTCCATTTCATCGGCGGCATGCAGAAATTCGTGCCGAGCGCGATGGCGATGCTTGCGCCCTATGTGAACTCCTACCGGCGCCTGCAACCCGACATGTCCTGTCCGGTCAACAATGCCTGGGGCTACGACAACCGGACGACGGCCTTCCGCGTTCCGGTTTCAGATCCGCAGGCGCGGCGGGTGGAAAACCGGCTGCCGAGTTCCGACGCCAATCCCTATCTGGCGCTTGCCGCCTCGCTCGCCGCCGGCCTGCTCGGTATCATGAAACAGATCGAACCGACGGCGCCGACGGAGGATTCGGCCAATGAGGGCTCGATCGATCTGCCGCGCGGCCTGCTGGAAGCCGTCGCGCTGATGGAGGATGAGCCCGCCTTTGAAGAGGTGTTCGGCAAGCAGTTCATTGGCCTTTATGCCGGTGTCAAGCGGGGCGAGTTCGAGACCTTCATGCAGGTGATCAGCCCCTGGGAGCGGGAGTTTCTTCTGCTTAACGTGTGAGGGATGTCATGACACCGCAGCAGATGTGGCAGAGCCCGATCGCGCCCGGGCTGACCTGGTATCAGGCAACCGTCGGGGAGCGACCGACCTACGCCGCTCTCGACGGCTCGAGGACATGCGACGTCGCTATTGTCGGCGGCGGCTATACCGGCCTCCAGGCCGCCTATAACCTCGCCAGGTCAGGCGTTTCGGTGGTGCTGATCGAGGCCTGGCGCTTCGGAGACGGAGCGTCGGGGCGCAATGGCGGTCAGCTCGGCACCGGCCAGCGATGGTGGCCGGAAGAGCTTGAGGAAAAAATCGGCTACGAACGCTCGAAGGCGCTGTTCGATGTCGCCGAGGCGGCCAAGCGCCATCTTCTCGATTTCGCCGGAGAACATCAGATCGAGATCGATTATGTGCCGGGCCAGCTCAACGTCGCACACAAGGCAAGCTACGAACGCGACTATCGTGAGAATGCCGAAATCGCCGCTCAGCGCTACGGCTATCCGCACCTGAGCTTTATGGACGGCAAGGAAACGCAGGAACGGCTCGGCTCGAAGCGATTCCACTGCGGCGTGCGTGATGTCGGCACCGGCCATATTCATCCGCTGAAGCTGCTCATCGGGCTGGCGCGAGTGGCCGCCAATGCCGGCGCCGCCATCTTCGAGATGACCCCGGCAAAAGCGGTCCGCCAAGGCGGCGGCAAGGTGACGATCGAAACCGAAAAAGGGACGATCACCGCCGAGCGGGCGCTGATCGCCTGCAACGGCCATATCGGCAATCTGGAGCCGGTGACGGCAAGCCATGTCATGCCGATCCGCTCCTTCATCGGCGCCACCGTTCCACTCGAAAACTATCCTGATGTGCTGCCGGGCGGCGAGGCTGTCGCCGATTCGCGCTTCGTCGTGCGCTATTTCCGCAAATTCGAAGGCCGCCTGCTGTTCGGCGGACGCGAGGCCTACACGGCAGACAATCCTCGAGACATATCGCAGCATATCCGTCGGCAGATCGGCGAAATCTATCCTGACCTGAAAGACATCGAGATCACCCATGCCTGGGGAGGCAGCGTCGGCATTACCATGCCGCGCCAGCTTTTCGTGCGGGAGGTGATGCCCGGCGTCACCTCGATCGGCGGTTATTCCGGCCATGGCGTCATGCTGTCAAACTACTGTGGCAAGCTCTACGCGGAAGCGGTGCTCGGAAAATCCGGCGATCTCGACCTGTTCAAGTCGCTCGATATTCCCGCATTCCCCGGCGGAGCCTGGATGCGGGCGCCGTTGCTTTTCCTCGCCTTGTCGTGGTTTGCGCTTCGCGACAAGTTTTAGTCCGATTGCGGATTTCCTCTTCCGGGAATTCGCTCTAAAACCGGTGCCTGACAGATTCATTGCACTGCACACTGGCTTTTTTAAATCGATTAGATTAAAAGGGCCGCCAACCAGCCTGATTGAGAGACAAGCTCATGAGCAGCCAGATCATTCCCGTTGAGCCTTTTGATTACGTCGTCTTCGGCGGCAGCGGCGACCTTGCCGAGCGGAAGCTTTTGCCTGCGCTCTACCATCGCCAGATCGAGGGTCAGTTCTCGGAACCGACGCGCATCATCGGTGCCTCGCGCAGCCCGCTTTCGCATGAAGAATACCGCAAGTTTGCCAAGGATGCGCTGACGGAGCACCTGAAGAAGGGGGAATATGACGAAGCGGAGGTGGAGAAGTTCTGCGCTCGCCTCTACTACGTCTCCGTCGACGCCCGTACCGATACTGGCTGGGATCAGCTGAAGAAACTGCTCGACGAAAGCCGGGACCGGGTGCGCGCCTTTTATCTGGCGGTCGCGCCCGGCATCTTCGGCGACATTTCGCAAAAGATCCACGATCACAAGCTGATCACCAGATCGACCCGCATCGTCGTCGAAAAGCCGATCGGCCGCGACCTCGCCTCGGCGCTGCAGCTCAACGACACGATCGGCCGCGTCTTCAAGGAAGAGCAGATTTTCCGCATCGACCACTATCTCGGCAAGGAGACGGTGCAGAACCTGATGGCGCTGCGTTTCGCCAATGCGCTCTACGAGCCGCTGTGGAACGCCAACTACATCGATCATGTGCAGATCACCGTGGCGGAATCGGTCGGCCTCGAGGGCCGCGCCGGCTATTACGATACGGCCGGCGCGCTGCGCGACATGGTGCAAAACCATATCCTGCAGCTGCTCTGCCTGACGGCGATGGAAGTGCCCTCGTCGATGGATTCAGAAGCCGTTCGCGACGAGAAGCTGAAGGTGCTGCGCGCCTTGAAGCCCCTCGACGCCTCCAATGTCGAGCAGGCGACGGTTCGCGGCCAGTATCGCGCCGGCGCCTCCGGCAGCGGCCCGGTCAAGGGCTACCTCGAAGAACTCGAAGGCGGCGTCTCGAATACCGAGACCTTCGTCGCCATCAAGGCGGAAATCAACAACTGGCGCTGGGCCGGCGTGCCCTTCTATATCAGAACCGGCAAGCGCCTGACCGGCCGCATGTCGGAGATCGTCATCACCTTCAAGCCGATCCCGCACGCGATCTTCGACCAGGCAGCCGGGCGCATCGTCGCCAATCAGCTGATCATCCGCCTGCAGCCCGATGAAGGCGTCAAGCAGTCGCTGATGATCAAGGATCCGGGTCCGGGCGGCATGCGCCTGCGCAACGTGTCGCTCGACATGAGCTTCGCCCAGGCGTTCAACGTCCGCAATCCAGACGCCTACGAGCGTCTGCTGATGGACGTGATCCGCTCCAACCAGACACTGTTCATGCGCCGCGACGAAGTCGAGGCCGCATGGAAATGGGTGGACCCGATCCTCAAGGGTTGGGAAACGACCGGCCAGCAGGTGCAGGGCTATACGGCCGGCACCTGGGGCCCGAGCCAGGCCATCGCGCTGATCGAGCGCGACGGCCGCACCTGGCATGACGACATCTAGGACGACATCGATGGCATCGACCCTGCATTCCTTCGCCAGTGCCGCAGACCTCGCCAGCAGCCTCGCCGAGAAGGTCGCCGATAAGCTGTCGGCGGCAATCGCCGCCCGCGGTGCGGCGTCCATCGCCGTTTCCGGGGGCTCGACTCCGAAGGCCTTCTTCCAGGCGCTTTCGGCGCACGACATCGCCTGGGACAAGGTGACGATCACGCTGGTTGACGAACGTTTCGTGCCGGCCGACAATGCGCGCTCGAACCATTTGCTGGTCGATGCCAACCTCTTGCAGAACAAGGCGAAGGCGGCGCGTTTCGTGCCGCTTTATCAGCCAGCATCCTCGGTCGGGGAGGCCGCCCGGCTTGCCACGGTAAAGAGCGCCGAAATCGGCATCCCCTTCGACGTCGTCATCCTCGGCATGGGCGGCGACGGCCACACGGCCTCGTTCTTTCCCGGCGGCAGCAATCTTGCCCGGGCGCTCGACGCGTCGACGCCGCGCAGCGTCATCACCATGGAGGCGGAAGGAGCCGGAGAGCCGCGCCTGACCTTTACCTTCTCCAGTCTTCAGGATGCCGCACTCCTGGTGCTCCATATCGAGGGCGAAGGCAAAAAAGACGTTCTCGCCAAGGCGGAAGGCAGCGGTGACGAGGCAGAAATGCCGATCCGCGCCGTTCTGCGCCGGGCCGCTTCCCCGGTCGAGATCTACTGGGCTCCCTGATCGGCCCCAGAACCGGGTCCGGATTAAGGCCGGAGCCGCCGAAAGAGATAGAGACAACGAATAAGGCAGGGATTTTCCATGTCCGCTCATGCACGCATTTCTGCGATCACCGATCGCATCGTCGAACGCTCCAAGCCGACCCGCGAGCGCTACCTGGAACGTGTGCGCGCCGCCGCTTCCAAGGGTGTGCAGCGCTCGGTGCTCGGCTGCGCCAACCTCGCCCACGGCTTCGCGATCTGTTCCCCCGCCGAAAAGGACGCGCTCGCCGGCGACCGCATACCCAATCTCGGCATCATCACCGCCTATAACGACATGCTCTCGGCCCACCAGCCGTTCGAGACCTACCCGGCGATCATCCGTGAGGCGGCCGCCGAGGCAGGCGGTGTCGCCCAGGTGGCCGGCGGCGTGCCCGCCATGTGCGACGGCGTCACCCAGGGACAGCCGGGCATGGAGCTTTCGCTCTTCTCGCGCGACCTGATCGCCATGGCGGCGGGCGTCGGCCTGTCGCATAATATGTTCGATGCCGCCCTCTTCCTCGGCGTCTGCGACAAGATCGTCCCGGGCCTCGTCATTGCGGCGCTGTCCTTCGGCCATCTGCCGTCGATCTTCGTCCCCGCCGGCCCGATGACGACGGGACTGCCGAATGATGAGAAGTCGCGTGTGCGCCAGCTCTTTGCCGAGGGCAAGGTCGGGCGCGCCGAACTGCTGGAGGCGGAATCGAAATCCTATCATGGTCCCGGCACCTGCACCTTTTATGGCACCGCCAACTCCAACCAGATGCTGATGGAGATCATGGGTTTCCACTTGCCCGGGTCCTCCTTCATCAATCCCGGCACGCCGCTGCGCGAAGCACTGACGCGCGAAGCCGCCAAGCGGGCCCTGGCGATCACCGCGCTCGGCAACGAATTCACGCCAGCGGGCGAGATGATCGACGAGCGCTCCGTCGTCAACGGCGTCGTCGGCCTGCATGCCACCGGCGGCTCGACCAATCATACGCTCCATCTCGTCGCCATGGCCCGGGCAGCCGGCATCCAGCTGACCTGGCAGGACATTGCCGAACTTTCGGAAGTCGTGCCGTTGCTGGCGCGCGTCTACCCGAACGGCCTTGCCGACGTGAACCATTTTCAAGCCGCCGGCGGCATGGGCTTCCTCATCAAGGAACTGTTGAAGCACGGCCTGGTGCACAACGACGTGCGCACCGTCTTCGGCCAGGGCCTCGAAGCCTATACGGTCGATGCCCGCCTCGGCGAAAACAACAACGTCCTGCGCGAGCCGTCGCCGGAGAAGAGCCACGATCCGAAGGTGCTTTCCAGCATCGAGACGCCTTTCCAGGCGAATGGCGGGCTGAAGATGCTGCGCGGCAATCTCGGCAAGGCTGTCATCAAGATCTCCGCCGTCAAACCGGAGCGCCATGTCATCGAAGCGCCGGCGATCGTCTTCCACAGCCAGCAGGAACTGCAGGACGCCTTCAAGGAAGGCAAGCTCAACCGCGATTTCGTCGCCGTCGTCCGTTTCCAGGGACCGAAGGCGAACGGCATGCCGGAACTGCACAAGCTGACGCCGCCGCTCGGCGTGCTGCAGGACCGCGGATTTCGCGTGGCGCTGCTCACCGACGGGCGCATGTCCGGCGCATCCGGCAAGGTGCCGGCGGCGATCCACGTCACGCCGGAAGCGGTCGACGGCGGCCCGATCGCCCGCATCAGGAACGGCGACATCATTCGTCTCGACGCGATCAAGGGCACGCTTGAAGTGCTCGTCGATGCGGCTGATCTGGCCGAACGCGAGCCGGTGAGCATCGATCTCTCCGATAATGAATTCGGAATGGGCCGCGAGCTCTTCGCTCCTTTCCGCCGTGCCGTCGGCGCTTCGGATCAGGGCGCCAGCGTGCTCTTCCACTGAAGCGACATTGGAGCGGTTCAGCTTTTCACCGAAGCGCAGAACCGCTCTAGCCTTTTGTTCTTGCGCAATTCCGGACGGAAAACCGCTTCGCACTTTTCCTGGAATTGCTCTAGTTTGAATAAACAAAACCCGCGGAGCGCCTGAAGCGTCCCGCGGGTTTTTCTATGACCGGTCCGAGACTATCCGTCAGGCGCGGATGTCGAGGACGTAATCCTTGTGCGCCGGGTGGGTGCTGTAGACGAAGATCTTGTTCAGCTCCTTCTGCGTCAGCAGACGCAGGAAGCGGACCTCGATCGTGTTGTTGGCGTTGACCTTCATCAGCAGGCAGCCGACCTTGGTGATGCGGGCATCCGGAATGTCCAGATAGAACTGCTTCGGCAGGTTGAACTGGGTCAGGATTGCGAGTGTCGCGCTGCTCATCGAGATGCGGACAATATCGCAGCGGCGCGAAGCCGCATGCATGACGCCCTTTTCCGTATATTCGATGCGCGCGGCGTTCATGGTGTCCTCCATCTTGAACCGCGCCTCGCGGTCATACATGAAGGATTCTTCCTTGCTCAGGAAATGAGATCTTGGCTGTGACGGATTGGAAGCGGCCACGTGCTTATCCCCCTCATAAATCGATGAGGAAAAGGTAGCAGCCGATCTTTAACAGAAAGTGAGAATTCGGCCGCCCGTGCACAATTCCTGGGATTACCACCCCAAAAATGGCCGCTTCATTTCCGGTATGTATGGCCGGTCGCGTCAAAGAGATGGAGCTTCTGCCGATCGGCGGCAAAACGCATCTTCTGGCCCTTATGGACATCGTAGATGCCTGGCAGCTTGACGACGATCGGCTCGCCGGGAACCAGGCCCTCGATATAGAGCAGCGTTACTTCGCCGAGCGCTTCGACGATCGACACCTCGCCCTCGAAAACATAGTCGGCGCCGTCGGCGATCCTCAGATCTTCGGGACGGACGCCGAAGCTCGCCTGCTTGCCCTTCTCGGACGCGTCGGTCGCCACATCTAATGTCACCGACATGCCGCCGGTCAGCGTCACGGTCGTCTGGCTGCCGGTTTCCGCGATCGTGGCGGGAATGATGTTCATGGCGGGCGAGCCGATGAATTTCGCGACGAAGAGGTTGGCGGGGCGCTCGTACAGCTCCAGCGGTGCGCCAACCTGCTCGATATTGCCGGCGGAGAGGACGACGATGCGGTCGGCGAGCGTCATCGCCTCGACCTGGTCATGGGTGACGTAGATCATCGTCGTATCGGCCATCTGCTCGTTGAGACGGGCAATTTCGATACGAGTGGCGACCCGCAGCGCGGCATCGAGGTTGGACAGCGGCTCGTCGAACAGGAAGACCTTGGGATCGCGGCAGATGGCGCGGCCGATCGCCACGCGCTGGCGCTGGCCGCCCGACAGCGCCTTCGGCAGCCGGTCGAGATATTTGGTCAGCTGCAGGCTCTCGGCCGCAGCGCGGACGCGGCGTTCGATCTCCTGCTTGTTTTCGCCGGCGATCTTCATGCCGAAGGCCATGTTGTCGTAGACGGTCATGTGGGGATAGAGCGCGTAGGACTGGAAGACCATGGCGATGCCGCGCTTCGACGGCGGCACGTCATTGACGAGCTGGCCGTCGATATACATCTCGCCGCCGGTGATCGCCTCGAGGCCGGCGATCATGCGCAGAAGCGTGGACTTGCCGCAGCCGGACGGACCGACGAAGACGATGAATTCGCCCTGCTTGATATCGAGGTCGATACCATGGAGAACATCCACGGAACCGTAGGATTTGCGGATGTCCTTCAGTGTCAGTCCAGTCATTTTTCTCTCCCCTCCTGATCCTTAGGCGAGACGGGCGAAATACGCCCCCCAGGCCGGAATATCGATCTTGTCGCTATAGTTGTTGCTGATAAAGCCATGGCCCGTCAACGCCTGCCATTCTCCCGCAGGCAGAGTGACGCTGGTCTCGGCCGGACTCATGTTGAAAATGCAGAGCAGCTTCTCGTCGCCATATTCGCGGGTGAAGACCAGACTATCGCCCTGAACATCCTCGAATTCGATCTCACCCTTGGCAAAGGCCGGGTGTTGCTTGCGGAAAGCGATGAAGCGGCGATAGTGCTCCAGCACCGAAGTTTCATCGCCCTGCTGGACGCTAACGGCGCGCAGAATGTGCTCGACCGGCACCGGCAGCCAGGGCTTGACGGTGGAAAAGCCGCCCTGGGCGACGTGGCTGTCCCAGACCATCGGCGTGCGGCAGCCGTCGCGGCCCTTGAATTCCGGCCAGAACTGAATGCCATAGGGATCCTGCAGATCCTGATAGGCGAGATCGGCTTCCGTCAGGGCCAGTTCCTCGCCTTGATAGAGGCAGACGGAACCGCGCAGCGTCATGAGCAGCGAGGCATAGAGCTTGGCGAAAGCGTCATGATCGGCGACCAGTCCGCCCCAGCGGCTGACGTGACGCATGACGTCGTGATTGGAGAAGGCCCAGCAGGCCCAGCCATCGGGTGCGGCGGCTTCGAAATCCTCCATCACCTCCTCGACGCGCTCCGGCGTCAGCGGATCGGGCGCGAGGAACTCGAAGGCATAACACATGTGCATCTTGTCATTGCCGGAGGTGTATTCGCCAACGATTTCGAGGCCGCGCTGGCTGTCACCCACCTCACCGACGGCGGCGATCGCCGGAAACTCTTCGAGGACGGCGCGGAAACGCTTCAGGAAGGCAAGGTTCTCCGGCCGGTTCTTGTCGTAGATGTGCTCCTGGAAATTATAGGGATTGACCGCCGGCGCCGTCGACGCGTTGCGCCGCTCGGGCGCAAGGGCGGGATTGTCGCGCAAGAGCGGGTCGTGGAAATAGAAATTGATGGTGTCGAGGCGGAAGCCGTCGACGCCGCGATTGAGCCAGAAGCGCACGACATCCAGCAGCCGGTCCTGCACCTCAGGATTATGCAGGTTCATGTCCGGTTGCGAGGTCAGGAAATTGTGCAGGTAGTACTGCATGCGCGTCGGATCCCACGCCCATGCGGAACCGCCGAAGATCGACAGCCAGTTGTTCGGCGGCGAGCCATCGGGCTTGGCGTCGGCCCAGACATACCAGTCTGCCTTGGCGTTGGTCTTGCTGGACCGGCTTTGCACGAACCAGGGGTGCTGGTCCGAGCTGTGGGAGATGACGAGGTCGATCATCACGCGGATGCCGAGGCGATGGGCCTCAGCGATCATGGTGTCGAAATCCACCAGCGTGCCGAAGATCGAATCGACATTCTCGTAATCGGAAACGTCGTAACCGAAATCGCGCATCGGCGAGGTGAAGAAGGGCGAGATCCAGATCGCGTCGACGCCGAGGCTTGCCACATGCGGCAGACGGGCGGTGATGCCCTTCAGGTCGCCGATGCCGTCGCCGTTCGAATCCTGGTAGGAGCGCGGATAGATTTGATAGATCACCGCGCCGCGCCACCAGTCCTTGTCGGCGGTCAAGATCGATTGAGAAGCCACGTTCATAAGTTATCCTGTTCGTCACATTTGGGGATTGGTCAGCCGCCCTTGACCGAGCCCGCCAGCAGACCACGCACCAGATAACGCTGCAGTCCGAAGAAGACGAGCAGCGGCACGACGATGGTGACGAAGGCCGACGCCGTCAGAATCTCCCAATTGCCGCCGCGCGAGCCGAGCAGCGCGTTCAGGCTGCCGGTCAGCACGAGGTGATCCTTGTCGGTGCCGAGGAAGACCATGGCGACAAGGAGATCGTTCCACACCCACAGGAACTGGAAGATGGCGAAGGAGGCGAGTGCCGGGAAGGACAAAGGCAAAACTATGCGCGTGAAGATCTCGAAATCGCTTGCGCCGTCGACGCGGGCGGATTCGATGATCTCTTTCGGCAGGCCGGCAATATAGGCCCGCAGCAGAAAGATGGCGAGCGGCATGCCGAAAGCGGTATGCGCCAGCCAGATGCCGGGATAAGTCTTCGACGGCTGGCCGAGCATATTGCCGACCTCGTTATAGAGGCGCAGCAGCGGGATCAGCGACATCTGCAGCGGCACGACGATGAGGCCGACGACGAGGGCTATCAGCAGCGCGCGGCCGGGAAACTCCATCCAGCTCAAGGCATAGGCGGCAAAAGCGGCAATCAGGATCGGGATGATCGTTGCCGGGATCGTCACCGTCAGGGAATTGATGAAGGACTGGCCGATGCCTTCGCCGGTTAGAACCGTATTGTAGTTCTGCAGCGTGAATTCCGGCGGCGCTGAGACGGACACGTAGATGCGCCGCGGCCGCTCGTCAGGCGAAAAGGCCGTGTTCTTCATGTAGCGATAGCTGCCGTCGCTGTTGATCTGCAGCGTTTCGCCGTCGCCGAGATCGGCGGTCATACCGGCGTCGAAAGCGGCCGGCTGCTGCACGCGGTTACCGAAGGCTTTTACCGAGCGGCCGGTCTGCCCTTCCAGCACATTGCCCGAGATGACGTAGTTGGCGCCTTCCTGCCGCTGCTGGTCGGGCGTGCCCAGGCGCACGGCGACGGTCTGCGTCGAGCCGACGAAGGCTGTCCACCAGCCGGAGACGACGATCTGGTCCTTGTCGCGCAACGCGCTGACGAAGATGCCGAGCGTCGGGATCAGCCAGATGATGACGATCAGCAGAACGGCGAGGTGAACGAAGAGGCGGGCGGGGCCGATCTTGAAGTAACTTCCGACAGCGGTCATCTCAATGGCCCTTCAGTTCGCGATTGGCACGGCGCACGTTCCAAATCATGATCGGCGTGACCGCGAGCATGATGATGATGGCGATGACGGCGCTTCGGCCGGAATCGCCACCGCCGCGGAACATCCAGTCGAACATCAGGTTCGCCAGCACCATCGTCTGCCATTGGCCGTTGGTCATGGTCAGCACGATGTCGAAGACCTTGAGGACGAGGATGGTGATCGTCGTCCAGACGACGGCGATGGTGCCCCAGACCTGCGGCACCATGATGCGCCAGAAGATCTGCCAGCCATTGGCGCCGTCGATGACGGCGGCCTCGATCGTCTCCTCGGGGATGCCGCGCAGCGCGGCCGACAGGATGACCATGGCGAAACCGGTCTGGATCCAGATCAGGATGATCATCAGGAAGAAGTTGTTCCAGAAGGGAACCGAGATCCAGACTTCGGGCGTGCCGCCGAAAAGCTGGACGATGGCGTTCAAGAGGCCGATCTGAACGTCGTTGCCGCCGCGATACTCATAGATGAATTTCCAGATGACCGAGGCACCGACGAAGGAGATCGCCATCGGCATGAAGACGATGCTCTTGGCGATATTGCCCCACCAGATGCGATCGGTCATTACCGCGATGACGAGGCCGAAGAAGGTGCAGGCGGCCGGCACGACGGCGAGCCAGAGGATGTTGTTAAAGATCGACTGGCGGAATTCGCGGTCGCCAATCGCCCATTTATAGTTGGCGATACCGACGAACTGCAGACCGGTACGGTCATAAAAGGAGAGAATGAAGGTCGCAACGACGGGATAGACGAGGTAGACGAAAAGCAGGAAGAGCGCCGGGCCGAGAAACAGCCATGGCCGGATGACAGCGCGGCGGTTGAGATTGCGCGATGCGGCGCGCACGTCGCCGTCGCTCACCGGCAATGCGAGATCCAGGATCTTGTTGGAAAAATAGAAATAGGCCGAGCACGCGACAACGGCGACGAACACGACGACCAAAGCGGACACTATCTGCGACAGCATTTCGTCCCTCCCCTGCTTCCCCTGATCTATTCCGATCGACGTTCATTCTGACGGGTCAAGGCCGGTCACCGTCAATCCATTCGTATTGCCCAATCACAATATTCCTGCGATGGCCGGGCTGTTGGCGAGCCCGGCCAGTCATGCAGGCCATGCCGCCGGCAAACCGGCGGCATATCTGACTGATTACTTGATGCCGTCCCAGGCGCTCTGGATTTCGCCGGCCGCCTCTTCGGCGGACTTGCCGCCGACGAAATCGACCATGCCCGTCCAGAAGGCGCCGGCGCCGATCTTGCCCGGCATCAGGTCGGAACCGTCAAAGCGGAAGGTAGTGGCGGAAGTCAGGATCTCGCCTTCCTTCTTCATCTGCGGATTGGCGTAAGCCTCGGTGCTGACGCTCTTGTATGGCGTGAGGAAACTCGATTGCGCCATCCATACCTCGTGCGCGATCGGGGTCTTCAGGAAGTCGATGAAGGCACGAGCCGCCTTCGAATCCTTGGCGATCGAGACGAGCGTGCCGGCGCCGAGAACCGGCTTGCCGAGTTCCGGTTTCGAGGCATAGGTCGGCATGTAGAAGAAGTCGGCATCCTGGCCGAGTTTCGTGCCCTCAGGGAAGAAGGACGGAATGAACGAGGCCTGATGGTGCATGTAGCACTTCGGCGGAACGGCGAAGAGGCCCTTCGGGCTGTCGCGGAAATCGGTCGAAGCCACGGCAGCCACGCCGCCATCGACATATTTCTCGTTCTTGGCGAACTTGCCGAACTCGTCGATCGCGGCAACGACGGCCGGATCGGTGAACTTCAGCTCGTTGGTCGTCCACTTGTCATAGGCTTCGGGCGGCTGCATGCGCAGCATGATGTCCTCGACCCAATCGGTCGCCGGCCAGCCGGTGGCGCCGCCGGAGCCAAGACCGATGCACCAGGGAACGCCGCCGTCCTTGACGATCTGGTCGGTCAGGGCATGCAGCTCTTCCATGGTCGTCGGAATCTTATAGCCGGCTTCCTCGAAATTCTCCGGAACGTACCAGACGAGCGACTTGACGTCGGCCTTGTAAGGGAAGGAATAGAAAGCTTCCTTGCCATCCTTGCCCTTGTAGGTGCCGTAACCGACCCAGCTGTCGCCTGCGCCGTAATTGTCCTTGATCCATTTGGAATTGTCGTCACCGAGCGGCGTCAGAAAGCCCTTGCTGGCGAGATCGGCCAGAAGGCCCGGCTGCGGCAGAATGGCGATGTTCGGCGGCGAGCCCGCCTGCGTGTCGATGACGATCTGCTGTTCGTAGTTTTCGGAAGAAGAGTACTTTGCGTCGACCCCGGTCGCTTCGGTGAAATAGGCGAGAACGCTCATGAAGAACGCCTCATCCTCTCCGCGCCACGGCCCGAAGATCGTCAGCGGCTGCCCCTTCAGATCGGCATGCGCGGCCTTGAACTCGTCATAGCTCTTCCAGTTGAATTTGGAATCCTGTCCAGGGGCAAATTTCAGATCGGCCGCGGACGCAGCTCCAGCAAAGAGCGCCGCAACGGCAACGCCCATCAAAAATGACTTTTTCATGTGATCAACCTCCCATCACAATCCCAACCGCGCCGAATTTCCTTAAGAAAGAAATTTCAAAGCGCTTTGACACCCAACTCATTTCACTTTCGGTGGAATGAAGTCAAGTCATTTCGCGAAAATCCCTCCCGAGCGCAGGAAATATCCCGGCGCAGCAGCGCCTATCGTGGAAATATGGAGCGATTTTTCTTGAGTCAAGCGCTCGAGATGATACATAATTGAAAGCGCTTTGGATGCCATTTAAAGGCGGGAGGCCTTTTAAGGCGGCTGAGGGCGGGCCGGGAGGAAGCATAGCAGGTGAATCTCAAACAGCTATCGGAAATGCTTGGGCTTTCGCAGACGACGGTGAGCCGGGCGCTGAACGGCTATCCCGAGGTCAATGAAGCGACTCGGGAGCGCGTGCTTCAGGCCGTCAAGGAAACCGGATACCGGCCGAACAAGGCTGCCCAGCGGCTCGCAACCGGCAAGGCAGGCTCGATCGGCCTCGTCATGCCGACGGCGCCGGGCCACCAATCCGACGTCCATTTCGGCGAATTTCTGGCTGGGCTCGGCGAGGAGGCCGTGCGCCATGATTTCCATTTCGTCATCATGCCGTCCGACCCGGATGATGAGGTAGCGGCGCTCCGGCGGCTTGCGATCAGCGGCAATGTCGACGCGCTGTTCATTGCCTATATGCGCGCTCACGACCCGCGGCTCGCCATGCTGAAATCGCTCTCCATGCCCTATGTCGTGCACGGCCGCTCCTTCGGCGCGGAGCCGGATTATCCCTATCTCGACATTGATAACGAAGGGGCTTTCTACGACGCGACGCGGCTCTTGCTGCAGCTCGGCCATACGCGCTTTGCCTTGATGAACGGTCCAATGCATCTCGATTTCGCCATCCGCAGAAGGAACGGCGTCATCTCAGCCCTTGCCGAACGCGGCCTCACGCTCGAGGAGCATTGCATGAACCACGCGCTGATGACGGACGAACAGGGCCTGCTGGCGATGGAAAGGTTCCTGCAGCTTCCGGAGCGGCCGACGGCGATCCTCTGCTCCAGCACGGTGATGGCGCTCGGGGCAATCCGCGCGGTCAACCAGGCGGGATTGCGGCTCGGCGACGACATTTCGCTGATCGCCCATGACGACGTGCTGCCGCTATTGAAGCCGGAAAACTTCTCGGTGCCGCTGACGACGACACGCTCCTCGCTGCGGTCGGCAGGCGTCCGCATCGCGCAGCGGCTGATCGGCACAGTGAAACAGGGCGGCCCCTTCCCCGACCAGGAGCTGTGGAAAACCGAACTGATCGTCAGGGCCTCGACCGGCCCTGCCCCGCAGACATAGAGCATTCTCTGTTTGGCAAGTCCGGAGAAGAGCTAGCGCGACCCCAGGTAAAGCGGCGACCCGTTAACAGGAAGTTCGCGTAACGACGGTGCCTCTCGCTTTCACAGGGAGGGGCCATGGGTGATCAATTTCCAAGCCAAGAGCCCGTAGGTCGATGGACGAAGGGGCTTTTTGCAGCGGATTGCCGTCACGAAAGGGCGGCGGTTGAACGATTGCAGTCTATCCAGACGATTTCGACGGGCGTCGCCGAAAGAGCTGATCCCAGATGTCGTACCCCGCAGGGACAATCCCGATCAGCAGTGCAGCGGCCAAATCGAACCGTGGAACAAACGCCAGGATGACTGCGCAGAACGCGACAAGCGTCCCGAATGCAAATATTGCAAAAAACCGGCTTCTGTTCATCGGTCTATCCTTTCGGAATGGGCCAGACACTGCGTCATCTCTGTCCTCCATAGAGCAAATTCGGCAGCATGTAGACGATGCTCGGGAACAGATAGATGATCACCATGCAGAGAATGACGATCAACATATAGGGCATCATGCCGCGGAAGATGTCGGTCAGTTTGACATGCGGAGGCGAGACGCCCTTCAAGTAGTATGCCGACATCGCCATGGGTGGTGATAGGAAGGCCGTCTGCAGGTTGATTGCCACGAGGATACCGAAGAACAGCGGATCGATCCCGAAATGCGGCAGCAGCGGAATGAAGATCGGGATGAAGATGACGATGATTTCAGTCCATTCCAGAGGCCAGCCGAGAAGGAAGATGATGATCTGGGCCAGGATCAGGAACATCAGCGGCGACATGTCCAGGCCGGTCACGAAGTCACTGATGAACTGTTGGCCGCCGAGATAGGCGAATACCGATGCGAAGGTCGCCGAACCGACGAACAACCAGCAGACCATCGCGGTCGTTCGCGCCGTCAGATACACCGACTCCTTCAGTCGCTGCCAGGTCAGCGCCCGATAGGCCGCAGCAAGCGCCAGTCCCCCCAATGCGCCGATTGCGGCGGCTTCCGACGGCGTCGCCAGGCCAAAGAGAATGGCACCCAGCACCGCAAGAATCAGAAAGGCGAGCGGCGCGAAGGATGTAAGCATCATCCAGGCGAGTTGGACCGGCGTGTGCTCGCCCACATCTTCTTTCGTTGGCCGCGGCGCCAGTTGCGGCTGCAGGATTGCTCGCACCACGACATAGATGAGATAAAGCCCGGCCAGGGCGAGGCCGGGCAGGAGCGCCGCCGCGTACATTCGGACGACCGAGATCCCGGAGGTGGCCGCATAGACGATCAGCAGGATGGAAGGCGGGATCAGGATCCCGAGCGTGCCGCCCGCGCAGATCACGCCCGTCGCGTAGCGCACGTCATATTTTGCCTTCAGCATCGCTGGTAGGGCGAGCAGTCCCATCAACGTCACCACGGCCCCGACGATGCCGGTTGCCGTGGCAAAGAGTGTGCAGGTGGCCAGGGCCGCGACCGCCATCGAGCCGGGCACCTGGCGCGTGACGCTGAATAGCGTCGTGAACAGCCGATCGACGATGTTGGCTCGCTCGACGATGTAGCCCATGAACAGGAACAGCGGGATAGCCGTCAGCACGTCGTTCTGGATGACCGAGTAGGTCTGGTTGACGAACAGATCGAAGATCCGGTTGTTGAAGAAACCGCCGATCCAGGTCTCCGCCAGTGTAAAGGCATCGCCGCCGGATTCGAGCGCGCGGTCATAGCCGCGCCACATCCGGCCGGCATCGAAATAGGCATAGTATCCGAAGCCGACACCCAGAGCCATCAAGGTGAACGCCACCGGAAAGCCGAGGAAGATGGCGAGGATCAGGATGAGGAGCATCCCGACGGCGATATGTGCATCCGTCATTGAGCGTCCCGATCCCGTGGTTCACGTCCAGCGTCAAGTTCCCGCGACGGAAGGAAACCCTCGTCCTCGGACTTGAGCACGTCCAGGCTTTTTGTTTCCAGTAGTACCTTTTCCAGTTCTTCGACATCTTCGGCCTGCTTCGGCCATTCGCCCGTCCTTATGCAGAGAATGCAGCGGAAGACTTGCGCCACGCCCTGCAGGAACAGGAGAATGCCGGCGGCGACGATCACGGCCTTGAACTCGAAGATCGGCACACCGGCGGGACTGTTGGAACTGACCTCCAGATAGCGCCAACTGCGTGCGGCATATTTCCAGCCCGAGAACACAAGCGCGGTTATACCGGGAAAGAAAAAGATGAAGTACAACACCAGTTCCAGCCTGGCCTGCATCCGCGGTTTCCAGAGCCGGTAGATGAAGTCGCCGCGCACATGGCCATCACGCGAGAGGGTATACGCTCCCGCCATCATGAAGATCGCTCCATAGAGCATGTAGCTCAGATCGAAGGCCCAGGGGGTCGGCGCGCGAAAGAGGTAGCGTGCAACAACCTCATAGCCGACGCCGAAGGCCATGATGAGTATCCCCCACGCGAACACCTTGCCGAACCACGCCGACAAATCGTCGGCGAATGCAATGTAACGGAGCATGCAAGCGCCTCCCTAACCTCGATGAGGGGCGAGGCCCGGAAATACCGGGCCTTCACCATCTATTTTCCGAGGTTCAATTTTCCAGGGAAATAGTGCTCATAGGCGAGTGCGAGATCGGCGGAGTTCATCAATTCGTAGTACACGACCCTCTCCACCCACTGCCGCTGACTGTCGAGCACCTTCTTCATGAATGCATCCGCTTCAAGCGTCGGGATGATCGCATCCCAGGCCTTCAGTTGCGCATCCAGGATTTCCTTTGGAGTGCGGTGCACGGTCACGCCATGTTCGGCCTGGAGTTTTTGAAGGTCGCTTGAATAGTTGTCCATCGCGGACGCTGTAATCGCCGTGCTTGCGGCCTCCACGCCATATTCCAGGATCGCCTGCAGATCGGCGGGAAGGTCGTCAAACACATCCTTGTTGAAGAGGAACTCGAAAGATTCGCTCGCTTGATGGTAGGACGACAGCATGTAGTTCTTGGCGACATCCTGCGAACCAAACCGTATGTCAGAGGAGGGATTGTTGAACTCGAAGGCGTCGATGACACCTCGCTCCATTGCCGGCACGATCTCGCCGCCCGGAAGTTGAGCGACGCTCATGCCCATATTCTGCATGAGATCGGCGGCGAGCCCGACCGTCCGATATTTGAGGCCGTTGATGTCGTTCACGGTCGCGACCGGGTTCTTGAACCAGCCGAACGGCTGCGCGGGCATCGGGAAGCCATAGAAGCCATAAATGTTCAGCCCCATGATGTCCTGGGTGAGTTCTCGGTAGAGATCCTTGCCGCCGCCTTGATGGAACCATCCAAGCATGGTGGTTGCGCTGCCGCCGAATACCGGCCCGGTACCGAAGAGGGAAGCTGCCTTGTGCTTTCCGTACCAATAGACGGGAACGGTGTGGGCTGCGTCGATCACGCCGTCGTTGACGCCGTCGAGCACCTGAAACGCGCCGACGACCGTACCGGCAGGCATTAGTTCGAACTTCAGGCGTCCGCCGGACATTCGTTCGACCCGTTCGACGTACAGGCGGGCAAAATCCATCCAGATGTCCGACGCTGGCCAGGATGTTTGCATTTTAATGACGGTGGGTGCCTGGGCCAGCACCGCCGGGGCGGCAAGAGCCCCAACTGCGGTTACTCCAACAAGCGTAGATGCTCCCAGCAACTCTCGACGCGATACTGCCTTTTTGCTCATTGTTCTTCCTCCCTGGATTGTTGTCGAATTCTCCCTAGTCTGCATAGTTGAAGAAGAAGACTTCCCAACCTTTTCGCGATCGGTATCGACAACTGATTGTTCTCATTTGTCTAATATACACACTTTTTGCAATTCTGACAGACGTTCAAGTGTTGTTGAGGACAGCCTGGGGCTGTGGTCCAACGGCCAGGGCAAAGTACCGCTACTCCGCGTTGTCCGGACTACCTCAGCTTAGAAAGTAAAAGCTGCTTTCGCCCGCCAACGATGAACTGGAGCCATGTGCTGAACTCGAACCATGTGCTCGTTCTTGATCGCCTTCGTCCCAAGTCGATTAAGCCGACGAGAGCCGACGTCCACACATGGCGCACAGATGTCGTCTCGTCAAACCAATGCTATGGCCTCTTTCGGGGAGCGGCAACAATTGCCTCTATGACCGAGAAGGCGGCGCGAAGCTGTCATGGCTGAGCTATGGTAAAGCAGTCGAAGAGATGCGAATTCGCGACCAGCAAAAAGTTTCGAACAACAGGGGCTAAAGGCGCGTCGGATGAATCGAATTTCATACGACGCTCTTTAGCGGCTTGCGTTGCAATCAGAACTGCGGCGGCGTCTGCCCCGCGGCGCGATGAGCGGCGATGACGGTGTTGGCCATCAGCATGGCGATGGTCATCGGCCCGACGCCGCCTGGAACCGGCGTGATGGTGCCGGAGACGGTGGAGACCTCGGCAAAGGCGACGTCGCCGACGAGCCGGGTCTTGCCCTCGCCCTTGTCGGGAGCCGGCACGCGGTTGATGCCGACATCGATCACCGTCGCGCCGGGCTTGACCCAATCAGCCCTGACCATCTCCGGCCGGCCGACGGCGGCCACCAGAATGTCGGCGTTGCGGCAGACCTCGGCGAGATTCTTGGTTCTCGAATGGGCGATCGTCACCGTCGCATTGGCGTTGAGCAGCAATTGCGCCATGGGCTTGCCGAACAGGTTGGAGCGGCCGATGACCACGGCGTTGAGGCCGGAGAGATCCTCGCCGTGGGTGCGGCGGACGAAGACCATGGCGCCGGCCGGCGTACAGGAGACCAGACCGGTCTTCAGATCGCCGGTGGCGAGCTTGCCGGCATTGACGACGCTCAGGCCGTCGACATCCTTTTCCGGCAGGATCGACTGGATGATCGGCTCGCTGTCGAGCGGCTTCGGCAAAGGCAATTGCACGAGGATGCCGTGGATCGAAGGATCGGCGTTGAGGGTGGCGACGAGGCTTGCCAGTTCCTCCTGTTTCGTCTCGACAGGCAGCGTGTGCTGGACGGACTTGAAACCGCATTCCTTGGCCATGCGGCTCTTGGAGCCCACATAGGCGTGGCTTGCCGGATCGTCGCCGACAATGATGACGGCAAGGCCGGTGGTGACGCCGCTCATCTTTTCCAGCGCCGCCGTCGCACTCTTGACCGTCTGAATTACGGATGCAGCTACGTTCTTGCCGTCGATTACTGTCGTCACGCGTCTCTCCGCCCTGTTTCGCGTCAATCTAGGGATAGTTGACGAGCGTCAAATGCCCGCTAACGCCCTATCCTGTCGGAAAGCGGCAAGGCAATATCAAACTTGCAAGGAAATGGATCGTCAACGCAGCGGCTGCCGCGTTTCCATTACATGAAACCTAAGCCGGTCCCGCAGGCCTGAGATCTCGGAGCGCAGCACTTCGATCTCATCGACCGCCGCCGGCACGGGCGACGGTGGCGGAGACGGGACGGACGGTGGCACGGGCATTTCCGATGCGGGAACAGCAACGGCTTTGCGCAAGGACAGCAGGAAAGCCAGGGCAAGACCAATTGCCAAGCCTGCGGCGGCTCCGGCCAGCGCGCGGCCGGTCAGACTATTCGTTGCCGATACGGTCGACGCCAGCGGCGGCTTCAGCACGGTCATATCACCACCGTCGGCTGCCCCCGATGCGGGCCCAGCGTCCTCCAGCCGCGAGCGCGCTGCACTCGCCTTCTCGCGTAGCTCGATCAACCGTGACAGATCGACGCCGGTATCGCGGCTCTGGGCGATCAGCGTGTTGCGACGGTCGTTCAGGCTCTTGCGCGCATCGACCGCAGCTTTGGCAGCGGCATTGGCGAGTTGGGTAAGCCGGGCAAGCTCCCTTCCCATGTTCTCCTTGAGACCCTCCGTTTCGGCCTGCTGCTGCAACAGGCGCGGATGGCGCGGGCCGAGCTCGGCCGAAAGCTGCGCAAGCGTCGTCCTTGCGACCGCATATTTGTCGCGCCAGTCCTGCAGCGCCGGCGAGAGCATATCGGAGGGGAGCGAGCCATCCAGCACGCCCGCAAGCTTCGCCGCCTTCAACCGGTCGGCTTGCGCCTTGGCGGCGAGAATGTTCTGGTCTGCCTCTTTCAGATCGGCGTCGAGCCGGTCGATCTGACGGCGAAGATCGATCGCGACCTTGACGTTGCCTTCGCCGCTCTTTGCCGTGAAGGCGGCAAGCTCCGCCTTCGCCTCGTCATAGGCCTTGCGTAGAGCGGCGTCGGTTTCAGCGCTCCGGCCGCGGCCGCTGCCTGCGGAAACCGCTTCGGCAAGCCGTGCGGCGATACGCATGGATTTGCCGCTGTCGCCGGTCGTCACCCTGACGAGGATCGTGCCGGCGACGGCATCGGGCACGATCTCGATCGCCTGTTTCAGCGTGGCCTCGGCGCGTGAGGCCGGATCGGCTGCAGCACCGGTGGCCGAGAGGAGATCGAACGCAACACCGAGAGCATTGGCACTGGAGCCGGCAAACTCCGGATCGCGATCAAGTTTCAGCGCAGCGACCGTCGAGGCCACCATGCGCCCCGATAGCAGCCCCTTCGCCGCAGCCTGCGTGAAGGCGGCGCGGCTTGCCGCATCCGTCTTTACCGCGAGCGTCGTCTCGGCCCGGTAGAGGGCCGGCGAGACCGGCATCGTCGACGACAGGCCCGCGCCGAGAATCGTCCCGGCAACCACCGTCATGACGAGGCCAAAGCGACCGGCGCGCCGACGCGGCGGTGCCGGTCGGGGCCCAGCAAGGTCTCCACGAATTGCGGTGAGCGGTTGAAGGGGAATTGCCGGTTCTTCGATCGCAGCGCTCGGCTCTGCATGACCGGCCGGCCCCGGCGCAAGAGGACTGCCGATGTCGTTGGCGGCCTGCAGGCGATTGCCAAGGATGGTTTCGATGCGGTCGACGAGCGGCGCCGGGCCGGCCGCTTTTGCGCGCTGCTCTTCCAGCGCGCGGCCGATGGCGCGCAAGAGTTCGGCCTCGGGCGAGGCGATATCTGCCCCCTTCGTCCGCGGTAGGCGATAGGCATCGTCAAAGTGACGCTGCCCCGCGGCTGCGCGATCCTGAAAGCTGCTTCTGGCCCTGATATCGTACATTTGCGCCACATCTCATGCACATGATGGCCGAGTTCGCTCATCCGCGCGCGTTGCAGATGATTAAGCGACACTAAACATTCATGGCAAAGAAATCGTTAACTGCGGCGGGCAAGAATTGCGATCCGATTTTAAATGTCGATCGCAGTGTCTGCGCGCCAGGAACGCGTGGGCGCCGCAGGCTCAGCTCGCCTTCTTGCGTTCGGCCGGCGGCTGCACGACGCTACGCTGCTCTTCCGGGTGGCTGAGAATTCTTTCGCGCCGGCGGAAGCGATAGCGCAGGACATGGAAGAGGAAGACCGGAATGCCGACGACGTAGCGCCGCCAGAGGCGCGCAGGCTCCTGTATCAGGCGATAGGCCCACTCCAGGCGCATCATCCGCACGGTCTTCGGCGCCCGCGGAACGGCGCCGGAGACGAAGTCGAAGAGAGCGCCGACGGTGAGCACCAGGCGCGCATGGTCGGCTCGAATATTGTCGTGAACCCATTTCTCCTGCAGCGGCGTCCCCATGCCGACGATCAGAATATCGAGCTTCTGGCGCTCGACTTCCTCGATGACATCCGTGGAATCGACCTTGTCGAAAAAGCCATCGGAAATAACGACAAATTCATGCCAGGGCGTGTGCTTGCGGAAATTTTCCGCCGCCGCATCGACGACCGAGCGCTTGCCGCCGATAAGGCCGATGCGGCGCGGGGCCTCCATGAAGGTGAGGAAAGCCGGCACGAAATCGGTGCCGTTCAGATTGGCGGGAAACGGCGCACCATGGGCAATCTGCGAGGCGATGTTAAGACCGATGCCATCCGGCAGCACCAGATTGTGCGACATGATCCGGTAATATTCATCGTCACCCAACGCCGTCAGCATGTTATGGGCGTTGACGAAGCAAACCACGGTCTGGCCGACAGGAATGGAGGCCAGCTCGTTGATAAAAACGAGGGCATCGTCCCAGCCGAGATCGCAGACCGGCAGATCGAAGATCGTCCGCCGCGACGCAAGCACCGCGAAGTTTGCAATCAAGTTCATTCCTACCTCCTGCCGAGGGTGCGTCATGCGCCCGACATCCCGGAAAACAAGCCCATATTCCGCACCCCGGAGGTCTTCGAAAGGACCGGTCGCGTCAGGCATGGAACGGCGTCGCCCCGATCACGGAAACGGCGCATGCCAAGCTGTGCCGCCTGATATAGCAGGATGGGTTCAAACAACCCTTAGGAAAATTCCTTAGATTTTTATGCTCGCATAAGTAGTTTGTTAACCAATACGGCCGAACGGGAAACGGCGCCCGAAGGCGCCGTTTGTGCATCTAAACCGCGTCGCGATCGTTCAGATTCGCTCTTCGCGCTTTAACCTTTGTTTTTTGGCAGGTGGTTATCGCAAAACCGCCGCACACGGTTGCGCACGTGCTCCATTGTTTCAATGGGCGGCTGGAGCCGGCGCACCCTCAGCGGGCGCGCCTTCGACGATCTTGACCGGGGCGCCGAGCTTCTTCGTCTCACCGGCAGCATTTTGCTTGATCTCCTGCTTGGAGAGATAGTCGAGCTGCTCCAGCATAACGTCGGCGACATACTCGCCACCGAGGCGCTCGTTCATGCCCTTCTTGATCTGCTCGCGGAAGGCTTTCGGGTCGAAGGATTTGATGCGAGTGAGGTCGATCATCTTGTTGCCGACGAGAAGGCTGAAAAGTTGGTCGGTCGTCATCTCGGTCAGCGGCAAGGTTACGCCCTTCAACATGTCCTTGTTCATCATGAAGGAGATACGGCCGAGGAAATAACCAGTGACCGCGCCGTCTGAGATAAACGGCACGGTGATCGTTTCACCCTTCACCAGTTCGAGCGCGCTCTGCTTGGAATCCGTTATCGCGGGTGCCGGCGCCGTCGCCAGGTACACCGAAAAATAGACCGAGGCCAAGGTGATGGCGCAAACCCAGATACCGGTGAGGACGAGCTTGACCATCAGTTTCCACGCGCGGCGAATTGTTCCTGGGAATAGGTGCCGTCGGCATCGGCGTCCTGAACCGCATTCTTCAGCAGGTCGGCAACGGCACGAACCGCTTCGAGATGTGCCTCGACGCGCCGGGCGTTAAGAACCAGCTTCTTTTTCAGGCCGTGCAGTTGATCAAGATGGGCAGCCGCAAGCTCGGCCGGATCTGTATCGCGGAAAAGCATCGACAGCTCGTAGAGGCAGCGGCTCTTGTGGGCGTTGGAGACCTTGAGATCGAACTGCGGGTCGTTGCCGATCCGGGTGTTCTCATTGTCGATGATCATCTCGAGACGTCCGAGAACGGATTTAATCCTGTATTCGTTCGAAACTATTTCCATTGTACCCTCGGTTATGCGTCGCTTAGAGCACGATGCCGAAAGTGTGCGCGGTTTTCGGCAATATCATGCTTAACTATTTAATTTAGAATAGGAATCAGATTTTAGGCCAACAGGTCCAACATCATCCTGTTCTATCGATCTTGGAATCGGCGGTCGGCGTGCCGAAGGTCTTGCGCTGGAAGTCATCGATCATGCTGAGCGCGGTATTGCGATCATCATTATCAGTCGAGGCATTGACGACCCTGCCTTCCTGGCGGCGCAGAAGTTCGCTGTACATCTGCTTGGCGATGCCGATGCCGTCGCCCTTGGCCATGGTGTTGCCGAGCTGTTCGGCCATCATGCCCTTCCAGATATCGCCGGTCGCGCCCTTGCCGTAGACCTCTTCACTTTCGCTCGGCAGCATCGACTTGACGAAATTCTGCAGCACCATCGCCTCGAACTTCCGGTAGCTTTCCGGAACCTCCTCGGTCTTGGTGCGATTCTGAACGTTCGCAAGGCCGCTCTTCTGGCCGATTTGATCGAGAACGTCGACCGTATTGGTGAAACCCTTGCCGTTCTCGGCGAGGCTCGTTGCGGCAAAGGCCGCGCGATTTGCCTTCAACTTTTCCTGGGCCGCCTGAACCTCCATGGGGTCGGCGGCTTTAACCACGTCCAGGACCAGATCACTGGGGGGCGAAATAGCCACGTTACAATCCTCTGAATTAAGATCGTAACGACTATGGTTTTTGAAGCTTGCTGGAGGCTGGTGTTGCGAATTGCTGATCGATCACATCGTAAACGGCATTGTCGTCTGCCTCTCGGCGCTCCGCATCGAGGGCCGCTTTCATGCCCTCTTCCAGCCGATCGGCCTTGGCCCGCTCACGCGTCAGCCGCATCTCGTGGATCTGCTGCATGCCGGTCAGTTGCTGATCCTTGATGCTGAGCCTGCCGAATCGATCGGCATAATTTTGCGAGAAAGCGTGGTGGACAGGGTCCATCGAGCCAAGCGCGACTATGACGTCATCCATCGCCGCATTGACCTCGATGCGCTGACGGCTTGTTTCGGCCAGGTCGTTCTCCGCCATCCTTTCGATATGCCGCTGTACCGACAGGAGACGCTTGAGCTTTTGGGAACGGCTCTTCTCGATCATGACAGCCTCATCGCCCGATATAGATCGAGCCGAAGGATTGGCCGAACTGGCTGACCATCGCCGCAATCGAGACGTAAATCAGGAAGAGGCCGCCCATCAGCAGATAGGGCGTGGAAATGAAATAGACCGGGATCTGCGGCGCCAGCTTGTTGATGAAGCCGATCGAGACGTTGAAGATCAGGCCGTAGATCAGGAAGGGGCTCGACAACCGCAGCATGATGTAGGTGGTCTGCTCCAGCGTGTCGGTAAAGGAGATCAGTGTCGCGCGCATCTGCACCAGGCCGCCGAAGGGCATTGTCGTGTAAGAATCGATCAGGGCGCGAAAGACGATGTGGTGGAAATCCATGATGAAGAGAATCATGATGCCGGCAAAGGTGATGAAGGCGGAAAGGCTGGTCTCGGGCGTGTCTTCGATGACATCGGCAGAACCCGGCTGGGTATAGCCGACCATCATGGCGAGGATCGTCGCGGCGAATTGCATGCCGAGCGTATAGATCCTGGCCAGCATGCCGTACATCACGCCGATCAGTGATTCGCTGAAAATCAGGCCGATATAGGTTCCGGTTCCGGTGTGGACGGCCGGATAAACAGTGTCCCAGAGCAGGGGCATGACCGCGATCGACAGGGCGACGGCAATAAAGACACGCATCTGCTCGGGCACGCGGGCCGAGGAAAAACCCGGAAGGGCCAGCACACAGCCGCCGATCCGGCAGAAAACCAGAAACAGCGCGAGAACCGTCCCTTGCGGGTCTGTTATCATGAAATCGAGCCCAAAA